>NZ_CP104558.1:3903325-4211238 GCF_025398035.1 Rossellomorea vietnamensis
GAAAGTGAATCCGATCAGATCCTCGATGGCCTTCACGTGCTGTATGGGAAGGCTGAAAAGAATGAGCTTCAGTTTTCCGTTGAGTATGAGGACATTCATTTGAATCTGGAGAAGCATCTGATCGATTTGATCGGTGAGGTCGGCGGCAAGCTCCACACGGGCAGAAGCCGTAACGACCAGGTGGCGACAGACATGCATCTCTTTTTAAAAAGACGTGTGGAGGAAATCGTCAAGCTCGTTGAGGACCTTCAGGAAGCGATCATCGCCCAGGCGGAAGCAAATGTTGAAACGATCATTCCAGGGTACACTCATCTACAGCGTGCCCAACCTATCTCGTTCGCTCATCATCTGATGTGTTATTTCTGGATGCTGAATCGTGATAAGGAGAGACTCGCTGATTCTCTGAAAAGAATCGATATCTCCCCATTGGGAGCAGGTGCACTGGCAGGGACCACATTCCCCATCGACAGGGAATATTCAGCTGAGCTCCTTGGTTTTGATGCTTGCTATGAGAATAGTCTGGATGCCGTGAGCGACCGTGATTTCATCCTGGAATTCCTGAGCAACAGCTCGATCATGATGACCCATCTTTCCCGCCTCGCGGAAGAGATGATCCTGTGGTCCACGGAAGAGTTCCGATTCATCGAGCTCGATGACAGTTTCACTACTGGAAGCAGTATCATGCCTCAAAAGAAGAACCCGGATATGGCGGAGCTTGTCAGAGGGAAGACGGGCAGGGTGAACGGGAATCTCATTTCTCTTCTCACTGTGTTAAAAGGTCTGCCACTTGCCTACAATAAAGACATGCAGGAAGACAAGGAAGGGATGTTCGATACGGTGAAGACCGTTGTGGGATCGCTTAAGATCTTTACGGGCATGATCTCGACGATGAAGGTGAATAGTGAACAGATGAAGGAAGCAGTCGGGAATGATTTTTCCAATGCGACAGAGCTTGCGGATTACCTGGCGACGAAGGGGATTCCGTTCAGACAGGCTCATGAAATCGTCGGGAAGCTTGTGCTGTATTGTATTGAGAAGGGCTGCTATCTGAAGGATGTATCGCTTGAGGAGTATGGTGAGTTTTCTTCGTTGATCGAGGAGGATATTTATTCGATTTTGACTCCGTATTCGGCTGTGGAGAGAAGGAAGTCGTATGGTGGTACGGGGTTTGAGCAGGTGAAGGTGCAGATTGGGAAGGGGAAGGCTGAGTTGAAAGCTTTTGTTGAACAATCTGTGTAACAGAAAAAGAAGCGATTGGGGAGAACCACTCTCCCTCAATCGCTTCTTTCTTTTTTGAATGGATTAAAGATAGTAAATCAATCTTCCACTTCTTCCGTTCTGACAACCAGTACGTCGCAGTGGGCAGCCCGGGTGATGTGTTCTGAGACGCTGCCGATGAGGAAGCGTTCGACGGCGTTGAGGCCGGTTGCACCGCATATGATGAGGTCTGCTTTGACGTTTTTGTTTGCTTCTCTTGGGATGATCACTTTCGGGGAGCCGTATTCGACATAGGTTTTGACTTTGGTCAATCCGGTTTTGGCCGCTTCGTCTTTGTATTCGTTTAATAATTCTTCAGCATACTTGATGGCTCTTTCTCCCACAGTGCGGTCGTAGGATTCGATGGCCGCGAAAGAGCGGGTGTCGATGACGTGGATCAGGGACAGAACGGCGTCGTTCCGTTTGGCGATGGCAATCGCTTTTTTGAAGGCCCATTCTGCTTCCCTGGATCCATCTACAGCTACTAATATGTTCTGATATTTTAAACTCATTGTGATCCCCTCCTTACAATCATTATACTATATTTTCCCACTTATATCTGTAGCCAATTTTCGAACAATAAAGGAGAATCGACTACTTAATTTTAAGGGGGAATCACCATGAAGAAGAGAGATCCGAAAGAGCAGTTCACATATGATGAAAATGCGAACCAACAGGTAAGTCAGCAGATCATGGATTCATACACGAGCGGTGTCATCGATACGGAGAATGGTCAGTATGGTACGTATGAAAACGAGCAATATGAAGAGTAGGTAAAGGAAAAGCTTGTAGAGACAGTAAATGTTTCTGCAAGCTCTTTTTTATGGCTTAAGCTCCCCTGAATGAAAAGGTCCGACCCTTCTGCTACAATACTCTATATTATAAAGAGAATAGGAGGTCACGGCATGAAGAAACCTGTGATCATTGTCGGGGCTGGCCTGAGCGGTCTCAGGGCCGCTTCCCTCCTCCACACGAAAGGCGTTGAGTGTGTGGTCCTCGAAGCCCGGAGAAGAATCGGAGGGAGAGTCATAAGCGAGACCATCGGAGGGACGGACCTTGCGAAAGTGGACCTCGGACCGACGTGGTTCTGGCCTGACTATGAGCCGCTCATCACCCGTCTTGTAAAGGAGCTCGGTTTACAGACGTTCCTGCAGCATACGGAAGGAGCCCTTCTCTATGAGCAGTCAGAAAACGCTGTTCCACAACGGCATGTGTTACCGGAAGGGGCTGTGCAAAGATCTTTCAGGCTGCATGGCGGTGTGGAGTCACTCATTGATGCCGTCCATGATACTCTTCCGCCGGGTACTGTTCAGATGAATACTGCCGTAAAGGCAATCCGGATGAATAACGATGGGGACATCACGGTCGAAGCTGATGAGCAAGGCGGGAAGAAGGAATGGAAGGCAGAAGCTGTGATCCTTGCCATGCCACCACGACTTGTAGCACGACATCTTTCATTCTCACCTTCTCTTCCGGAAGACCTTATCCAAAGCATGCTTGAAATGCCGACTTGGATGGCGGGACAGGCAAAGGCAATCGCTATTTATGATCGGCCTTTCTGGCGGAAAGATGGTCTTTCGGGTCAGGTAACGAGCTGGGCAGGTCCTCTTCAGGAAATACATGACGCTTCACCAGATAAAGGGGCAGGTGCTTTGTTTGGATTCTTCGGAATACCGGCTGCAACGCGCAGGGAGCTGGGTGAGGATAAAATAATGAAGCTTGTCTTGGAACAGCTGAAACGCTTATTCGGTGAGCAGGCGGGTTCGCCCCTCTCCCTTTTGTACAAGGATTGGTCAGATGACCCACACACTGCGGTAAGAGAGGATGCTGAACCGCTCATGAATTTTCCTGAATATGGTCCACTTGGACATGCGGGGCTGTGGGAACAGAACATCCTATTTGCCGGAACCGAAACAGCAGCCGAAAATGGCGGCCATCTTGAAGGTGCTCTGCAGTCGGCGGAACGTGCCGTTTCAAGGTTATTGGAAAACCAAAATAAATAAACAAAGAGCCATCACATAAGCCTTGTGATGGCTCTTGATCTGTCACGCCTCTTCGTACACAACATCAACCTCTTCTTTCTTTTCATGCATATCGAACAAAGCGCCGGCAATCTTATCCCCCGAGAAATAAGTGTGTTCATGAACGAAGCCATTAATGGTCAGAGTCCCCACATAGATTCCATTCGGCGTCAGTTCCTGATTCAGGCTGTAGGCAAGGTTTCTCAAGCCCGCTTTACCGACAGATAATGACGCAACATCTGCATTTGGATTGAGGGCAAGTCCTCCACCGGTCAATAGGATGGACCCGGAATCTTTTTTCATGAAAGGAAGGATCTCCTGAACGGCGACCAGTGCACCTGCCACGTTCACTTTAAAGTCATAAATGAAATCTTCCACATTGATCGCAGTCGGTTGTCCAGGTCGGATGGACGCTGCATTATACAACAGGACCTCGATTTCATCACCAAATGCAGCTCTTACCTCAGAAAGAGCCTTTTTCATGGACGATCCGGATGAAACATCACCTTGAAATCCTTTTGCCGTGATACCGTGCGACGCTAAATCACTTTCAAGCTCCTGAAGTGAAGAGAGTGTACGAGAAATGAGTGCCACCTTGTAACCTTTCAATCCGAAATTCTTTGCTGTCTCATAGCTGATCCCTCTACCGGCTCCGATGATGACAATCGTTTTATTCATAATATATTCCTCCAATTTTTATATTTGTATATGCAAATGAGTGGGTAAAAAAAGAGCGCAAAACACTCTCATTCTTTTTCAAGCTTTAAACTTGCTTCATGCAGCATCCGACTCAGATCCAGGCTGAAATCCTTCCCAAGCGTCTTGGAATAATCCTGGAACATTTCTTTGATTGACACGCGGAATTCACGGTACAATTCTTCGCCTTCATCCGTTAATGAAATGAAGGTTTGCTTACCGGACATTTTGCGAACGACGATGTTTCGCTTTTCCAGTTTATCAATGAAACGTGTACTGGTGGAAGGAGCAATCGCCAGCTTTTGACATAGCTCTTTCTGTGTAATTCCAGGTTTGAAGTGGATGACCATGATCATATAAAAGTAAGATGGAGCAAGTCCTCCGGCATCCAGGTGTTTTTCAGCAAGCTTGGTGATGCTGCGGGAAAAACGGCTTGCCGTGAAATATAAGCAGTGAATCAGAACATCTTCTTCTTGATTCATAAGGACAACATCCTTTCATTTGCATATACAAATTAACATAGGTGAGAACAACTTGTCAATATAAGCGTTGTTTATGACTGTTCTTTCATTTTTTCTATTATCCCATCTTTCAGTCATTACAGTAAAATGAAAGAGAGATGTTGTAAAAGGGGTGTTGAGATGAAAGCAGTGATTCAACATGAATTTGGGGGTTCCCATATACTACAATTGGCCGAAGTGGAGACTCCAACCATAACGGAAGAAGAAGTCTTGCTCAAAACGGCATATACAAGTGTAAACTATGCCGATATCAAATCAAGAAGAGGCAATAAAGGAAAGGGGAAATTCCCTTTAACCCTTGGGCTCGATGCAACGGGAACCGTGGTGGAAGCAGGAACGTCGTCGGGTTTTTCTGAAGGGGACCGTGTCATTGCTTTTCCTAAAGGTGGTTCTTACGCAGAGTATGTGAAAGCCCATAAGCAACTGACATTCAGAATTCCCGAGAGTCTTTCCTTTGAACAGGCGGCCGCCATGCCTACTGTTTCGATCCTTTCTTATATCCTGTTACACGATATCGGACAGGTGAAGAAGAGTGATACGATCGTTGTGCACAGCGGGGCAGGTGGTGTCGGTTCCATGCTCATTCAATTAGCGAAGCTTGCCGGGGTTGAGACAGTCATGGCAACAGTAGGCAACTTGAGCAAGGAAGACTATGTAAAGAGGATGGGGGCAGATCATGTTTGTACATACGACACGTTTTCAGAAGAAGTGCTTCAACTGACGAACGGCAAAGGGGCCAATGCCGTTTTCGATTCCGTTGCAGGGGAAGTCACAACGGCTAGCCTGGACTGTCTCGGTTTGTACGGAACCCTCGTTCAATTCGGCAACAGCAGCGGCAGTGCAGGCCACTTCAAAACCAGTGATGTACATTCCTCCTGTCGAAATGTAAAAGGCTTCAGCCTCGGGACGACGAGGAAACATCGACCGGACATGTTGGCTCCTGCTGCTGAAAGAGTGATTGAGCTATTTGCAGCAGGCAAAGTAACGCTCCCCATTGCCAAGGTATTCGATTTAAGTGATGCCAAACAGGCTCACGATTTGATTGAGAGTCGTGCTTATGAGGGGAAGGTATTGATTAAAGCATAAGGATGTTTAAAATAAGATATCGAGTTCATGTGGTAAAAGTATGATCTAGAGGAATGTTAGAAGTGAACAGTTTGGTGGTTTATAAAATACTTTGAGTAATATGTTATATGTACAATAAAAAGGAACAGTAACTCAAGCTGTTCCTTCTTATCAGTGAATTTATTAATTTGCCACAACCAGATCAACGGTATTTCGTCTTCTATATATACTCAATAACAATCCTGCTGCCAGCATTTCAATGATGATATGGGAGCCGCCAAAGCTGATAAATGGAACGGAAACCCCAGGAAGAGCCGATAACCCCATATTTGCAAGGATGCTTACTGTAAATTGAGCTGTAAAAGTAGTGGCAAGGCCAACCACAAGCAGTTTACCAAAGGCATTATTCACGCTACTTGATATGGTAAAGGCTCTGTAAATAAAATAGACAATCGTCCCGGAGACCGCGATGGCGGCCAACCAGCCAAATGAATAGATGGTATACGCCAGGATGAAATCTGTATGAACTTCGGACATTAAACTTGGAGCGGTCTGGATTGTACTCCCTATTAGATCTGCTTGCTTAAATGGTAGGTCGGCATATGGACTGACCATCGTATGTGTTTGGGCATGACTGATCAAATGTACCACTGGCCATATAGTGGAGACGGCTGCAAATGTTATCACTTGTTTAAGGCCGGCACCCGAAGCATGCATGATGGCAGTACAGACCAGAATGCTGATGAAGGTAGTGGCTAAGGCACCAGTCGTCGACAATAAAGCGATGGGGATTGAAATCATTCCTACCCCAAACCATAACGATCGTGTACTCCTCCACTTCCATGAATGAAAGATACCTGCAAAGGAAATGATCAAAAGAAAGGGAGCCACTTCCGTTACATTCACATGGGCAATACCTAAATTTAAAAATGGCACACCATCCACTTTATCGCCAGTTATAACGGTCAAAAGTAGAAGAAGGACCGTCCCCACGTAAACGTACTTCGAGTAGGTTAATAGTTTCCGATAATCGAAGGTATATAAAGTCAGCATGATTAGGAGACCGATTATATAAAAAACAAGACTTTTATTGAAAACACTCATTTCATTAAGGGCTGAAATAGTGGAATGGAATTGCAAATAATACATGACCACCAAACCGAACAGGGAAGCGGCCAGTACTGGAAGAATGGTTTTGACATCCAGCGGAGCTTTATGGGTCTTGTTTAACTGGTCTCCCAACGCCTCTGCGTCTCCCAAATGAGTTAGCGCATAGTCGATTGCCTCTTCCTCAGAGAGTCCCCTGCTCATGCCTTCCTCTTTCAATAAAAGGAGATGATCTTGAATTTCAAGCGCTATTTGAGCATGAACATCTTTGTTTCTGACCCGCTTACAGATTCTTTCAATATATAATTCAACCTTTTTTTCTATTCCCATGCGCGTTTCTCTCCATTTAGGACTTGGTCCACAGCTTGTTTAAAAGTGGACCATTCTTTTTTCTTTTCCTGAATAAATTCTCTTCCGGAGTCATTTAACTTGTAGTATTTTCTTTTTCTTTTTCCAGACCCTTCCTCCCAGTAAGACAAAATGAAGCCTTTATCCTCCAGCGTGTGCAGGATGGGATAGATGGTCCCTTCTTTCAAGTTGAAAATCCCGTCAGATTTTAATTCCAGCTCTTTAATAATTTCATAGCCATACATCGGTTTGGCATCCAGCAAGCTTAATATTAGGGTAGTGGTGCTCCCTTTCAGCAGTTCTTTACTTACTTTCATAGATAGGCTCCCTTCGTATGCATAGTAAATCTATGCATAGTATTTATATGTGTATTGTATACGCCATAATGGCAACTGTCAATATTGGTTTTGGGTACAGAGTGAAGCCATTCTTTCGTATCATTCTTTACTTTTACATCATGAAGACTCTTGCCCAAATCTCCACCATTTGAAATAATTGGTACTAAGTTAAAGGACAGGTTTGAAATGCGACATCAAGTTAAAATAGCATGAAAAGGAGTCTAGATGATGGGATACATAGAAGAACTGAGGGAAATCGTGGGTCACAGGCCATTACTTTTTGTAGGGGCCGTTACGGTTATAGTGGATGATATGGGAAGGTTACTGCTTCAACAGCGAACGTATCCGAAAGGT
This sequence comes from Rossellomorea vietnamensis, assembly GCF_025398035.1. Classification (NCBI taxonomy): domain Bacteria; kingdom Bacillati; phylum Bacillota; class Bacilli; order Caryophanales; family Bacillaceae; genus Rossellomorea; species Rossellomorea vietnamensis. The sequence continues at coordinate 3,911,033 of NZ_CP104558.1, forward strand.
GTTTGGGGAATTTCGGGCGGACTGATGGAACTTGGGGAATCCACTGAAGAGGTTGCTAGAAGAGAAGTATATGAGGAAACGGGATTGCGAGTCGATGAACTTCATTTAATCAATGTGTATTCAGGACCGGAACACTATGTAAAGGCCGAAAATGGTGATGAGTTTTACGTCGTAACGGTTGCCTATTATTCGGAGGGATATGAAGGGAAATTGAACATAGATCCATCAGAATCCATTACATGCGAGTTCTTTTATCCTGATGAACTGCCAACCAATATGGTTAAAAGCCATAAAGTGATAGTGGATGAGTTTTTGTCCAAACATTACAGAAAAGGTGTATAAATGATGGCAGATATAAGGGAACGGAGCAATAGCACATGGTTTTTCCAGGGAGGATAAATGGCCGTTTTAGTTGAATTCCTTATGGTACAAGTAGCTCTGGTAAGATTTAGTGCATAAGTGAAAATCCGTTTTGATCATACAAAGGAGATGAAAAACATGAAATTACTGCTTACATCAGCAGGCGTCAATAATAAAAGCATACACGAAGCCCTGGTTGCCATGCTCGACAAACCGATCGCCGATTGCACGGCCCTGTGCATCCCCACCGCCATGTACGGACACCCCTGGGTCGGTCCCGGCGTCAGAACGTGGGAGTTCATCAGCGGAAATTCAGAGAATCCCATGGTGGATTTGGGATGGAAGTCTGTCGGCGTACTGGAACTAACAGCGTTGCCAAGCATCCATAAAGAACGCTGGGTACCACTCGTTAAAGAGACGGATGTCTTTCTTGTATCTGGCGGTGACGCTCTCTATTTGGCTCATTGGATGCGACAATCCGGACTTGCAGATCTTTTGCCATCGCTGGATGCAGTCTATGTGGGAATGAGTGCAGGGAGTATGGTGATGGCGCCTGTCGTCGGAGAAGACTTTGTTGGCTGGAATCCTCCGAACGGCGAAGATGAAGCGCTCGGAATGGTTGATTTTTCGATATTCCCCCATCTGGACCACGAGATGCTGCCTGAAAATACGATGGCTGATGCAGAGAAATGGGCCAGAGGAATAAAGGGACCATCGTATGCCATTGATGATCAGACAGCCATCAAGGTGATCGATGGTGAAGTGGAAGTGGTTTCGGAGGGGAATTGGAGGCTGTTTTCATAAGGGTTGATTCCTCTTCAAAAATATAAACATATAAGGTGGGTTAATGATTAACAGTATAGGATTTTTGAACGTAACCAAAGGGAAACGATTATACTCTGTAATATTAGTTGCTTCCATTCTGACCATACTATTTGTCTGGTCGGAGCTCCGTGGCAGGATGTACGATCTACATTACATTCCAAAGGCAAGCCAAATGACATTTGAATTCAAGACGCCAACACAGGTTCCATTTGCTGAAATGAAGGTCACCGATTTTTCAGTTAGTGGGGATCACCAGGAAGCAGAAATGTCGTTATTAAACGCGGATATAAATATGATGGATATCCGAATTTCGTCCTCAAAACCAGAATATTCAAAAGATAAAATTGAAAAAGTAAAAATCGGTAGTGAATCTTATGGAGAGTTCATCCCGAATGACTCAGGAAGAAGAGTCATTACCTGGAAAGATGACATGTATTATGAAGTGATCTATTACCCTAAACTAACCCCAAAAGAAGTGAGTAAAACACAGTTGATTCAAATGGCGGAGTCTTTTAAATAATAAATTTCAGGTGGTTAAACTTAATGAAATGGAAAGCTTTCTTCAACAGTCTATCGAAAGAATGTCAGTTCAAACCACCCGCAACTGAATCTGAGATAGTAGCAGTTAAAGATATATTAGAAATTGAATTGCCAAGGAGACTTGCCCAATTATACAACGAGACGAATGGGGTTTACGGCGACTATGGGATTTCATTTATTTGGTCAACAGAACAGACGATCAGGGAAAACGTGTTTTGTAGAAATGCCCATCAACAGAGTGGTGTGAATTCATTGTTATTTTTTGCCGACGCAGGAAATGGTGATTTATTTGGATATCTCATCGAAAAGGACACAATACAGTCAGAGAAAATCCACATATGGAATCACGAAAATGGAAGTCGAAGGATAGTGGCAGCGTCTCTAAAGAAGTTTTTGGAAGGATGGATTATGGGAGAGCTGAATGTTTAATTCGCTTTAGGAGTTTCGGCTCGCCGATTTTGTTCCTCTCACCATTTAAAGAAGTAGAAGTAAATGAGTTTTTATACCTAATGATCTAGGAAAGAGTACTAGAAATTCACTCGATCTTTGACGTTGATTGGAGCGGAAGGCGCTCGACTCCTGCGGGAAACGCTGGACAGGTGAGACCCCGCAGGGCTTTAGCCCGAGGAGGCTCACCGCCAGCCCCGCGGAAAGCGAGCACCTGGAGTGGAAATCAACCACTACTCGCTTGATCAATAGAGAAATTATTCAAAAATACACTTAAATATCTACCACAAAAGCTGAAGATGAAAAAACATTCTTCAGCTTTTATAAATTGGGTTGACACCATCCACTACTTTGTCATACTATATAGTGGTAGTTAGTATTAACGAGTAGTGAATGAAAATATAGGGGGTGAATGTTTGGAAAACTTCACAGAAATGCTGAAAGGGGTTCTTGAAGGCTGTGTGCTTGAGATCATCAGCCGGGGTGAAACGTATGGCTACGAGATCACGCAGCAGTTGAGGGAACTTGGTTTCACGGATGTGGTGGAAGGCACGGTGTACACCATTACCATGCGCCTCGAGAAAAACAATCTGGTGAATATTGAAAAGAAGAAAAGCAGTGTCGGACCACCGCGGAAATTCTACACCCTGAATGAAGCGGGTCAGCAGAAACTCAAGATTTTTTGGGGGAAATGGGAATTCCTTTCAAGCAAAATGAATGAACTAAGGACAAAAGAAATCATAAGGAGAGGATAAGATGAAATTTATTGAAAAGATTACGGGAAGTTTTGCTGACAAGCGCGAATGGAGAGCGATGGAAGCCCGTGCGAAGACATTGCCAAGTGAATACCTCAATGCCTACAAGGCGATTCAAAAATATATGTGGACAGCCGGCGGTCTTACCGACTGGAAAGACACGAGCCGAATCTTTAATGGCATTCTGGATCTGTTCGAAGAAGGGGCAGCGGAAGGCAAGGAAGTTACTGACCTCACCGGGGAAGACGTAGCCGGATTTTGTGATGAACTGGTGAAAGACTCGGAAACGTGGAGTGATAAGTACCGGGCGAAGTTGAACGATTCGATCGGTCGTGGAAAAAAGTGAATCTAATCGGTTATACCGACTGAATGGAGGGTGAAAATACAGAACCAAGACTATTCAGTTGTTTTTTTTACCATAGTAGTAAGTGATACTGATTACCGGTAACACTAAGTAGCACTTAAAATAAAAGGAGGAAAACAGATGAGTCATGCAGCGATTTCAGTAAATGGATTGAAAAAATCGTTCAAAGACAAGGAAGTCTTAAAGGGTGTGGATTTTGAGGTGAAGCGCGGGGAGATATTCGCCCTTCTCGGTTCCAATGGGGCGGGTAAGACAACGATCGTCAATATTCTTTCGACGCTGTTGAAGGCGGATAGTGGCAGCGGGAGTGTTTATAGCTTTGATGTGCAGCATCAGCCTGATCAGGTTCGGCGAAGCATCAGTCTGACAGGACAGTTTGCTGCCTTGGATGGTATCCAGACAGGAAGAGAAAATCTGATCATGATTGGGAAGTTACGGGGAGTATCCAATCCGTCCAAAATCGCAGAAGATCTCCTGACACGTTTCAGTCTGACGGACGCGGCGGACAGACGTGCGGATACGTATTCCGGGGGGATGAAGCGCAGGCTCGACATCGCCATGAGCCTGATCGGGGCGCCGCCTGTCATCTTTCTCGATGAGCCGACGACAGGGCTGGACCCGGAAGCCCGGATGGAAGTCTGGGACACCGTCAAGGAGCTTGCGGGTGGTGGAACGTCCATCTTACTGACGACTCAATATCTTGAGGAAGCGGAACAGCTGGCGGACCGCATCGCCATCCTCCATGGAGGGGAAATCATTACGACAGGTACTCTTGCTGAACTGAAGGAAATGTTCCCACCTGCGAAAGTGGAGTATATCGAGAAGCAGCCGACGCTGGAGGAAATCTTCCTCTCGATCATTGGCAAAAAAGGGGGAAATGAAAATGAACAGTAACACAGGGGTATTATTTGGCCGTTTGATGCGCGGTATTTTACGGAGTCCTGATACGATCATCACGGTTGCCGTTACTCCGGTCATGATGCTACTATTGTTTGTTTATGTATTTGGCGGTGCCATTGAGACAGGGACGGACAGCTATGTGAATTACTTGTTACCCGGAATTCTGCTGATTACGATTGCGTCAGGTGTCGCTTATACATCGCACCGGCTCTTTACGGATGCGAAGAGCGGCCTGATGGCGCGTTTTAGTACGATGCCGATCAAACGCTCTTCGATATTATGGGCACACGTGTTGACTTCCCTTGTATCGAATCTCCTTGCCGTGATGGTCGTCATTCTCATTGCGTTGTTGATGGGCTTTCGTTCTGGTGCTGATATTTTAGCATGGCTAGCGGTTATCGGGATACTCCTCCTGTTTACGCTGGCGCTGACATGGCTTGCCGTAATTTCCGGTTTGACGGCAAACTCGATGGAAGGGGCGACGGCATACTCATATCCGCTGATTTTCCTTCCGTTTATCAGTTCGGCCTTTGTTCCAACGGAAACGATGCCAACCGTTGTACGGGTGTTCGCAGAGAATCAGCCCGTCACTTCAATCGTGAATGCGATTCGTGCCCTTTTGTATGGAGGGACGGTCGGCAGTGAAATCTGGACCTCGCTTGCCTGGTGTATCGGTATCATGATCATTACTTATTTCATTGCCAGTAAGATATTTAATCGCCAGTTAGGATGAGCATTGAAGAAGAAGGAAAATGAGAGTTGTTGATGGAGAACCTATATAACTTCCAGGATGCAGGTGGACACAAGAGAGCGTGGCACTACTAAATAGTAGCCAAATGGACTTTTGTGTCTTCTTTTTGTTGTGATCCAAGTTAATGTTTTCATAGTTTTTTACGCTAAATGGAGGAAGTATCTTGATGGGAATGGAATACCATTAGTATGGTATTTGGTTTAGATTTTGATCCACATGAATAAATCTGAACAAAGACTATTATGGGAGGAATGTGTATGGCATTCGTGTCAATTTATACTGTTGGCAGGTTAGCTCACCCGTATGACCATCCGGCATCTCGAGAATTTTATGACGTTGGACAAAGAGTGATGCGTCAGGCTTACGTAGCAGGACATCTTATCGAAGAGTTTTCATCAGACGGTGTTTCGTTACCTGAAGAAGGAGATGGAAGTGGTTACCCCGTCCTGACATTAACGGTATGGAATAGCCTGCAATCCTTATATCGCTTTACATATGCGGGGAAGCACAGTCAGGCACTGCGGAACAGGAACAAATGGATGGAGCCTGATGATGGGAAGCGTTCTTCGTATGTTGTCTGGTGGACAGAGAAGGTCAAGGATGTCTCATGGGAGGAAGCTTTTACGAGATACCATTATTATCTTGAACATCAAGCTACTCCTTTTGCGTTTGATTTAAAGAAAGCATTTGATGAGAGTGGAAAACTGTGTATTCTGAAGTGAAGATAAAGAGAAATTCCGGAAGGAGGAAGTTTCTATGCTGTTTATGATGATCGTCAAAGCCTCAAGAAACTCGGAAGCCGGAAATCCTCCGAGCCCCGAGCTCATGGAAGCCATGACAAAGTACAATGAGGATTTAGTGGAAGCAGGCGTACGGGTGATGGCAAAAGGACTTCATCCAAGCTCTGACGGTATCCGCGTATCGTACCCGAAACCAGGTGGTGAGCCGGTTGTAACCAAGGGTCCATTTGAAGTCGACGGGTTAGTGGCGGGGTTCTTCCTGATTGATGTGAAATCGAGGGAAGAAGCCATCGAGTGGGTCATGCGGGTGCCGGACCCCCAGGGATATGGGGAAGGACAGGTGGAATTGCGTCAAGTCTTCTAAGTAACAGAACAGAAGGGAAAAGATGATTAATCTAGTGAACGATTGACTTGTAAATAGAAAAGAAGAAAGAAGGTTTTTAAATGCATGACTTGCAAACCCGCTATAATGCCTTTACCAAAATGCACGATGAATTTATCAGGGATTGGAGTCATGCGATGAGTTCGGGTGACACCTCTTCCGTTGAAAGAATGACAGAGGATTACTATGTAGCATTTTTTAATAGTGGAAGTGATAGACCCATTTTTTTCAACAAATTAGAAGCTATGGATGGTATGAAACAATCGGTCAGCCATTTTTCAGGGGCAGAAAAAAGGTTTGAAAACAGAGTCATTCGATTAAGGAATAGCGAGAATGCAGTGGTTTTCTATGAACAATTAATTGTAAAAGAAGAGGAAGTATTAGCACGGTTATTTACAATTGAAAACTGGAGATTAGTGAATGGAAAATGGATGGTTATAAGAGAAATAGAAGAACGGATAAAATAATGCAGAAAAACAAAAGGGAGCGATTTTAGATGATAAAAGGATTCGGAGGAATCTTCTGGAGAACGAAAAACCTGGATGCGTTAAAGAGATGGTACAGTGAAGTGTTGAAGATTGAAATGGGGGATTGGAACGGAACCATGATTAAACCCGATCCGGAAAATGAAACGATCTTTTCTTTCTTTAAAGAAGAAGACCCCTATTTCCCGACAGAACAGCAGGTGATGTTGAATTTTCAAGTACATGATCTTAACGAAACGATGCAGCATCTTGAACGGATGGGGGTATCCCTTGCAAAGGAAAAAGAAGTGAGTGAATTCGGTCAGTTTATTTGGATTAAAGATCCTGAAGGAAGACTGATTGAGCTATGGGAGAAATAATGGTTGAAATCATACGGGAAGAAGGGTCGGATCTTTATGGGGTTAACACCGTCACAGCGTCAGGCAATCGATTATTTTACGGTCTATGCCCTTAAGCATAGAGCGGATGCGAAGGCTACCATTCAACATATTCTGAACATGTCCAATATTTCAGGTGAGGTATTTGAACAGGCAGTTCATCATATTAAAACTCACGCACAAATCGGTTTGCACTTCCATCCGGATCGACCGACTCCTACGATGAAGACCGTTGCCCAGTCCCTTCTTGAAAATGGGGAATACAAAAGTCAGTTTGAAACATTCATATCGAACGGGAAGGTGTCCCCCCATTCAGGTGGTGACCGGGATAGGTGGGAAGAGAGTATGTTTGGAGGGGCTTACCAATCAGACGGTACATTGATGAGCGAACGGCCAAAGTACGGGGCACTGAATCTGATGCTGCATCCGGATGGTCCTTCCCCTCGATTTGGGTCATGCTACTTTTTGTTATCACCTAACGTTTCATCCCGATCGACCTTTACATATCTGGACTCGCATCAAAACCCATTCGAGAAGGGGACATATCAAGAATTTGATATGATCCTTGCCGCGCTTTTAGAAGAAATGTTCTTAAGGGATTTTGCACTTGGAGAGAAGGATTTGACACCGACGAGGTTTATGCAACATGTACTGCATCATCTTGAACATGGCAGGAAAGAAAGCTTGGCGAATCGAAATTTGAACCATTACATAGAATCACAGATTCATGGTCCCATTTCCCTGAAAGAAGATGTGGAAGTGCTGGTTGCCGATCCATCCTTTAAGGACACGACTGTTGGTAAAACCCTGGAGCAAATGTGTTCCAAGTATTCCATCAATCTTAAATGGCATATGGGTTTTGTCCTTCATGTAAAAGATGTCCCTTCTGATTTCAGGGGACCATCCATGCCGTCCCTGGCAAAGCGGATCGCTTATAAAGATAGGATTGATGCCCACACAATCGGATCAGCCGTTATGAGTTTAATACGAGATCGGGATTCCTGGAGTGATCGGGGTACGTATGAAGACGTGCTGCAGGAATTGAAGCTATTGTGGCATGTCCTTGTGAAGTATGGAAGACCGATGAAGAAGTGATTGAGGTGGATTTAAGGTGAAAAAAACATCCGTGACTGCAGTAGCTTTAAGTGTGATATTGATCTGTATCCTATCAAATGAATACTCTTATCGTCATGCCGAGCAGTCTTGTATCAAAAAGGATAAAACCCCAATCGTAGAAAAGACCTTTCTATCTTTTCATTGGAGTGTATCTTGTAAATAAGTCAGGACTGGCCCTTATATTCTGTGGGCCAGTCCTTGCAAAATACAGGGGGCGGAATTCTCTCTAAAACTGAAATTTAATTTGTTTTACTGTTTTGAAAAAGTAGTAAAATCAGGTGGGTAAATTCTATAAAGATCATCGTGAGATACTAGAATATAAAGAAGGTACACTGAGATGAATCGTCTTCATAAAGTATTGCTTTCCTATCCCATGAAAATTGAAATTTTATTTTGCCTTTACTAACCGAAGTTCTTCCACTTTCGCTAATACACACTTCTTCTCATCCGAACTCAATTCCACGTATTCTGAATCATAGATCCAGAAAACCGTATACAACTCATCTTCATACTCTACAATATCGCCGAGATTATATTTCATTTTCTCTCCTTGAAGAAGACGACCATTCTCAGTGAACGGTGTATATTTTACCATTACTATAGAACTATAAACGTTTCATAAATTTCATTGAGAGACCATTCAGGTTGGATTTTATATCGATACCTCAGGCGCACGCTGAAATTTACCTTTTATTATTCTTCTAAGAATGTATAAAGTGAACCGGACCAAATTTTCAAATCGGTCCTTTCGGAAGGGAGCAAACGGACGTTCGTCTGTGATATAATGGAAGGACACAACATAATACGAAAGATGGGGTAGCGGCTCACACTCCCAAGTGAAGGGAGGTGATACGCTAATGATTGCTGTAGGAGATGTATTGCAAATTATGATTGCCTTTGGAACATTGATTGTAGCAATTGTCGCGGTTACACAAAAAAAGAAGTAACCATCGTCCCCACCGCTCATGAGGATCATTGATGATTACTTCTGTTTCGATTGACTCTGAGTGAGCCGCTGCACTTTCCATGCAGTTTATGTTGTGGAGGAGTCCTGATTGCCGTCAGGGCTCCTTTTTTAGTGTACTTAACTACTTTTATTATATACATAATGTGATTCGTTAGTAAAGAATAGTGAATAAATGGATCAATTTCAGCCCAAAATAAAATAAAGTATTGACAAATTTAACCTGTTTCGTATAGATTATTTATAATATAACACTTACATTCCATGACGAGAACGAGTAGGTATGGAGTCTGTTCTACAGAGAGTTGGCGATTTGGTGGAAGTCAACGTTCAGATCATATTGAATATCCTCTCCGAGAAGCAAAGCTGAAGATCCTTTAAGCTTTGACGGGTTTCCGCCGTTACAAGGAACGCGTATGATTGTACGTTGAATGAGCGCTGTCACGTAAACTTGAAATCGGGTTTATGGACAGAATCAGGGTGGTATCGCGGGTTACAAACTCGTCCCTAACTTAGGTTAGGGGCGGGTTTTTTTATTTTTATAAAAAATGAAGGTGTGATGACATGGAGAAGGTCAATGTAAATGAAAAGTCGGTAGATAGGGAGCAGCGGATCCAGGATTACTGGAATTCGAATCATATTTTTAAAAAGTCAGTGGCAAACCGTGAAGGGGAAAAGACCTTTGTCTTCTATGAAGGTCCCCCGACGGCCAACGGACTTCCACACGCCGGGCATGTCCTTGGACGTGTGATCAAGGATTTCGTCGCCAGGTATCAGACGATGCGGGGGTATCAAGTGAAACGGAAGGCAGGATGGGATACCCACGGACTGCCGGTGGAACTCGGTGTCGAAAAGAAAATCGGTGTCTCCGGTAAACAGGAAATCGAGGAATACGGGGTAGAGAAATTCATTGAGGAATGTAAAAAAAGTGTATTCGATTATGAGAGGCAGTGGCGTACATTCACAGAAGCCATCGGATACTGGGTGGACATGGATGATCCTTATGTGACCCTTGAAAATGATTATATCGAAAGCGTCTGGCATATCCTTTCGAAGATCCATGAGAAAGGTTTGCTCTATCAGGGGCATCGGGTCGTCCCGTACTGCCCGAGCTGTCAAACGTCCCTCAGTTCCCATGAGGTGGCACAAGGATATAAGGATGTAAAAGATCTTTCCGCGACGGCTAAATTCAAGGTGGAAGGAAGCGAGAATGAGTATTTTCTTGGCTGGACGACGACACCGTGGACGCTTCCGTCAAATGTGGCACTTGCCGTTCATGAAGATGTGGATTACGTGAAAGCGAGGCGTGGGGAAGAGACGTATATCCTGGCGGAAAACCTTGTGAACGAGGTGCTCGGAGACGACTTCGAAGTGGTCAGTGAGCATAAAGGACGCGAATTTGTTGGCGTTTCGTATCAACCGCCTTTCGACAATCTTTCGCTTGAGCGCGGCCATGAAGTCATTTCGGCAGGGTTTGTAACAGACGACAGCGGGACCGGGATCGTTCATCTGGCTCCTGCTCACGGGGAAGATGACTACAATGCCATCAAAGAAAGCGGATTGGATTTCATCAATATCGTGGATGAAAAAGGTTGTTACAAAAGTGATTTCAAGCCTCTTGAAGGGGAGTTCACAAAGGACAGTGATGTGAAGATCATCAAGATGCTGGCAGACAGCAACCTTCTATTTGCCAAAGAAAAGTATGAACACAGCTATCCGCACTGCTGGCGCTGTGACTCACCGCTCATCTACTACGCCATGGAAGGCTGGTTCATCAAGACCACGGCCGTGAAAGACACGATCATCAAGAACAACCAATCCGTTGAGTGGTACCCGGATCATATGAAAGAAGGTCGCTTCGGGAAATTCCTCGATAATATGGTCGATTGGAACCTTGGCAGGAACCGTTACTGGGGTACACCCCTGAACGTCTGGGTCTGCGGGGATTGTGACCACCAGTTCGTTCCGGGAAGCGTTGCCGAGCTGAAAGAACATGCGGTAAGCGGATGGAGAGAGGGGCTTGAGCTCCATAAACCATATGTTGACGAGGTGACCGTAGAATGTCCGTCCTGCTCACATGAAATGAAAAGGACGAAAGAAGTGATCGATGTCTGGTTCGACAGCGGCTCGATGCCATTTGCCCAGTATCATTACCCATTCGAGAATGAAGAGTTATTCCAACAACAATTCCCGGCGGATGTAATCGCGGAGGGAGTGGATCAGACAAGGGGATGGTTCTACAGCCTATTGACGGTTTCGTCGCTCTTCACAGGGAAAGCGCCTTATAAGCGTGTCTTATCACTCGGTCATATCCTCGATGAAGATGGACGTAAGATGTCTAAGAGTAAAGGGAATGTCATGAATCCAATGGAACTGGTTGAGAAGTTTGGTGCCGATGCTCTCAGATGGGCATTGCTTGCAGACAGCGCCCCATGGAATAATAAGCGCTTCTCAGAGAACGTCGTCAGTCAGGCAAAATCAAAGCTCGTCGACACGCTTAATAACGTGCATTCCTTTTACACCATGTATGCCGTGATCGACGGTTTCGATCCTGAAAAGCATGCAGCCGGAACACCTTCCCTGCTTGATCAGTGGATGTTATCACGATTGAATTCGGTAACCAGACTTGTCACGGAACATTTAGATGGATATGACTTTACCGCAGGTGCCAGGGAATTATCCATCCTGGTGGACCAGGTGAGTAACTGGTATATCCGCCGTTCACGTGAACGCTTCTGGAGTGAAGGATTGAATGAAGATAAACTGGCAGCGTACCATACGTTACATGAAGTATTGGTCAGTGTAAGCCGGTTGCTTGCTCCATTCACGCCGTTCATCGCAGAAGATATCCATATGAACCTGACAGGTGAAAGCGTGCATCTGGCGGATTTCCCTAAAGCGGATGGAGATCAAATCAATCCAGTCCTGGAACAAGAAATGGATCATGTGCTGCAAGTCGTCGAGCTTGCCCGGTCCGCTCGGAATATGACAAGCATCAAAACGAAGCAGCCTCTATCCGAGCTTACGGTTGTCGGGTCCCAACAAGATACAGAACCTCTTCAGAAATATGAATACATCATCAAAGATGAAATCAATGTGAAGAACGTTCAATTACAGGACAACGCAGGAGATTCGGTACAGTATGAACTGAAGCTGAATTTCCCGACTGCTGGTCCGAAACTCGGGAAGCTGGTGGGATTGGTGCAAAAGCAATTACAAACCTTATCTTCCGAAGAAGCGAAGAAGGCTGTGGAACAAGGGTTTGTTGAAATTGAGTCTCCTAACGGGGAGAAGGTTTCCGTGGAGAAGGATGACCTGATCGTTCATCAAAAAACCCATCAAGGACTGGAAATGGCTTCAAATTCTCAGTTCAGCGTATTCCTGGATACAACCATCACAGAAGACCTGCGGAAAGAAGGAAAGGCCCGGGAACTGGTTCGCGCCGTCCAGCAATACCGGAAAGAATTGAATCTGCCGGTGGAACAGCGAGTGGATCTGGTGTTGGATGTGGACGATGTTATGAAAGAGGTAGTGAAGCAATTTGAAGATTTACTGCAGGGGAGTCTCTTGATCAAGAGCATGGCGTTTGAGAAACGAGAAGGCATGAAGGCTGTTGATTTGGATGGAGATCGAATAGGAATCTTTGTAAGAGTGTAATACAATGAAGGGCTTACCCAAACGAGGGTGAGCCCTTTTTGTGGAAAATTTTTCTTGAGTAAGTGGATTTGGTTTGAAATAATTGGTAGTAAGAAAGGTGTGATTAGGTATGAGGAGATACAAAGCTATGCTATTTGACTTAGACGATACTTTACTGGATCGAAATCAGGCAGTGGATAACATATTTCATATCATGTTGGAAAAATGTTATGGAAATGTAGAGGATACGTTGAAAGCGGAAATGCTGCGTAAGTTTAAGGAGTATGACAATAGAGGCTATGGCGTCAGTGATAAAACAGCTGTATTCCAATCGTTTTTTGATGAATTCCCACCGGTATATCGGCTGCAGGAGCCTCAAGAATTCTGGAATGAACAATTTCCTCAATGTTTTTCAATCAGTGAGCATACCGCCAATCTTCTGAAGGCAATTCAAGAAAATATGAAAATAGCAATCATTACAAACGGCACGATACACAGACAAAAAGCGAAAATCCTGAATACCGGTTTACATGAGTATTTTGATGTCATCTTGATTTCCGAGGAAGTTGGATTGGAGAAACCGGATCCACGAATATTCCAATTGGCTCTGAATAAGCTTCAAGTCCAGCCGGAAGACGCATTATTCGTTGGGGATAATCTGGAGAAGGATGTGGGTGGGCCTCAAGGTACTGGCCTTAAGGGTATATGGTTCAATCCAGATGGAGTGGAAAACGATTCTGATATAAAGCCAGATGAGGAGATTCAATCGTTGGATGAACTGTTACATTATCTTACTCCTAAACAATTCACTTGATGAGGAGGCAACGCCTTGCGTATTCATTATCATCAGTTTCGCTCGTTACCCGAAGACCATATCATGAATGGAATGGTGACATTACACGGATCTATATTTGAAACATCGAACGATTTGATCACTAAAATGGCCAATAAGCCTGAAATATTAATAGATGTGGCGATGGAAGATTCCAGAGTCATTGGATACAAAATAGGCTACCAACTGGACCCCGATACCTTTTATAGTTGGTTGGGAGGCGTGGATCCGGTCTACCGAAAACAGGGAATTGCGGCAGAGCTCATGAAACGGCAGCATCAAACGTTGAAGGAACTTGGCTATACGTTGGTGCAAACGAAAACCATGAATAAATGGCGCAGTATGCTGATTCTCAATATCAAGAATGGTTTTGATGTCATCGATACGTATACAGATGCGAAAGGCTTGCATAAGATCATTCTGGAAAAGAAGTTATAGCAGAGCGGAGGGGATTCCATGCAAAACAGTTTACCTGCACAGGAACCAATACCTGTTACAGAAGATGCTTCGACCATTGGATTTAAAACGCTATTAATCTATTTGGTCATATTGGCTCTTCCAGGTTATTTCATCAATCAATTGCCTCTTCAGAACTATGACGGACTGAAAGGTCTCATTTGGTTTTTATATTTTATGTCAGTCACGCTGGGTTATAAGAATATCAGGACATTCATGGTTTCCCTAATGAAAGTGGAAGTATTCAAGAAACCAGGAACCTATCTATGGATTTTTCTCACCTTTATGCTTCCTTACGTATTATTGCACCTAAGTCTCCATTTCGAAGTACTGCTCGACAAATACTATATTTTTTACTTCAATAATCATATGCTCCATGCAAGCAGCTGGCGAGAGACAATCGATGTAGCGGTCCTGACACCGATCTCTGAAGAAATTATATTCAGGGGCATTTTGCTGACGGTCCTTTTAAAATTCGTAAAGCCATTTTGGGCAGTCGGCATTACATCGATCTTATTTGGACTCATCCACCCATCGGAAATTTGGCTGTTCACTGTACTGGCTGGCTTCCTTTTAACGCTGACGGCTTATAAAACCAAATCGATACTGCCGGCGATGGTGGCTCATTCATTGTGGAACCTATATATGGTGCAGTTGTTTCTATTTTTTTGATGACAGGAGGGGAGCGAATCTGTGAAAAAAATAAGTATTGTGCTAGGTTTGATCCTGCTGGTCGCTATACTGGCCAATCTGCATACGATCATCGCTTCAGCCAAATGGTATTCATTCGAGCATAACAAGAACGTTTCAACCGAAACCAAAACCATAACGTATCGTGACATATTAGAGAGGTTGTACCAACAAAGAAAAGTGGCAGCAGAATTGGAAGACACGGTTGTTTATTCAAGGATAGGGGATGAAGTACGAAAAGGGGCTGATGATGCTTCTGATTACCAAATATTATTAGCGCACAACGAGCAGATTACTTCTTTGAAAGTGAAGTTGCCGATCACCACGTTCACAGATGGCGATAAGACCATAGAGTTTATTTCAGGGCATGGGGAAGTGTTAGAAATATGTGAGGACGGTCAATGGGAAGATTTTAATGGATCTTTGCAGAAGTTAATGAAAAAAGCCCAGTAAAAAACGCTCAGAAAAAATGACTCTGAGCGTTCTTGTGATCATCTAGCCTGCTTCTGATTATATCCCTGCTCCCCATAAGGCTGCACTTTCTCCAACCACTTTTCCTCCAGCTCAGCAAGAGCTTCTTTCTCCGTAACAAATGGATCATCATTCTTTTTCAATTTCTCCAGCACCTCGAAGGTAAAAGCGTCTTTACCAAGCTGGTTCCATTCGGTTTGTAACGCTTTACTGGTCGTGAATCCATTGTTATCGAGCATAAACTTAATCCCGTTCAAGGTCTTCAAGTTCTTCGTGCTTCCGATATAAATTTTATTGTTTTGCTTGTTTGTAATTTGAAAGACACCCGCTTCAACCGGTGTTTCTTTGTATTGTTGTTTTAACTCCCGTTTTCGATCCATGGTACAGACCTCCCGTTTATTTTTTTGCCCAATACTGGCTTCCGTCGGATTTCCGGTCGAGTAAGCCGTATTCAATCATGTATCTTCTGATGAGAACGTAATCTTCATACATGCCTTTTAGTACCCCGTTTAATTCTTTTTCATCGTACACATGGTCTTTCTTCAACTGTTTCGAAATCTCACGAAGGACAACGAGCCTTTGTTTTTCCTTTGGCGGAAACTTCGTCAATGTCCCGTCGGAGACATATTTCTTCAGTATTTTCTCCTGTTCGTCCTGTGTAATATTGTATCGTTCATCGACCATGGTGGCGGTTTGATGAACGGGTACAAACGTCGGGGCGTTCTCATCTTTTTCTTTGAGTAACTCCATCATGGTCAGGAAGGTCTTGGCCTGACGCTCCTTTTCTTTTAACGCAAACCGGTGATGACGGATGGTGGAGGCACTGCCAATCTCCAGTTCTTCCTGAATGTCCTTATCGTTTTTCCCTTGGTAAAAAAGGGTCAGTAAACGTTTCTGATGATCTGTAAGCCCCGTTAGCTTTTTATCCATCCCGATTAAATAATCGAACACAGAAATATGCGTACGGTCAATATGAACACCCATATATTTTTCTGCCAGGTAAAATCGATCTTCGTGTGGATAGACCATGCCTTTTTCAATATTCTCTCCACACAAAAGACAAACAAATATCTCCTCTTCTTCAATATAGCCTCTTTTCATTTCTTCTAAAGAGGCACTCCAAAACAGGTTGGAAAGCTCCATTTCTTTACACGTCCTATTCTTTTGTTGGTTATTATACAAACTATAATTAAATTCGTTGGTTAATTTATAAACATAATATATTTTTGTTTGGTTTTTGTCAAATGAGATCTTTTTGTGAAAATAAAGGAAATTGATCATTTGAAATAGAATCTAAAACTACGAGGTTCATCGACTGGAGGTCATAAATATGAAAGAACATATCGTCGAGGTCATCAAGCAAATCGAAATCGATCACGATGTGAAGATATTATTTGTCTGTGAATCGGGAAGCAGAGCGTGGGGATTTCCTTCTAAAGACAGCGACTATGATGTCCGCTTCATTTATATCCATAAGCCAGACTGGTATTTATCCATCGATCAAAAGAGGGATGTGATCGAAGTTCCAGCCCGGGGTTCCGTCTCGATACCGAGTGACCCGCTGTTGGATATGAGCGGATGGGAGCTGACGAAAGCACTGAGGTTATTCCGGAAATCGAATCCTCCTCTTCTCGAATGGCTCCAATCAACGATTGTCTACTACCAGTCTTATTCCACGGTTGATCAAATGAAGGAACTGGAGCAGAAGATCTTTTCCCCCGTTTCCTGTATGCATCATTATCTGAGCATGGCGAAGGGCAATTTCCGGGATTATGTTCAGGGAGAGGAAGTCAGGATCAAAAAATATTTGAATGTGCTCCGTCCCCTGCTGGCTGCCAAATGGATCGAGAAATATGAAACGATCCCACCGATTGAATTTCAAGAACTGGTTGAAGAACTGGTCCCAGGGGGTGAATGGAAGGATTCGATTGGGAATTTGTTAAAACAGAAGAGAGCGGGAGAAGAGATCTACCTCGAACCGGGGATCGATGCCATCAATGAACATCTTCAAAAAGAAATCGAACATTTAGAAGCGTATGCGAAGTCGATTAAAAAAGACATTCCTGATCCAACGGCTGAATTGGATATGCTGTTCAGGGGGGCGTTGAGGGAAGTTTGGGAGGAAGAGTGGAAGGAGTTGGGGAAACGGTGAGGGTGAGGTAAAGGGAATAACTGATCATGGACTGCTTTTTGTTAAAAATGTTATAAAATCATAGAATAGCAGGTCGGAAAGGTTCAATATTACGTTCAGACAAAAGAGTTCCAACCCAGCTTATGGGGTTGGAGCTCCTTTTTGGTCTTAATTATCTTGAAGAGAGAGGGGGAGAGGGATTAATTGCGTCATTTCCGGCGATGATTGCGTCATTTTCTCGTTTATTGCGTCATTTTCAAATTAATTGCGTATTTTTCCAAATAATACCTTTAGTACCCACCTCTAACTAACGCCGACCTACCCCCTTATTACTACCCCTATTAAACCAATACATAAGAAAAAAACCCAATGTAAATCCACCACTCAATGTCAGGATCAATGTCATCTCGTAATCACCGAGTAGGAATAAGAACATAAATATGATGATCCCGACAACAAATGGAAAGTACCAGCGATTCATCGGAATGCCTCCTTGTTAATTTTTGTAATTTATACTTATGGTTTTTTTACCCAACTACAGGGATTATAATCTTTTAGTGTCATAGTATCTTATCTACAAACCCCACCTTACCAAACCACCCAAATAAGATTATAATGGTAATATCTTCTACCTCTATGTTCAGGCATGAAGAGAAATCTCACGATAGAGGTGAATCCATGAAACTGACTTTCTTAAGCATTCTCCGTCTGGTCATGTTCACCATGATCAGTTACATCTATTATTCTTCTGGTGGTACACCATCAACGGCACAAACCATGTATGTGATCATAGCGGGAATCGGATTTATACTGAATCATTTTTTACTGGCGTCCACTCGAAATCAGACCTATTATCCCCTTGCCCTCGATTTCATCCTCATTACAGGGTTTGTCTATTTTTATCCTGGATCGTCTCTGTATTTGATCCTGTTTGGGGTAAATGCAGTGACACTGTTCTTGTCTGCTAAAGATAACCGGGTCCTATGGGGATTCAGCTTAACCTTTTTCATCATTTGGTTCAGCTCTATGTACTATACTTATCAAGTGACAGGCACATTTTCGCTCTTGGAAAATCTCATCAATTTCAGCTTAATCGTATTCGAAGCAGTCGTCGGACGGCTCATACATAAACTGTTCCATGCACGGGCAAAAATTGAAACCCAGTACGGGGAGCTGCAGGAAACTCACACGGCGTTAACGTCCGCCCATGAGCAATTACATCACTACTCAAAACAGGTGGAGGAGTTGACGCTGATTCGCGAAAGGAACCGGATTTCCGGGGAAATCCATGATACGGTCGGCCATAAGATGACGGCGCTTCTCGTTCAGCTTCAGGTAGCAAAGGAGCTGATGGATTCACATCCTGACATGAGCAGACAGAAAATGGAGCTCTGTGAAGACCTGGCGAGGGAGACCCTTCAGGAGATCCGCCTGTCGGTCAGGACCTTGAAGGATCACGATCAGCCGCAATCCTTCATCACAACAGTCCGCAAACTGCTGGAGGATTATCAGGTGATGACGGGTCTCGTCTCCAGTTTTACCGTCAAAGGGGATGTGACGACCATCCCAATCTCCATCCAGCTTGACCTGACCCGGGTCATACAGGAATCGATCACCAATGCCGTCCGCCACGGGGAAGCAAAGGAATGCAGCGTCATGCTCGAAGTCACGGAATCCATGGTGGAAATCCGAATTCAGGATGACGGAAAAGGGTCTGCGGACATCAATCCCGGATTCGGCTTGAAGCATATGCGGGACAGAATCCACGAACATGGAGGGACCACCGTATTTGAAAGTGCGAAAGAAGGGTTCCGTGTGAAAGCAACGGTGCCTTTAATAGAGATGAAATGGCAAATGGGGGGATCATAATGGTCAGAATTTTAATCGTGGATGATCAGGAATTAATGAGGGACGGACTTGCCACGATATTGGATTTGAGGCAGGAAATCGAGGTGGCAGGGGTTGCGTCTAACGGGCAGGAAGCGTTCGAGAAAGCCGGGGAACTCCGTCCGGACATCGTATTAATGGATATTCGCATGCCAATCGCGAGCGGAGTGGAAGGAACAAAACTGATTACCACCAACTATCCCGACATCAAGGTCCTCATGCTCACTACTTTCAACGACAGCGAGCTCATTTTTGAAGCACTGGAAGAAGGGGCGAGTGGATACTTACTGAAAGATATGCCGACGGATGCCATCGTCCAGGCAATCATGACGGTTCAATCGGGGGGTATGGTGCTACCGAAAGAGCTGACGGCGGATATCGTAAGGGAAATGAGACGGAATCAGCCGGCAGAACAAATCCACACAGTCCCGGAAATCGTGAAGGACCTGACGGAAAGGGAACTGGAGGTTCTTCAACAGCTCGGTCTCGGACTGAACAACAAGGAAATTGCGGAGAAACTGTATATATCCGAAGGCACCGTAAAGAATCATGTGTCCAATCTTATCAGTAAGCTTCAATTAAGGGACCGCACCCAGGCGGCGATCTTTGCCGTCCGCTATCACATCACGCATTATTGAACCATGACTTTCAGCATAGTATCCCTATGAAATACAGCTATCAAAGCTGTATTTTTTTATGTTCAAATTCTATCGCAGGAGGGATTTGGAAAAGGAAGATCCCCGCTATACTTAAGCTATAGTCAATGAAAAAAGGGTGTGGAGATATGCTGGAAGTGAAAGAACTGAAGAAAAGCTATGGAAAAAAAGAGGTCGTGAAGAACGTATCCTTTATGATCGAAAAGGGGGAGGCGTTCGGATTGCTGGGACCAAACGGAGCGGGGAAATCAACGACGATTTCCATGATTTGCGGACTTGTCCCGTATGATCAAGGGGAAGTGCTCGTGGCCAGTCAATCGGTGAAACAATTTCCGTTGCTGGTTAAAAAGAAAATCGGGGTGGTCCCCCAGGAAATTGCCCTGTATCCAACGATGTCAGCAAGGGATAATCTGTTGTTCTGGGGGAAGATGTACGATTTGACCGGAGCACAGGCAAAGAAACGGGTGGAGGAAGTCCTCGAAATCGTGGGACTGAAGGAGCGGGGGAAAGATAGGATTGAAACCTTCTCCGGAGGGATGAAGCGGAGAATCAACATCGGAGCCGCCTTGATGCACGAACCGGAATTATTGATCATGGATGAGCCGACGGTGGGGATCGATCCACAGTCGCGCAATCACATCCTTGAAACCGTCAAAGCACTCAATGAAAAAGGCATGACCATCATATACACGAGTCATTACATGGAGGAAGTGGAGTTCCTTTGTAACCGCGTCGGCATCATGGATCATGGGGAAGTGATTGCCCTCGGAACGAAGTCGGAATTGTGCAGCCGGCTAACGGGAAGCAGCTTCATTCAGATAAAGGTGGAAAATCTATCGGATGATGCGAGGAAGGAGTTGGAAAAGGCGGGGGATATAGGACGAATCGCTTTTCAACAGGAAGCCGGCATCATCGAAGTATTTGCACCGAACCCCCAGGAAGTCGTGGCCTCGGTCATCACGTCCGGCGTCCATGCAGGATTGAAGATTAAATCCGTTGAAATCAAAGAATCGAATCTAGAGACACTTTTCCTGCAGCTGACAGGACGAACGTTACGGGATTAGGAGGAGATAGACATGAGCATGTTCACCATTGCATGGAAAGATATCAGGATCCGTCTCAAGGATCGGAAGTCCTTTATCACACTATTATTGATGCCGATCGTCCTGACAGCCATCCTTGGATCTGCTTTAAGCGGTGCTTTCAGTGAAAATGGATCGCTTCCAGAACTGACTGCAGGAGTCGTGGTTACCTCACAAGATGAGCTCACAGATCAATTCCTGCACAACACCCTGCAGGGAGAAGAATTGAAGGACAGTATCACCTTAAAGAATTTTAAAACAGAAGCCGACTTGCGGGACGCCATCGGGGAGGGGAAGGTGGATGCCGGCCTCGTCATCCCGAACGGTTGGGGAGACGGGATAGTGAACGGGGAAACCGTACCGGTCAAACTATTCAAAGATCCCGGTAAAGACATTCAGTACACCATCCTTTCCACTATCACCGAATCCTTCACGAACCGTGTGGCAACGGTATCAGCGGCTACACGGACCGTGGGTCAGGAGTTGAGCTCGGCTGTGCCGGTGTCCAATCAGATTATCGATCTTTCCGCTGCCATGAAGAATCTATCAGAAGAACTTAGTGCGATTGCAGATTCAAAGGAAAACGGGGTCATCACTCAAAAAGACGGCAAGGAATCTCTTTCAGGCATGCAATACTACGCTGCCGCCATGGGAGTCATGTTCATTTTGTTCAACACCACCATCGGGGCCAAAACCATCCTTCAGGAGCGGAATACCGACACATTGGCAAGGCTGATGGTCACTCCCGTCCGTCACTCATCCATTATGGGAGGGAAGTTTCTCGGGACCCTCTCGTTCACGATCCTTCAGTTTTCAGTGTTCGTTATCTCCACCCGGTTGTTATTTGGAGTGGACTGGGGCAGCAATGGGTGGCAGCTGATCCTTGTAGGCTTCGCATATTCCGTTACGGTTTCAGGTCTTTCCATGTTGCTTGCGGGATTCCTTACGGATGAAAAGACGGCAGACTCCATCGGGGGGATCGGCGTGCAGGTTCTCGCCCTTCTTGGCGGTTCGATGATCCCACTGGCATCGTTCCCTGACGCCTTACAGAAGTTCGCCTCCATCGCCCCCAATAAGTGGGCCCTCGGCGGATTTCTTGATATTATGAACGGAACGTCGTGGAATAGTCTTGTCCTGCCTGTCGCTATACTCGTACTGAGCGGTCTTCTGGCATTGTGGATCGGTTCATTGAAATTAAAGCTTAGATAAGGAGAGAAATAGGATGAGGAAAATCATCAGCATAGCCCGATTTGAAGTGAAACGACTTTTTCAAAATCGCCGTGCCTTTCTGCTGCTGTTCGGAATGCCCCTTTTATTCACCTTTATCTTCGGCGGAGTCATAACCGGGGATGGGGAAAATAAGCCGGAGATTGCCGTGGTGGATGAAGACCAGACGGAGGCTTCACAGGCTCTGATCAATGAAATGAAAGCAAGCGATTCTTTTACATTTACAAAAGGAAATAGCAAGAGAGTTGCCGAACAGTTCGACAACCAGGAAATAACGGGATATCTTTCGGTGGAAAAAGGATACGAATCAACGCTTCAAAATGAGGGAACACCGGAAGTCGTCTTTGTTTCAGGACCTTCCTTCGAAGGGGCGGCACTTGTGGAACAGCTCATCAATGACAGCCTCGTGAAACAGAAGGTAAGTACAGCTGCTGCAAAATTTTATCAAGAGAAAACGGGAGAAAATCAGGCCGCCATCCAGGAGAGAATCTCAGATGAACGGAACTCGGTACCGGCAGCTGTTGAAACCGTCTCTGTTACGAAAAATGAAGTAATGCAATCGATGAACAATCTGACGGCGCGTTCAGCAGGCTTCACGATCATGTTCGTCATGATCGCCATGTTATCAAGCACCGGTATCCTACTCGAGGCGAGACAAAACGGGGTATGGTACCGGATGATGTCCACTCCTGCGACTAAAGTGGAAATATTATGTGGATACATGCTGGCATTCTTCGTCATCGGCTGGATCCAATTCGGAATCTTGATGACTCTGTCAGAGAAGATTTTTCACATCGAATGGGGGAATGTGTTCGCCAATATGATTCTCGTTTCAAGTCTGCTTCTCTGCAGCATCGGCCTCGGACTCTTCCTTGCCGGACTCGTCAAAACGTCAGAACAGCAATCGGTCTTCGGCAACCTGATCATCATCTCCACCTGCATGATCGCCGGCGTCTACTGGCCGGTTGAAATCATGCCGAACTTTATTCAGCATATCTCAACTTTCCTTCCACAATACTGGGGGATGGAAGGATTTGCTGAGTTGACGGTAAGAGGCGGAGGGATTGCGGATATCGTTACCCCGGTTGGGATCCTCCTTGGATTTTCGGTTGTGTTTCTGATGGTGGGGTTGAGAAGAGTGAGGTTTGAGTAAGAGGAAATGTAAGGTACATCGTCAATAGGTAGAATCGATTTGTTTTCTATCATGAAGGCAGTTACCCCGGGCTAACAATGAGTTTATTAAACTCGTCGCTAATGAAACTAAAACCAGTTTAGTGAATAGGCGGAGAAATTCCGCTTATTTACTAAAAATAACTGAAAATACCTTAGATAGACGGAATAATTCCGACTATCTTCACGAAAAACGTAAAAATGTTCGATTTTGCTTTGCTTAACCGGAATATCTCCGCTTATATCCGGAACAAAGCTCTATTCTGCAATTTTAACCGGAAAATTTCCGCTTATTATCAATGGTTACTCAATCATGGATAAGGCTTCTTACTAAACTAAATCATAAAAAACGCACTGTGAATGATATCCTGAATTCACAGTGCGTTTTCATATGTGTATTACAATGTTTACCTCTCTAAAGTAAACCCGCTAACTCAAATCTGCCTGGCTTTCTTTTTCTGATTAAAATAACTGACGGCCGTCATCCGGCTCAATAAAGCGACTGTCAAAATGGACAGGATCATGTGTACGGAGGACGTCACAGGGCTCAGTTCTTCTGTTTTTACGACAAATCCACCAAAGGTTGTCAGGATGGATAGTAGGATCAAGAGTAAGGCGGATTTCCTCATCACGTTAAATCTTAATGCAAGGAAAACGGCATATCCGATGAAGAATAACGCAATCATACCGAGCAATCCGTGAATCACATAAGTGAAATTTGCAAGTTCCACATTCGTGTTTCTTACTTCAAACAGTAATTTGCTGAGTTGGAAATGTTTAAAGAGTGCTCCGATTAATACCTCGAGCATGAGTGCTGAAAACCCGATCACTAATGGCTTTTTCACTTCATTCAACTTCACGTTTCCTGTTCCTCTCTGTAATCCTTCATGAAGGAAAATAAGAGAGATTAATAGAAAGAGGCTGAACATGACATCGAGTGTCGTGAAACCTGTTGGTGTTCCGAGCAGAACATTCATCCCGCCGATCATCGCCTGAGTAAATAAGAGAACCAGGGATAATAACGAAATGACTTTCACTGCTTTATCGGTTGTCTTTCTCCAGGCAATGATGGCGTTGATCAGAATGACCAGTCCGAGCAGTGTCGTGAATAGCCGGTGAGAGTATTCGATCACGACGCGATAATTGGTGATATCCGGGATAATTTTTCCGTTACAGATCGGCCAATCGCTCCCGCATGCATCACCGGAATGTGTCGCTACGACCAGGTTGCCGAGCACCAATGCCGCGATGGTGACGATGATCGTAAAGAATGAGAATCTATTTTTCATATCATTGAAGTCCTTTCGTGTTAGAATCAACATATATTGATATCTGTTCATATACTAACAGGATTGTGAGATGGAACACAATCGTTAAACGTCGATGTCACATAACGTTCATCTATCGTTAGTAAAGAATGGAAGGCTGGTTTACAAAAAACTCTTAGACCATTTGAAAAGTACAACAACTTCTGTTTGACAGTGGCATGTTCTTTTTTTTATCATATAAATAAGAATACATGAACACATTGTCATATATTGAAATAGAATAGGAGTGTCGACATGCGAAAGAATAATAATCATGAAGAGCTGAATGGGCATAAACAGGATGAAAAAATAGATGAACCGTGTGTGGAGATTGATGAAGAAACGTTGTTTATCGTCACTCAGACGTTTAAAGCATTGTCCGAGCCGACTCGTGTAAAGATTCTTCATCTATTGGCGCAAAAGGAACACTCTGTTAATGATATCGCTGAAAAGCTGTCGCTGCTTCAAACGACCGTATCTCATCAATTGCGCTTCTTGAAAAATTTACGATTGGTCAAGTACAGACGCGAAGGCACGACATTGTACTATTCTGCCGATGATGATCATGTCATGAACATGCTTCAGCAAACGATGCACCATGCTAGACACCACTAGGAAACAATGGGGGAGTTCAAGATGGACGAATATAAGCTTCAAGGGCTCTCGTGCAGCAATTGTGCGAGGGAAATGGAAGAGGAAATCAATAAACTGGAAAATGGAGAAGGCTCGAGAATTCTTTATAACAGCAGCAAATTAGTCCTGAATAAAGGCGTTGATATGCAAAAAGTGGAGAAGATCCTTTCCGCTGATGGAGCGGCCCTCGTGAAGGAACACGGGGATGAACATGGTCATGACCATTCCCATGAGCATACGAACAGCAGCACAATGAAGATCCTGCTTGGGATGTCGGCCATCATCTTTTTCTCAGCGATCTATGTTGATTCGCAGTTGGATAATCTGGTCCCGATCATCATGTATTTGACCGCTGCTGCGACAAGCGGATATCCTACCTTCATCAAGGGAGCAAAGAATCTGCTGAAATTCAAGTTCAACATCGATACGCTGATGACGATTGCCTTGATAGGGGCCTTTTCCATTGGGGAATGGAAAGAAGGGACGCTAGTAGCGATTCTGTTCGGCGTCAACGAACTGCTTGAAGGAATGGGCATGGAGAAGGCAAGGAAGTCCATGGAGGAATTAATGAAGGTCGCTCCGAAAGAAGCGATTCTGATTGAAGGGGACAAGGAAAGAGTCGTACCGATCAGTTCATTGAGCGCAGGGGACCTCGTCCTTGTGAAATCAGGACAGAAAATCCCGTCAGACGGAATCGTCGAATCGGGTAAGAGTTCCGTAAATGAAGCGGCCATCACCGGTGAAGCCATGCCGGTCGAAAAGGAAAAAGGTGAAAAAGTCTTCGGCGGAAGCATCAATAACGAAGGGGTCCTCAAGGTAAGGATTTCGAAAGAATACAAAGATTCGTCCCTTGCGAAAATCCTGCACTTAGTCGAAGAAGCTCAGGAAACCAAGACCCCGACAGAACAATTCATCAATCGATTTGCCCGGTATTATACACCGATCATCATGATCGTGTCCGCATTGGTGATACTCGTTCCTCCGCTTCTGTTCAATGGGGATTGGGGAGAATGGTTTTATCAAGGGCTCGCGGTACTCATTGTCGGTTGTCCGTGTGCATTGATCCTGTCGTCTCCGATAGCCATCGTGTCCGGGATTGCCCGCAATGCAAAAAACGGAATCCTTGTAAAAGGCGGCGTCTTCCTAGAGCAACTTGGAAAAATTGATACCGTTGCATTTGATAAAACAGGTACGCTCACCAAAGGCCATCCGTATGTAGAAGAAATGGCTGTCTACGATCAAGAAAACTTTTTCCGGATTGCCGGTTCAATTGAAAAATCATCTTCACATCCGATTGCCAAAGCCGTCATGAAAAAGATCAGCGAAGACTCTGAAAACCAGGCATTCTCGGAACCTGAAGAGATCAACACCATCTCAGGTCAAGGTGTAGCTGCCATGATTGAAGGAAAAAGTTACAGAGTCGGAAACGAGAAAAGCCTCGAATGTTCCGTTCCGTCTGAAGTCGAGCAAAAGATTCAAACGATGAAAGCGAATGGGTATACGCTGGTGATCGTCTCAAGCGATACAGATGTTCTTGGATTATTCGGCATCACGGATGAAATCAGGGAAGAAAGTAAGGAAATCATACAGGACCTTTATTCATCCGGAATCAAACAGGCCGTGATGCTGACAGGAGACCATGATAAGACCGCAGAAAAAGTGGCCCAGCAAGTAGGGTTGACCGATTACTATGCAGGTCTCCTGCCGGACGAAAAAGTCTCGAAAGTAAAAGAACTTACAAGCAAAGGAAAAGTGGCCATGGTGGGTGACGGAATCAACGATGCCCCGGCACTGGCCACAGCAGACCTGGGAATCGCCATGGGGAAAGGAACCGACAGCGCCATTGAAACCGCCGATATCGTGCTGATGCAGGATCACCTCGGAAAACTTCCTTCTGCCATCAAGATTGCGAAAAGGGTTAATAATATCATTAAAATCAACATTTCCCTGGCATTGGGGTTAAAACTGATTGCACTGCTCCTGACCATCCCAGGACTACTCACACTATGGATTGCCATCCTGTCTGATATGGGTGCGACCATCTTGGTTACGTTGATTAGTTTGACGGTGATGATTGGGGAGAAGTCTAAAGTATCAAATTAAATGAAAGGAGCGGGGAACGATCCCTGCTCCTTTCATTTTTTTATTTGGCATTAAAGGGTTTTTGCAGCTGTTTAATAGAATAAACAAGAGAGAACACAATTCCAAGATGGGAGGCATTTTAGAATGAAAAAACTGCTTATATTCGGAGCAAGCGGATTAGTGGGAAAAGCACTGGTGAAAGAATGCAAAGACTCCTTCGATGTATACGGGACCTATGCAACCCGACCAGTAGATCTCCCTCAGGAAAATCAATTTCAATTAGAAATAAGCGATGTGGATCAGATGAAAGATATGGTCAAAACCATCAGACCCGATGCCGTCATTTCATGTCTAAGAGGGGAGTTCGATGAACAGCTTGAATTTCACAGGGAAATCGCAAAGGAAATTCAACATACAGAAAGCACACTCTACTACTTTTCTACGGCCAATGTGTTCGATGGGGATTTCACGAAGCATCATACAGAAGAAGACGCTCCTAACGCTGCATCACCTTATGGGAAGTTCAAAATAGAATGTGAAAACCTGTTGCGAGAATTATTACAGGAACGGGCCGTTACAATACGCATTCCGCAAATATGGGGGAAGAACTCTCCTAGGCTGGACCAGATTAAAAGTGGGATTGAAGAAGGCGCCATTGATGTATACAGCAATCTGGAGTGTAATCATCTCACAGATGAATTATTGGCCAAACAGTTAAAATACATCATTCTTCATCACCTTAAAGGAGTTTTTCATCTCGGTGCGGTCGATATGATGGCTCAGTCTCAATTCGTTGAGGAACTAGTGGGCAACCTTACGAATAAGGATGTTACGTTTCATGATTGCCTGCTTGAAGATAAACCGGAGACATTTCATTTCGGGCTGAAAAGCATTCGAAAGGATCTTCCGGAGCGTTTGGTGAAGACGAATAGGGCATTGATAAGCGATTTAGTTTAGGCAGATCCTGTTGAAATGGGGGCTTACACATGTTTGATACGTTTAATTTTGACCTGATCTACCGTGAACGAGATGATGTAACCCCATTAGTGGTCATGATGTGTGGGGTGGCGGGTTCCGGTAAAACGACTTTTTCACAAATATTGGAGCGATCCGGTTTTGTCCGCCTTTCAATAGATGAAGAAATATGGGCAACGAATGGTCGTTGGGGGATTGATTTCCCAATGGAAAAGTTTGAGGAATATAGACAAGCTGCAGAAGTAAAATTACGAAACCGTTTAATAAAGTTAATCCGCGATAAACAGAAGGTTGTGATTGACTTTAGTTTTTGGGACCGGGGGAGAAGGAATCGATATAAAAAACTGATTGAGGATTCCGGCGGTAAATGGATACTGATTTATTTGAAGGTTCAAGAACATGATTTGCGTGAACGACTTAAGGTACGAAACCAGCGTTTTGATGCAAATTCCTTCCCGATTTCTGAAGAACTTTTAACATCATATCTTAATGGTTTTGAAATACCTCAAGGAGAAGGGGAAATAGTGATAGACAATTAAAAGGTGGTAAGTAACAGTGCAGATCTATGCTACAAAAGCAGGACTTCCCCTCCCAATCTCAGAATACATAAGTAAAATAGATTGAAAGGAGAAAAAGGATGAACGTTGAAAAACAGATACTAGAATGGTTCACCCATTTCCACGCTCACCCGGAAGTGAGCTGGAAGGAAGTTGAAACGACGAATACGATTGCAGGGATCCTCGATGATCTGAATGTGAGCTACAGGAGATTTTCTGATGTGACGGGTTTGATAGCTGAAATAGGGGAAGGGGATGAAGTGACGGCTGTTCGCGCGGACATCGATGCCCTGTGGCAAGAGGTGGACGGGGTGATGCAGGCGAATCATTCCTGTGGTCATGATGCCAATATGTCAATGGTTCTCGGAGCGCTTCTTTATTGCCTTCAGGATCCTCCGAAGGATAAGCGGATCCGTTTCATTTTTCAGCCTGCAGAGGAGAAGGGGAATGGATCGCTGACCATGATTGAGAAAGGGGCCCTTGAGGATGTCCGTTATTTATTCGGGGTCCATCTGCGACCGAAGGAAGAATTGGAGCATGGTTCCTTTTCGCCTTCCGTTCATCACGGGGCAGGCATTTACATGGAAGGGAAAATAAAAGGAATTGATGCCCATGGGGCGAGACCCCATCAGGGAAAGAATAGCATCGATGTGTTGATGGCCATCCATTCCTTTTTGAAAACGATCTATTTGTCTCCATTTGAATCGTATTCTGCGAAACTGACAAAGCTCGCTGCAGGTGGGGAGAATCTCAACATCATCCCGGGGAATGCGGAGTTTGCCATCGATGTTCGTGCCCAGAAGAATGAGGTGATGGAAGAGATACAGCGTCGTCTTAACGAAGGGGTCGAAGGGATTGCCAAACTGTACGGAGTCACGATTGAGTATGAATGGACAGACTATACTCCTGGAGCGGAAGTGTCGGATGAAGCTGAGAGCATCACGAGGGAAGCGATTGTATCCATCGCGGGTGAAGAAGCATTGGCTCCGCCGGTCATTACATCGGGCAGTGATGATTTTCATTTTTACACGATCAAGCATCCTGAAGTGAAAGCGGCGATGATCGGGGTCGGTGCAGGTTTGACTCCAGGACTGCATCATCCTGATATGACGTTTAATGTTTCAGCCCTGAATCAAGCGGCAAAAATATTGGCTGAAACGTTAAAAAAGGCATCATCCTGATTGTAAACGGTACCAAAAACGGATTGACGACTCCCATTTCTGCCCTTATGATACTCATATAGCGACTATTTAGCGACAATTAGAAATAGTCAAAAAACAAAGAGGTATCAAGGGGGAGTTTGGATGAAGAAAGAAATGTCGTTTTGGCTGGCAATCATACCATTGCTTGTCATGATCACCGTAATGGCCATTACAATTGTGGTGTTGGAGCAGGGGCCGCACATTCCCCTGATCATCGGTACGGTCACGGCTGCACTTGTTGCCTGGTTTTCGGGGTTCAAGTGGAAGGATATAGAGGAAGCGATGTATAAGGGGATTCGCCTTGCTTTACCTGCCGTCGTCATCATTATGCTTGTGGGATTGACGATCGGTGCGTGGATCGGCGGCGGAGTCGTCGCAACAATGATCTATTACGGTCTGAAGATGATCACACCTTCGCTTTTCCTATTATCGATTGCGGTTATCTGCGCAGTTGTGTCGCTTGCGATCGGAAGTTCCTGGTCAACAATGGGGACCATCGGTGTTGCAGGCATGGGAATCGGCATCAGTATGGGGATTCCGGCTCCGATGATTGCAGGTGCCATTATCTCCGGGGCTTATTTCGGTGATAAGATGTCGCCGCTGTCAGATACAACGAATCTGGCTTCAGGACTGACCAACACGGATCTTTTTGTACATATCCGCCATATGCTTTATACGACGATCCCGGGCTTTGTGATTGCCCTGGCTGTATATGCGTATTTAGGAAGGAATTTTGGAAAAAGCGGGGTCAATACGGAGGACATCGAAAAAACAATCGGGGTTCTGCAGGACAGCTTTGTCGTGTCACCATTTTTACTGATTGTACCATTGCTTGTCATTGTACTCGTTGCCCGGAAAGTTCCGGCCATCCCGGCTCTGATTGTGGGGATCATTCTTGGATTTGGAGCCCAGGTATTCATTCAGCACGATTCGTTTGCGGATGCTGTTTCGGCTCTTCAAAGCGGATACGTGATCGAGACGGGCAATACGATGGTGGATGATCTGTTTTCACGGGGAGGTCTCGATTCCATGATGTACACGGTCTCGATGACGATCGTCGCCATGACCTTCGGGGGGATCCTTGAGCACACAGGTATGCTTCAAGCCATCGTCAACCAGATCCTTAAGGTGACAAAGACAGCGAAAGGCCTGGTTGCTTCCACTGTAGTGTCTTGTTTTGCCACAAATGCATCATGCTCTGAACAATATATTTCGGTGGTGGTGCCTTCAAGGATGTATGCAAATGCCTACAAGGAAAAAGGGCTGCATTCAAAGAATCTGTCCCGCGCCCTTGAGGATGGAGGGACGTTGACATCGGTCTTCATTCCATGGAATACATGCGGGGTCTTTATTTTAGGAACGCTCGGGGTCCATGCATTTGAATATGCGCCATATGCGGTGCTGAATTTTATCGTGCCGATCATTTCCATCATCTATGCCTTCACGGGCTTCACCATTACCAAGCTGACAGAAACCGAAATGAAGGCAATGGAGCAGGAGGATGCCACACTTTCCTCCTGACCCGGTCAATAAATGGGGAAGGTCAATTCATAAATGGCCCGCGGCCGGCCTTGTGCGTAGGTCATTTCTTCTCCAATGATCTTGGCCGAACCGTTGTCAACCAGCTTCTTTAAGATCCGTTCTGTGGAGCGCCGTGTGATTTGCATATAGTCAGAAAGCTCTGCCGCAGTGAAATCACGGGCCGAACGGGATTTGTAGAATTGGACGAGTTTGGATAAGTTCGCCGGACTTAATGTTAATTGTTTGGCAAGAGACAGCATTTCGGGAGTATCATTCTTCAGATGCTGTTTCTTGCTTTTATCAGGGTAAGGTCCTGACAACTCTTTTTCTTCATTTAGAATGAAGGCGCAGCCATTAGAATCAGCCTTTCTGGCAAATGACAACGCAATCTCTGCGTTTGCCTCTGCCTCCGTTGCCGTATGACCGTATCCGAACCCTGCAAGCATGGGATGTTCATGGAAGTCGGTGCTTTCCAGGAAATGTTCGATGCTGCCCCTATTGCTGTAGATCGTGTAGGAAGCATCATCCTCATTTTTTTGGAGTGTTCCCTTCATCAAGCGGGCGAGTTCATGAATACGTTCTTGTTCACCTTCCAAATCTTGAACGGAAAGACGGGCTGCGGCAATCGTGGCAGCTTTTCGTTTAGAAAGAAGGGATTGGGAATGAGCTTCATCAATAGCACGAATGAGCGACTTGGCAGGGTCGATCATTCTCATGCAAGGGATGTGCAACTCGACAAGCCGGTCATAAACCGCATGGATGCTCGTTAAGGCCATCTCTGTTTGACCGTCCTGAAATAACTGCTGGTGGAATTCTGTATAGTCGTTGATGTGAAAATTGTGGGGCAGGCTCTCTTTATAATCCATCACATAGCGGGGCGGGTTCTTGAGGTGTAAGTCTGACTGGGCATGATCGATGAGAGAACGATCCATCAAATCGATGGACACACGGTCTGGTTCAATCCCATGATGGTGCAGGATATAAAGCAGTGATGTCACAAGGGCCGTTTCATCCTGTTCCAGGTAAAGGACAGGGACAGTAAAAGTGCGGCATTCTTGTTGTGAAAAAAAGTAAGGCAGTGCTCCGGAGAACAATACGGCATCACAAGGTGTGAGGTTTTTCATAAGCTTGCTTGCTTCCTGAGGTTCATCGTACATATAAGGGACCAGTTCGATACTGTTCAAGTCATAAGGGATGGACTTCTCGATACGTTCGATGAACTCCCTGGACCCGATCAGGGCGATTTTCGTTTTCATGGCAATCTCCTTTCTGATTTAACGACTATATAACGACATTATACCAAGTGCTAATAAAATTTGTTAGATGTAAAGGAGTGTTTATCTTATGATCATAAAAAAAATAAATCTGTATGCCATTCGATTACCACTGAAACAACCTTTTATCATCAGTTACCATACCTATGACGATATGCCGTCTATCATTTTGGAAATGGAGACGGATGAAGGAATCATTGGATACGGTGAAGCGGTGGCGGATGAACATGTGACAGGCGAAACGTGGGAAAGCACATTTCAAGTACTTCAGCACACCCTAGCCCCGAAACTGATCGGAGAGAATCCGTTTCATATTGAACGAATCCATGAACTGATGGATAAAGCGATTTACAATGCCCCGACAGCAAAGGCGGCCATCGATATCGCTTGCTATGATGCCATGGGGAAAAAAGTGAATCAGCCTGTTTATCAGCTCCTTGGCGGCCGGTATCATGATGAATTCCAGCTCACCCATGTCCTCAGCATAACAGAGCCGGATACGATGGCAGACGAAGCGGCCAGCATGATCGAGGAAGGATTTAAATCCTTTAAAATGAAGGTTGGAACCGATATCGACCAGGATATTGAACGAATACGGAAGGTCAGGGAACGTGTCGGGTGGGACGTGCCGATCCGGGTGGACGTAAACCAGGGCTGGAAGAACAGCAGTCAGACGCTGAAGGCACTTAGGCATCTTCAAGAGTTGAACATCGATTGGCTGGAGCAGCCCGTCTTGGCAGATGATATAGATGGGATGGTCCGGATCAAAGCGAGGACGGATATCCCCCTCATGATTGATGAAGGGTTGAAAGGCTTACGTGACATGCGTGAGATCATCCAGAAGCAGGCAGCGGATAAAGTGAATATCAAATTGATGAAAAGCGGAGGGATCTACCCGGCAGTCAAACTCGCCCACATGGCTGAGATGGCCGGGATGGAATGCCAGGTCGGTTCAATGGTCGAATCTTCCATCGCGTCAGCAGCCGGATTCCATGTGGCTTTTTCCAAAAAGGTCATCACTAGTGTAGAATTGACGGGACCGATTAAGTTTTCAAAGGACATTGGAGACCTGCATTATGACGTTCCATTTATCCGACTATCGGATAAAGCGGGCCTCGGTGTTACAGTAGATAAAGCTATTTTGGAAGAGTTGACTGAGTTTAAGAGTATCGTAGAGTAAGGAGCATGGAATCATGGATTATCTATTCGAAGGGTTTCTTGAAAATAAAAATGAATCATACATCGTCCGTTTGTTAAGTAAAGAGGATATGAGTCAAATACAGCAGCTGCAGGAACTTGTGGTGGATACGTTGACGGAAAAAAAGAACCTGCAACCCCTGACGTATGAGGAATTGGATTATATTCTAACCGGAAACGGGCTGATGATCGGAGCCTTTACAGAGACGGGATTAATCGCATTCAGAGCATTATTGATCCCGCCTATTGACGAAGAGCATCTGGGGCTGGATGTAGGATTGGGTGCAGAAGAACTGCCACGGGTCATCTACCAGGAAATTTCGAACGTCCACCCGGATTACAGAGGCAACCGGCTTCAGCAAACACTGGCTCATTTGATCATGCAGGAGATGGGGGAGCTGGAACAAAAGTTCACCTATGTGGCGTGCACCGTCGCGCCCTTTAATATTCCCAGTTTAAAAGATAAGTTCAAGCAGGGAATGGAGATTGCTGCTCTTAAGATCAAGTACGTTGATCAATTGCGCTATGTTTTCATCAAGCGCCTTGAGGGAGATGGCGGAGGAGAAGAAATTTCCGAGATTGCCAGAGTTCCGATGGGGGATGTCGAGGGCCAGCAGGCGTTATTGGATGAGGGCTGGCGAGGGATTTCGATGGAGGAAGATGATGGTGGGTATCGGGTGTTGTATGTGAGAAGGCAGTTGAAGGGATAAAGCTCCTTCTTTTAAAATAGCGGAATTGCAGTGAAAGGCAGATGAATTCATCCTTCATTTTGAGTGTCCCCTGATTAATAAACGGACTTTTTCCGGTTATCATGCAAAATAGGGGTAGTCTTAGGGGAAATAAGCGGAATTTCTCCGTTTAAGGCAAGTCAAAGTGGCCCATCTTAAAGCTTTTTGAGTAAATAGGCGGAATATTTCCGTCTATTACTCGATATTTCGTGCAGAATTCCTCAATAAGCGGAATATGTCCGCTTATGAAAGTGTGTTGTTTTATGGATATATAGAAGTCGCAAGAAAATGCTTGGAGCATCTGTCGCCAAGCATTTTTATTTTCTTTATGAAGTCTTCACATGCTCATTGGACAGCATACCTGATGGAACTTCCTTGAACAATTTAGGCTTTGTCTTCAATACCGAAAACAACACACACCCTGCCAAAACAATCGCACTTCCTACAGCTTGAAGCCCATTCATCTTCTCACCCAAAAAGACAAACGCCAACAAAGCCGTGAAAACAGGGTTAAAGTTCAAGAACAACCCCGACGTACTTGGCCCTAGCTTATTCACCCCGACATTCCAAAGCACCATGCAGACAACCGTGGAAATCACGCCGGTATACAGGATCGACTGCACAAATGATGCATCGACATTGGTCACACGGAAATCATGAAGATTGAAAGGCAGCAGTATAAGAAGTCCGAAAATCCCTGAATAAAGTATCGACATCATGGGCGTAACACTCTTCATCGCCCACTTGCTGCAAACGGAATAAAAGCCCCACATCACCACCGCAGCCAGCATATACAGGTCCCCTTCATTGAACTCTAAGGAAAAGACCATTTCCAGGTTTCCTTTGGACAGGACAAGCAACACGCCAAAGAGTGACAAGAACATGGATGACAGTTGAAAGGCGTTCACCTTTTCCTTCAGAAAAACAAACGAAATTCCGGCAATCGAAAACATATTTAACGTGGAAATCAGGCCAACATTCGTGGCAGAGGTCTTTTCCAATGCCATGAATTGCAGCGCCTGAAAGAGGGCGACCCCTGTCAGCCCCATTAAACATAATGGCAGTATCGATCGTAGTGGTGGGACGAGCTTTTTTTCCTTCCACCAGACAATCGGAAACAGGCAGACAATGGCGATTGCCCATCTTAATATCGTCAACGTTCCCGGGGATGCATGCTCCACGAGCGTTTTCCCCACGATGAAATTGCCTCCCCAGAGAAGGCTGGTCAGTAACAATAGATAATGATATTTCACGTCATTTTAGCCCCTTTTCACAGAGCCACTGTGCACAATGACATTTACTATAAGAATAATTTTAACATTTAATCAGATTTACAGAAGAACATATTGTATAATGAGGATTAATCGAAATAATTGAAAGTATGATAGAATATAAGGTTATAAAAATTCATTTTTATATCGTTTTATCAGGGGGTTTTTGGAACAATTGAAAAGGGTGGTTGAATCATGGAATCAGTGGTAAGCAGGGTATTGGACCAAATGGATCTCAAGCTTTTGGATTTGCTGCAGAAGGACGGGCAGCTGAGCAATCTTGAATTATCGAAGCGGGTCAATTTATCGGCACCGGCCGTTCACGCACGAATCAAGCGTTTGGAAACAGAAGGGTATATCAAGAAACAGGTAGCGATTCTGAACCATGAAAAACTGGGATTTGATCTACTATGCTTCGTGTTTATGAGTACGAATGAACACCGCACCGAAAAATTGGAAGCAGTGGAAAGGACATTGGAATCAATGGAGGAAGTCCTGGAATGTCATTGCTTGACCGGGGAATATGATTATCTTCTAAAAGTCGCCTGCAAGGATCGAAAGGGGCTGGAGCTCTTTATTAGAAGGTTGAATGAGATGGGGATCACGAAGATACAAACGAGCTTGGCGTTGAGGGAGATTAAGGATTCGACGGTGCTACCGATAGTGGAGGATTAAGTGGGGATTAGCCCCCAACATTCAGAAACTTAAATATAAGTAGAGTTGCAATAATACATATAGGAATCCGAGCAACAGCAAAATCAGCAGACCAATGATGGACGGAATCAGATAAAGGGCACGAGCCCCTTTTTCCAGGTTTATCATAGAAAAAATGAAAGCAGAAACACCAATTAAATAAGGGATAAGGTATCCAATGCCTAGATAAAGTAAAATACCCCCACTTGAGCCGATAGAGTATTCAACAGCTGTGTCTGCTAAAATCAGTAGAATGGTAGAAAATCCGGTTATTAGTAAAAAAATTCGTATGTAATGGTGAATGGTTAACATCCTTTCTTTTATCCAACTGCCTTATGTTTGATCATTTTTACGCTATGATTTTTCTGGTCTTTGAAGTTAAGAATCTTACTTTATGATTTATCATTTGGAGACTGATGTCAATGTGTGCTGTAAATATTATTAAGGCACTGGCGATGCACGACTTTGCCAATCCACAGGGCTTAATTTAGTGATGTCATCAGCATTATCCCAGCCAGGGATCAATGCTTTTTTTATGAGGAATTCACTCCAAACGTGACCAATCTATTTCCATTTGCGTCTAAGTGTAGGAGAGAAAGGGGGAACAGTTTTGGACCAACAAGAATTAAATGAATGGTTTACACAATACGGAGAATCGATCCTCACATACATACTTTTGATGGTACGTGATTATCAACAGGCAGAGGATTTAACACAGGAGACCTTTCTGAAAGCCTATAGAAGCAAACAGCAATTCAAACAAAATTCATCTGTGAAAACATGGCTGTTTTCCATTGCGCATAATGTGACGATCGATCACTTTCGGAAGAAGCACCCGCTGAAACACTACCTGGACCTCACAATGGAGGAGAAAGACGGCATGCCTTTACCTGAACAAATCGTCGAGATGAATGAAGAATCGGAAGAATTATACAGAGCGATTCAACAATTAAAACCAACGTACAAACATGTCATTATCCTAAGAAAGTTGAAAGAATTTTCAACAGCAGAAACAGCCCATGTGTTGAACTGGTCAGAAAGTAAAGTGAAAATGACGCTAAGAAGAGCGCTGGTTGAGCTGGAGAAGGTTTTGACGAGGGGAGGGGTCATCAATGAAATCAACAGATCCATTTAAAGAGTTGGAAGAACAGCTAAAGGTAAGAGACAGATCAAAAGAACAGCTTCGAAGTAAAATGATGCAGAGCACAAATGAAAGGAAGAAGAGCTCTTTTAAAAAGTATGGATGGATTGCGGCAGCGTGTATGCTCTTTCTTGTCATATCTCCGTTCTACTCAACGACCATGGCAAGTATTGTGGCGAAAGTATTACCAATCACGATCACTCCACAGATTTCAGACGGAGAACCCAATCCCAATTTGACTTCGGACCTTTTTAAACTAGTCGAAAAGGAAGGATACAGAGTAGGTTCAGTTGGAACAACACCGTCTCCCTTCACCATTGAAGTGTCACTCGTGTTGGGGGATTCCACATTAAAACAAGCCAAAGAAGATCTTGAAGCCAAGATCACCAGTTATTTATATGAAAATGGATATGACGATTACGAATTAAAGATATCCGAAGCACCTGAAATTCCCACTCATGAGGGAAGTGATGGCTTAAACAAGGAATATGATCAAGTCCGAGAAATCGTGAAGGAAATATTCGCTTCCTATGGATATGCCGAAGAAGCTGAGTATGAGTTAGCAGGTATGAAGGGGACCGGCGCTTCAGCGATCGTCACCATTGATATGCCGGACCATATTGATGAATCAAAGGAAATCATTGCAGACATTGAAAAAGAAATAGAACGACAGGATCTAGATGTGAAAGAGGTTGAGGTGAATACTTTCAATTTACAGCATCGTCTGCAGGATAATCGTTGGTCCATGATCTCTTCTGATATTTATGATGCCATGGTAGGGAAATCGACATATAAATTGGCTGGGCTATCGTACCAGGTGAAGGATGGACACTCTTATGTTTGGATAAAAACAGATCTGGATAAACCACTTCCTCAAGAGCAGATTGCAGAAATCAAAAAAGCGATACAGGACTATATGGCTTTACCTGAAACGAAAGAGCAAATTCGTGATGATGAGTATACGATTGAATTTTTGTTGAAGAATGGGAAGTCGTTTGTGGAGATAACGAATTAAATGGTTGTTTCAAACTTAGTAAGCTGTCGGGAAAGTTACGGCAGCTTTTATCTATATATGGTAAAATATAACTATTGAGTTTCAGGGGGAGAGGGGAGTGGAAGGTGCCTGCAACCTACACTGCTCAAACAAGGATGTGAAAATATGTTTGTAGCTCAAATAATATTCATTTCAATAGGAATATTCACTATTATTATGGGGTTGTTGGTATGGAAAAAACGTTGCTACAAATTGATGGCAGGATATGTGGAAGGCAGCATCAAGAATGAAGCTGCGTTTGGAAAAGTGAATGGAATTTTCGTTATGGTCATGGGGATATGGACCATTGTTTTTAGTTTCTTTATGGATGTGATGAGTGTATGGGTGTTTATTGGTCTACTAATGATAATAGTTATTGCTCAAATTTTATTGAATAGTAAGATTGCTAAAAAATGAAGTTATCGCTGAATGAAACGAAAAGTATTTTTTGTTTCATTTTGTGATAAAATATAGATGAAGGAGGGGTTTATGATGATTATTGAAGAAGGTAAAATAAATTCTGCTGCCTTGATTTTAGATAACATCGATTATGAAAAAGACCCTGCATTTGTGTTTCTCATGTTAGCGCATGCCACTGAAATGAAACATCATCGTTCTGTACGGAAAATACTACACACTGAAGATACAGTCTTTAAACAGAAAATAAATTCTCATGATGAATATAAAAAGTTGATCGTGTCACTGTCAGAAGTATTGAGGGATACAGCGATGCATCCTGTGGAGAATTTGGCTGTCACAAAATACTTTCTAGACTCCCTGTTCTTACTTATCTCAGACAAGGGATCTTTGAAATATGATTACCAGCACGACTATCTTTATTCTTCCAGTTTGATCTGCAATGGCTTGAAAATTTCTAAGGCTACTCTAAGTCGCTATGTAAATCTTGGTTTAGAGGTGGTTGAGACAAATAAACATAATCGATATCCTGCTCATGTAACATTTTATTGGAAGGACAGCTTGTGGTCATCACGCATACAAGCCATATTTCAGGCATTTAAGATCCGTAACCGTACCCGGTTGGATATCATAAAAGAGTTGGAAGAAGAAAATCGTACGTATGAAAAGAGCCACGGGAATAAATCTTTCTATGAAGTCTACGCCCAAGTTAAGAATCCAGATGAATTAGAAGATCCCGAGAAATATTATGACTGGAAAGACATAATGGACGAGTTAGAGGAACTTACAAATGAAGATCAATAAGACTGATCGGATTCAACATATTCAACGACTCTTCGAATCAAATCCGGATGTATTTGATTTTAATAAACCTGAGGTACTTGAAATTAGTGCAAAAGGTTCTAAAAGAGTGACGGCTGTTCTTCCCTTATTGCATCATAACGTGTATGGTGAAACAGTCCTTTTTATAAATGAAAAAATCGAAAATGAAGACTTAAAGGAGTTTAGATATGGCTGGGAGCTTTCCCAACGTCAACGCAAGTTGGGTGTTTCATCACGATTTCTTACAGCGTTTGATAAACAACATAAACCAGAACCGCCTTATAACAATATTAGTACTGATCCATATCACCATCATTATGAAATAGGCAATAAGGTTCTGCGTACTGAAACTTTTGTTCAGTCTTTAGAGGATGTTATTACTATTTTAAGAGATTATATTATAAGTGGAGACCCTTACCACAGTAATCATAGATTCATATAATCGCCCCTAAACTAGAGAGGTTTTTTCTTTCCACGAATATCCCCCCACTAAAAACACCATTGCTATCAAAAAATAATTAGTGTACGATAAAAAGAAAATTTTAACGAACGAATCATAGTGGAAAGTATAGAAGGGACACCAACAAAGCGAACGGAATGATTTTTTCATAATAAGCAGATTCGTTTTGGCAGGGGTCTCTTTTGGTTTAAGGAGGATGCCAACATGACACACTACATAAATGAATTTATAGACTTCTTCTGGAAGCATGACATCTATTTCCGAATTGTGGTGAGTGCGGTGTTGGGGTTCATCATCGGATGGGATCGGTCATCGAAGAATAAGCCGGCCGGTTTGAAAACCTATACGTATGTTTCGGTGGCATGTACGTTGATTACGATTGTTTCGATTGAAGGGGCCAATATGCTCAGTGAACCGGATAGTGGGAAGATGATGGATCCACTCCGTCTCGCTGCCCAGATCGTATCGGGGCTCGGTTTCTTGGGTGCAGGTGTGATCCTGAAAGATGGACTGCGGGTGAAAGGGCTCACGTCGGCTGCAATGATTTTCTACGTCGGGGGTATCGGAATCGGCATCGGGGCAGGGTTTTATTCGATTGTCATCTTCGCCACACTTGTCACCTTCATCATGACGAGGATCGGTAACTTCTTTGAAGAACGGGAGATTAAGGCGATGAGTCTGCCGAAGCTGCGGAAGAAAAGCGATGAGAAAGACGACTAAATGCAAGGTGGGAACGGATGATCCGTTCCCGCTTTTTATTTTGTGCCAAGAATTTCATTGCCAACTTTTAGTTAATGTTGTATTATTGTGAATAATCAGACATATATATTAGACAGGTTTTAGTCTAAGGGTAGAGATGCGGAGAATCCCTGTGACCAATAAAATGCATGCCACATTTTTGTGCTGCAGTTTATTGTTCATGGGTTTTTTTATGAAAAAAAAGGGGAGGAAATGACATGAAGATCAGGCTTTTATCATTCGTTTTAGTGTTGATGGTTGTGTTTGCCGGATGCAGCAGCAGTGATACCGCTGGAGGTGAAACGACTGAAATTGATTTTTGGTT
Source organism: Rossellomorea vietnamensis (assembly GCF_025398035.1). Classification (NCBI taxonomy): domain Bacteria; kingdom Bacillati; phylum Bacillota; class Bacilli; order Caryophanales; family Bacillaceae; genus Rossellomorea; species Rossellomorea vietnamensis. The sequence continues at coordinate 3,952,653 of NZ_CP104558.1, forward strand.
CCCGGTAGCGGTTGGCGGTGATGTAGCGAAGATCGTGGATGGGTTTGTGGCGGATTTCGAGAAAGAGAATCCCGACATCAAGGTGAATGCGAAATACGGAGGCAGTTATGCCGAGACGATGACCCAGGTGATGGCATCGGCCCAGGCAGGAAATTCGCCTGAGCTTGCCGTATTATTCTCCATCGACCTTTTTACATTGCTTGAGAATGACCTGATTGAGGAATTGACGCCGATGTTCGATGAAAAGTATCTGGATGATTTCTATGATGGATTCATGGCGAACTCTTCCATCGGGGATAAAGTGTACAGCTTGCCGTTCCAGCGCAGTACGATCGTCCTTTACTACAATAAGGATGCATTCAAGGAAGCCGGGCTTGATCCGGAAGCTCCACCAGAAAACTGGGATCAGCTTGTGGAATATGGGAAGAAGCTGACGAAGAATGGTGGAAAGGATCAGTGGGGTCTTGAGATTCCGAGTACCGGCTATCAGTACTGGATGTTCCAGGCGCTGGCTCTTCAGACAGAAAAGAATATCATGTCCCAGGATGGAAAAGAAGTGTATTTCAATGCACCATATGCAAAAGAAGCAATGGATTTCTGGTTATCCCTTGGAAAGGAACATAAAATCATGCCGGAGGGTGTCATTGAATGGGCGACGGTCCCTTCTGACTTCCTGAGTGGAAAAACGGCGATGATGTACCATACGACAGGTAACCTGACAAATGTGAAGAACAATGCGGACTTTGATTTCGGTGTCTCGTTCCTGCCGGCGAACGAGCAATATGGTTCCCCTACAGGAGGCGGGAATATCTACTTGTTCAAAGGCCTGCCAAAAGCAAACAAGGAAGCAGCCGTCAAGTTCATGAAATTCCTGACTGAACCGGAGCGTGTGGCTCAGTGGTCCATCGATACAGGATATGTCGCCACCACCGAATCGGCTTACGAGACAGACGTGTTGAAGAAGTATGTAGAGGAATTCCCTCCTGCACTGGTTGCCCGTGAGCAATTGGAATATGCAGAAAGTGAACTCGCAACCTATCAAAATGGTGAAGTACAGAAAATTTTCAATGATAACATTCAATCGATCTTAACGGGTCAAAGCCCTGTGGATGAAGGATTGGATAACGCACAGAAGAAAGCAGAAGACGTGTTGGAGCCATTTCAGTAAACGGCAACAGGTGAAGCATTGAAAGAAGTGGAGCTCAAGTGGACAGTGTGCTGCCCTTGGGCTCCTTTCACAAGAAAGGTGGGACTGATCGATGACAACGAAACATAGAAAATTCAGTTCCCGGGCAAGGAATAATCTGTTCGCCTACGGGTTGCTGTTACCTTCATTTATCTTTTTAACCTTGTTTACGTTTTATCCGACGCTGAAGTCGATTCAGTTAAGCTTCTACAGCGGTCCGATGACGAGGCTGCAATTTTCCGGATTGGAACAGTATAAGGAAGTCTTCGGAGATGAAATTTTCAGGAAGGTCATCTTGAATAACATCCTCTTCATGATCGGGACAGTACCTACGAGTCTGTTCCTGGCGATGTATCTTGCCATCTGGTTGAATAAGAAAATGGCAGGAAGCGCCTTGCTCCGTACGTCCTTTTTTTACCCGACCATTGTTCCGCTCATCGCGGTAGCGAATATTTGGCTTTTCATTTACACGCCTCAGTATGGATTGCTTGATAACTTTCTCCATACGTTCGGCCGCGGGGATACAAGCTGGTTGGGGGACCCGAGTACCGTCATGGTTGCGATGATTGTCATGATCATCTGGAAAGATGCGGGTTTCTTTATGATCTTCTATCTGGCAGGTTTGCAGAATTTGCCGAGTGACGTGTATGAAGCGGCTGAGATGGAAGGGGCAAAACCGTTCCAGATGTTCCGTCATATCACGTTTCCTCTGCTGATGCCGACGACGCTGTTCGTCATGATCGTGGCGATCACGAATTCATTCAAAAATGTCGACCACCTGTACATAATGACCAAAGGTGGACCGGATAATGCCAGTAATCTATTACTCTACCATATTTACGAAGCGGCGTTTACGAACTGGGATCTTGGTAAAGCCGCGGTGCTGACCGTGATCCTGATTGTCATCATGCTCGGTATCACTGCCTTTAACTATTTATATCTTGATCGGAAAATCCATTATTAGGAGGGGAAGCGACGATGAAAAAACTGAACTATGGCATCATTATTGTTCTAGGGATTCTTTCATTCATCCCCCTGCTTTGGGTGGTCGTCACTTCTTTCTCTCCGGGGAATCAAGTGATTAATGGAGGCTTTCCGTTTTGGGTCACAAATCCGACGTTTGAAAACTACATCCAGGCATGGGAGACGGCACCATTTCTGCAATACTATTTCAATACGTTCGTGATTGTGTTTGGCGTGTTGATCGTCCAGATCGTCACGGTGACCCTTGCTGCTTATGCGTTTGCACGGGTGAACTTCACAGGAAAGAATGTCTTGTTCATCCTGTTCCTGCTGCAGCTCATGATTCAGCCTGAAATCCTGCTGTTCCCAAACTACCAGGTCATCAGCCAGCTGGGACTCGTCAATACCAAGCTTGCCGTCATGATGCCGTATTGGGCTTCGGCGTTCGGGGTCTTCCTGATGCGCCAGACGTTCAAGCAGGTTCCATTTGATCTTGATGAAGCGGCAAGAATGGACGGATGTAAATGGTATCAAACCCTGTGGCATGTCTATATACCATCGGCGAAACCGACCTATATAGCCTTTGCCCTGGTATCCGTCAGCCACCATTGGAGCAACTTCATGTGGCCTTTGATCATCACGGATTCCGTTGAGTCCCGCCCATTGACCGTCGGGCTTGCATTATTTGCACAATCCTATGAAACAGGCGCCCAGTGGGGGATGGTTGCCGCAGGTACGGTCATGGTCATCATGCCATTGGTCATTGCCTTTTTCCTTTTTCAAAAACAATTCGTATCGAGCTTTATGCACTCAGGAATTAAATAGGAGGGAATCTGATGGACATTCATTTTTTAGGAACGGGGAGTGCGTATCCCGGTTCGGAACGCGACAATACCTCCATCTGCTTCTCGAATGATAAGTATCATGTGCTGGTCGATGTCAGCGGAAACCCTTGCAGGAAACTGAAGCAGCTGCAGATAGATTTAAAGGAACTTGATGCCGTCGTGTTCACCCATTTTCATATTGATCACATTTACGGCTTGCCATCCCTGCTATGGGGGATGTGGCTTGACGATAGGAGGAAGCCTTTAAGGATTCTGTGTGACGAGCGGAATGAGAGGAAGCTTCAGGAATGGCTCGATACTATGGAAGCCGACCAATGGCCGATTGCCTTTCCGATTGAGATCGAGACATTTGATGGTGATCGGGAAACGGAAATTCTGTCTGGAGGGGGAATGACGTTTTCCTGCTTTAAGGCCCTACATTCTGTTCCAACAGTCGGGCTTGAAGTACGATGTGCCGGAAGGGTGCTCGTATATTCGAGCGATTCGGAAATCAACGCACGGATTGGTGAGTATGACCATATAGATGTGTTAATCCATGAAGCAACGTCTGCGAGGAAAGTGGCAGGCAATCACAGCAGTCTTGTTGAAATCGTTGAAAAGTATGATGTGGATAGAATCGGGAAGATTGTTCTTGTCCACCTATCCGACGGCGAACCGTATGAAGAAGAGGTGGAGAAGCTCGGAACATCAAAGGTCATCATCGGCGAAGATTTGATGACACAACACTTGTAAATGAATAGGTACAAGGATAAAGATGAGGAGATTCCTTGGGTATGACGAAAAATCCAATTATTCAATTGGAGAAATCGTCATGCTTAAGGAATTTTTTATTTGTTGGAGGGGGTACAAATGAAGAATTTAAAGGGGTATATTTTCGACTTGGATGGGACCGTGTATCTCGGTAAACAGTTGATAGAGGGAGCAGACACCACCATCAATGCACTTCTCAAGGAAGGAAAAAAGGTGCTGTTTTTGACCAATAAGACCATTGAGTCCCGTCAGCGCTATGTGGAGAAGTTGAACGGATTTAATATTCAGGCCAACCTTGAGAACATTTTGAATCCGACGGTTACCCTGATTGACTATTTAAAGGAACATCATCCCCAAGCGACGTTGTATGTGATTGGGGAGCAGCCCATCAAGGATGAGCTGACACTTGCGGGATTCCGGGAAGGAATGACACCTGCCGAGGTGGATATCGTCGTGCTTTCATGGGACCGGGATTTTCATTATGACCATTTGAATTTTGCCTATCAGTCAATCAAGCTCGGTGCGAAGATGATTGCGACCAATCCAGACAAAACCTGTCCAGTAGAAATGGGTGATGTGCCGGACTGTGCTGGGATGATCGGCGCGGTGGAGGCCGTTGTCGGGAGAAAGATTGATGTGCAGATTGGAAAACCATCGATCCTGACCATCAAGGCAGCACTGAAGATATTACAACTGGAGCCGGAAGAATGCGTCATGATCGGTGATCGCCTGGAAACCGATATCCGGATGGGGATCGAAGCAGGGATGAGAACGGCCCTTGTGCTGAGCGGGATCACCAGGGAGGAGGATTTGAGGGGAACGGTTTGGACGCCGGATTATGTGTTGGAGTCGGTTAAGGGGTTGTTGTCGGAAAAGAAGTTATAAGTAGCAAAGCGAGCAAAGAGGGGACGGTTCTTACTCTACTTTTTGAGGGGATGGTAGAGGCGGAACCGTCCCCACTCTTTTCCGCAGACTCATTATTAGCCTATACCTCAATTTTCAATGTTGTATTTTTTTACGACACTTACTCCAATAGCAATCAATAAAACAATCAGACTATTAATCAGTAAATAGTACCCAACTTGCAGACCATAAAATATGGCAAAAGGATCTCGAATGATGAAGAGTGCTAGTAATCCCCCGATGGACGCAAATAAAGCTGCTAGAAGAAGTATAGTAAAGGCAGCAGAATATAGACTCTTCTTTTTCTTATATGAAATAAATCCAATAACATTTGAAATTACAATAAAAAATCCTATAAGTATGATGAAGAAATTTATCATTACATTCCCCCTTTTCACTAATATAAATTAATCTTGAACTGATATGTATTCCTCGTCCGTGAATCCGTCTTTAATACCCTCAAGAATGGAATCTCCATTAAAGATAAAGAAGGTCAATGCCAGAATAGACAGCAGAATAATAGAACCGAAGATGATGGAAGGTATCATGCCCTTTTTCTTTTCCATATTTACACTCCTTAGCATATGTTTATTAATTAGACGGAAACCGATAACAGATAGTTTCAATTTATTCGCCCCCCTTTTGTGCTCCCACCATAACTCAACCCACAAATATTTGTGTCCCGAGCACGTTGTTTCAGAGCCGCTTTTCCCGTTATAATTTTCTTAAGATTTACATTTCTTCGTTTAATCACCTCACACTTGAGGTAACAGTCACTATAAGGAGGTGTTGTAATCATGGAAGCAATCAGTAAGCGTTTTTTCATGTTTCTTTCTCACAATAAGGCATTGGATAAGATGGCCAAACGGTGGGGATCGAAATTTGGGGCTAACAATCTTGTGGGGGGAGAAACCTTTTTACAAGCGATTCCATTGATTACGCAATTGAACGAGGAGGGATTCCAGGTAACGGTCGATCATCTTGGTGAGTTCGTCGATTCCACAGAGGTGGTGCGGGAGAATGTCCAAGGATGTATCCAGAGTATCAGTGCCATCGCCTATCATGGGCTAAACACTGAAATCTCTGTCAAACTGACTTCCCTGGGGTTGGATATCAGTCAAGATCTTGTCATGGAAAACATGGAGTTGATTCTGTCGAAGGCAAATGAAAGCGGAATCACGGTCACTCTCGATATGGAGGATTCCTCGAGGTGCCATGCCATCCTAGACGTTTACAAGAAGCTCCGTCAAAAGTACGACAATGTGGGGACGGTGATCCAATCCTATCTATATGTTTCAGATAAGGATGTGGATGATCTCAATCAGTTCTCCCCTTATTTGAGGCTTGTGAAGGGTGCATATAATGAATCGGGTAAAGTGGCGTTCCAGGAGAAGAAAAAGGTGGATGAGAACCTGAAGCATCTTATCAAGAAGCAGCTCTTGAACGGCCATTATACAGCGATCGCAAGCCATGATGAAGCAATCATCGATTACACGATCGGATTAGTGAAAGAACACAATATCCCGAATGACAGATTTGAGTTTCAAATGCTTTACGGCATGCGGAACCAATTGCAGTCCGAATTACTGAAAAAAGGATACACCGTCCGCATTTACCTGCCATATGGCGAGGACTGGTTCGGGTATTTCATGCGACGTCTGGCGGAACGGCCGGCGAACATCGCATTCGCATTAAAAGGAATCTTCAGCAAGTAACATCCAGACAGATTGAAATCAGAAAGGAATGTGAAGAGAATGAGTAACGGAATTTACAACATCCCAACACCTACAAATGAGCCTGGCAATACATATGCCCCAGGTACGAAAGAAAGAGAAACGCTAAAAGCTGAATTAGAGCGCCAAGCTGGTCTAGAGGTTGAGATCCCGGTCATCATCAATGGTGAGGAAATCAAGACAGATACAGTGAAGCAAGTAGTAATGCCACATGATCACAAACATGTGTTGGCTACGTATTCACAAGCAGGTGAAAAGGAACTTCGCGATGCAGTGGAAGCGGCAATGGCTGCAAAAGAATCATGGTCTAATATGCCATGGCAGCACAGAGCATCCATCTTCCTGAAAGCGGCTGACCTGATCTCTGGTCCATACCGTGACGTCATCAATGCGGCAACGATGTTGGGGCAATCCAAAACTGCGTATCAAACGGAAATCGATGCAGCACAAGAATTAGCTGATTTCTTACGCTTTGGCGTGGATTATGCAAACCAAATCTATCAAATGCAGCCGGACAGCATGAAAAACATCTGGAATCGCCTGGAATACCGTGCATTAGACGGTTTCGTACTGGCGATCTCACCATTCAACTTCACGGCAATCGGTGGTAACCTGCCGTCAGCTCCTGCAATCATGGGGAACGTAGTCGTGTGGAAACCGGCAACAACAGCTATCCTATCAAACTACTACTTCATGCGTATCCTGGAAGAAGCTGGACTGCCTAAAGGCGTCATCAACTTTGTTCCTTCACGCGGTTCACAAGTATCAGAAGTGGTGTTAACAGATCCACGTATGTCAGGATTCCACTTCACTGGATCAACAAGCGTGTTCCAGACGATCTGGAAAACAGTAGGAGAAAATATCACTAACTACAAATCATATCCTCGTCTAGTTGGGGAAACAGGCGGTAAAGACTTTGTCTTCGCTCACGAAACGGCTCAAGCTGACAAAGTAGTCGCTGCACTTGTTCGTGGTGCATTCGAATACCAAGGTCAAAAATGTTCAGCAGCATCACGTGCCTACATCCCAGCAAGCATGTGGGAAGAAGTGAAAAATGGTGTCGTGGAAGAAACGGCGAAGCTTAAAGTAGGGGATGTGCGTGACTTCAGGAACTTCATGGGTGCAGTCATTGATAAACCTGCCTTTGATTCCATCACAAGCTACATCGACTACGCGGCTGATTCAGAAGAAGCTGAAATCATTGCCGGCGGTACGTATGATGATTCTGTTGGATACTTCATTCAACCGACTGTCATCGTCACAACGAATCCAAACTTCAAAACGATGACCGAAGAAATTTTCGGACCGGTCTTAACGATCTATGTATATGAAAACGATCAATTAGAAGAAACACTGACTTCAGTGGATACAGCTTCCATGTATGCCTTAACGGGTGCGATCTTCGCACAGGACCGTGAAGCGATCATGCACTTGGAACGCCGCCTATCCGGTGCAGCTGGTAACTTCTACATCAACGATAAACCAACAGGTGCCGTGATCAACCAACAACCATTCGGCGGTTCACGCGGTTCAGGTACAAACGATAAAGCAGGCTCAGTTTTCAACATGATTCGCTGGACCAGTCCTCGTATCATCAAAGAAAACTTTGCGCCAACAACCGATATTACTTATCCGTTTATGGATGAGGAATAAACCGAATACGACAAGCTCTCCCGACATGGGGGAGCTTTTCATTTTTTATTGGGGGATTTAACGCTATAATAGGAATCACAAACATTCGTGGAAAGGTAAGATTCCTATGGAAGCAATAGATATCATCCTCCAAACAGAAGACATTCATAAAGCAACGGAATTGATCAGCTCAAAACTGGGCAATCCCGTCATCATAGAAAACAAAAATTTCGAGCTGATTTCATATAGTTCCTCTTCTAATAAATTCGACCAAACACAGCTAAAGACAATCCTTACGAAAAAATGTCCGGTCTTTATTATCGACCGACTGAAAAAAGAGGGCATCGTCCACCAGCTCGAAAAACACACGGATCCGATCCGGGTGCAGGCGATGGAAGAACTAGGATTTCACCAGCGCGTCGTCATCGCCGCAAAATATCTGGGAAACACGATGGGATACATCTGGGTTCAGGAATCCAACCGCCTTCTCGAAAATGAAGAGCTCGGTTTCCTTGAAGAGATCTCCGCGCATCTTGGAAACCTGATCAATGATATGTACGCAAAGGTCAATATCAAAAAAGACAGAAAAGAAGAAGTACTGTGGCATCTCCTGCAGCACGAGTACGGCAGTGAAAGCCAGCTCCGCCATGATGCCTCCCTCGTCAAACTGACCCTGCCGGAACGGTTCACGGTAGCGGTGTACTCGATTGCATCGTCAGACTATAAGCCGATGCTCGACCAACTGGAGAAACTGGTACAGGAATCGAGCTTCAACACAAAGGTTTATTCACTGCGGACGGAATACCAGGTGATCCTCGTTCTCTACGGCAAAGCAGACACACCGTCTTCTTCCCTGGAACTAGCGAGGGACCTCGTCGAAAAGGTGAAAGAACAAACTGGTGAGGAAGAATTCTACAACTTCCTGATCGGAATCGGGAAGGAATACACTACGTTATATCAAATGAGAAAAAGCTTCCTGGAAGCATCAGAAGTCATTGAAACGGCTAACTTCATCAGCCCGCGTCCTGAATCCATGCCACGGGAATTCGCTCATCTGGGTATTTACCGGTACTTGCCGACCCTTTATGAGAAGAACACGTCAAAGGATTATTACAGTGATGATCTGCTGGTATTGATAAAGAATGATGTAAAGAAGCAGACAGATTTGCTTAAGACACTTGAGGTGTATCTGGCGAATGACGGGAAGGGGAAACAGACGGCGAATGAGCTGTTTATCCATCCTAATACGTTGAATTATCGGATTAAGAAGATTCAGGAACTGACTGCGATTGATTTTAACGATTTTAATATGAAGGTGTATTTGTATACGGAGTTGTTGTTGTTGAATAATGTGGAGGCTTATTATCAAAGGTATAAGGATGCGTTGAAGGGAATTTAACGTGATACCGCTGTTGATTTTCCTGTAAAGTACATTTTATATGCTTATAACAAAGGATAAAAAATCCGAACGCAATTCGATGTTCATTAATGAATGTCGACTCATCGTTCGGATTTTTTCTTTGGGCCATCAGCCCGAAACTATATAGAAAAGAAGAATAGGAACCGTTCCGCAATTGTAAATGATGGAAAATAATTATTGATAAAATCACCCTATAAGTGTAAAATTACACTAAAGAAGGAGGGGGATTATGGAGTTTTTTCCACTTATGATATTTCAAATATTCATAATGTTGTTATTGGTGAGTGCTTTTGCGTTTCTTCTCTCCAAAATGTATAAGCGAATAAACGTTACCTATCCTTTAATCGTTGGTGTGTTGGCGGCAATAACATTTCTGCTCATATTTAATGTTGAAAATCTGTTGTCTGCAATTGCATTATCCTCTAACATTTTGTTTTCGATTATGGTGTATCTTGTTGCTATTAATCAACGAAAAAATTTCAAGTGACTTTTCAAGGTTGTTGAGGGGGTTGTATTTTGAAGAAATATATAAAGCCAATAATTATTGTGTTAATTTGTTTCGTTGTGGTTGGAGTCCTAATGTTTATTTATGATGCATTACATGGAAACTTTATAAGGGATTATTTAATGGAAAAACAAGTCAAAGAACATTTGTTGGGAAATGGATATACAGAAGAAGATCTTCTATCAATTGAAGCAGAATACAGTATGAAGTTAAATACGAATAGAATCAAAGGCACATTTGCTTACGTTATTTTTAAAGATGAGCCTAAGGAAAAATATGTATATATGCAATGGAGAGAGACAGGGAAAATTCAGCAAGAATGTAGTTATTACAGCGAAGGAACAGGGGCGTATGAAGTGAAATATACCGAAGAAAGAAAACATATGATTAAAAATTGTTTTTAAGTCATAGAGGGTTTTAACAGCATAAGAAGGAATATAGACAAAAAGGCCAGATCCATTTTAGGTCTGATTTTATTACTGTAAAAAAAGAGATATTTACACTGCTATATCTGCTGCTAATTTTGGTGTGATTTAAGAGTAGAGTGGAGACGGTTTTTACTCTATCTTTTCCTATCGCCCGTTCCCAAAAAATCGACAAGGAGGTTATCAGATGACAAGTGGATTCTCAATAATGGATTTTGAAATAATGACTGAACGGCTTTACTTGAGTATATGGGAGGAATCGGATGCATCTTGGTATAGGGAACTTGTTGGGGAACGTGGAGTTGATAAGCCAACTCTTGAAGATGCTCGCAAACATGTTATCAGTTTACGTGATAGAGCACTGGAAAGTGGTATAGGTGCACTTACAATCCGACGCAAAGAGGAAGGAGATATGATTGGGTATTGTGGATTAATTATTGGTCGTTCTACTATAGAAGAGCCGGAAATTGCTTATGAACTTTTCAAAAGTGTCCACGGGAAAGGCTATGCAACAGAAGCTGCATTAGCAATTATAGAAGCTGCGGGCGCAACTGGGCGTAAACGTCTGTGGGCTACTGTTGGGTCTTGGAATATTGCTTCCTTTCGAGTTCTTGAAAAGATTGGTTTCATACGCCACCATAGTACCTGGAAAGAAGATGGAGAAGAAGTTGTTTGGAACATGCGTGATCTTTAGATATCAAATAACTGAAGATCAACTATTTGATCCGACTTTTGCCCTTATTAAATTGTTGGGCTGGAAAATGGAAGGGAAAACTAATTCCCAAACAATGTGAGGTATATCATGTGGACCTATTACTCTGGATCACTATTGGCTTCATCATAATCGGATTTATTGTGCTCTTTTCTATGAAAACAAGTATGGAAAATAAGCTCGCTTATATAACAGCAAATTCGGAAGGTGAGGAGAGCTCAGTGAAGGCTAAATCCATCATTTGGTGGATAGCGAGTACGACTGCTTGGGGAATTGTTAGTATGTTTCTTATTGTTTGGTATTTTCATAGTCACTTTGGATGACAGGTGGAAGATAGGGTTGAATGGTTATTAAATAATGTAATTTCAAAACATCATTAAAGGAAGTGTGTATCATTGGGTAGTGAAGATAAAATCGTCATTTCTCCATTAAAGGATGTATTAATTGAAGACATCAATCAAACAAATGATTCTTTTAAAGTGTTTGGTAAGCTTGTACCCAGTTTTCAATCAGGAAAATGGTCTTTTGAAGAGAAATTATTTGATGAAACCAAAGATATTCGTTTCCCGGAGGACAAACTTGATTGGAGCCAATATATAAACAGTCAAGATAAAGCTCTATTTTTAGCTTATAAGAATAGTCAATGCATTGGGCAAATTAGAGTCGTGAAGGATTGGAATCGCTTCTGCTATATTGAAAACATTGCGACTAAGAAAAAGTATAGAGGCAGTGGAGTCGGAGCGTTGCTATTAAATAAAGCAGAAGAGTGGGCAAAACAAAGAGAACTGATAGGAATGTCATTGGAAGCACAGGATGATAATCTTGGTGCATGCAGGTTTTATGTGAAACAAGGCTTCATACTGGGTGGAGTTGACACATTGAAGCAGTCCTATAACCCTAATATTGAGACCACTTTATATTGGTATAAGTTATTCAATTAAGGTGGCTTTAACCTCATAAGAAAAAACCAGAGCCATTTATTTAGGTCTGGTTTTTTCACATACTGAGATCCTTCTCTTCTATGACGACTTTATGCTACTCGATCCCCTTATCGTCCTTCATCAACTTCTTCATATCAATCTTAAGCATCCGGTCCATCGGGTAGGTGGTGGTGTAGCGGTATTTGTTGGCACCGGATTCGAATACGACGTACAGTTCCTTCTGTATTTCCACTATTCCCTCTGGCATCGGGATGGCTTCGACACTCTGACGGGGTTTGGCCGTGTGACCATCCAGGAACCATAATGGAACTTGTTTTCCTTCTACTGTGACAAATGCGTGAGGATCTTCTTTTAATGGATATTCATAGCGATACAGCACACTGTCGTTTGCCCTGCCGTAAGAAGTGCTGAGTGTGACGCCATTTCTTGCAGCCTTCTGCATGATGGCTCCCTGGACTTTGCCTGTTGTCGAGAGGACGTAATCCGGTATGGCGTTGACCTCAGGTGAGCCATTCCACTGGTCTTTACTTAGCATGTCGTTGTTTCGTTCTAGATCGTATCCGATCATCCATGCGTAGTGCATGTCTCCGTCACGGTTCTCGATGTGATGAGTTGGATCGGTCGGATAGGAGCTTGCTTCATAGAATTCCCCGACCCAGAGAATACCTTCATCATAAACGGTGTATGCCGCTTCGACGGGGATGGGGATCTGCTTGGTGAACTGGATTTCCCCGTTGTTTGGTGCATTGACCAGGTCGCTTAAATCGAAGCTGAATAAGTGATTCTCTGAGGCCACCCAACCGTGATCACGACTGACGGTCACTCCGCCTGCGTGTCCGGTATACGGTGTGCCGTCCGTATTGTAGAGGACAACGGATTTCACTAATTGTCCAGTTGTGCGATCTGTAATGGTTATAGTACCCGGTCGGATCCCATCATCCACGTAGCCGATGGTAATGAGCCAGTCTTTTTTCTTGTAATAGGTCAATCCTTGTGGAACGAGCCCTTCTGATAGTCCGGCGATCACCGGGCCGTCGGTACTGATATCCCACAGGTCCTGGTAGGCGGGGTCCTTCTCATGCTGGGAACGTTCCACCTGGGTGATGAGCTGGTGATCAGGTCTGACGCTTACGGGATCTGATTTCTCCGACACATTCCCTGATGTATCCTCTGCACTTACCTGTAACGTGTATGTTTGATTACCCGCTAATGTATAAAGAGTAAAGTCTGTCTGTGATGGATCGACGGAATATTCAAGTTCTCCATCTTTGTAAATGTGATAGCGGTACAGATCGGTTTCACTGGAAGCATCCCATGTTAAAACGGCTTCTCCGTTGCCTGCAGTGGCATCCACGTTGGTCGGTGTTTGCGGTGGTTCCTGATCTGCCACGGGACGATCCGGTGCTTGATCTTCAATGACCCATCCCGGTGTCGGACTTTGACCCGCGGCCAATTTTTCCATCGTCCGGGTATTATCCTTTGGATAGGAATAGGTGACGGTTTGTTTCAGGGAAACATCCTCTCCTGAATAATCGGCCCTTACGACTTCGCGTCCATCAGGGTCGTAAACGGTCAGCGTATTGCCGCCATTGACCAGGCCGGCGATATCACCGAGGACGATGGTATCCTCTTCCTGAAGATACTTACTCTTGTACCCATAAAAATAGTTATAGTTGAACGCTTCAAGGGAGATAGGGCTGATGGCAGTGTTTCTGGTCCAGATCACCACCGTATCCCAAGGCTTTAAGATATGAGTGTCCCCGATTTCTTCATCCCAGTTGTAGGACGCGAACCGATATCCTTTTAAATCGATTGGGTCGGGGCTGTTGTTATAAAGCTCTAAGTATTCAAATGCATCATAACCTGCATAGTTATCTGTATTCGGAATCAATTCCGTGATCAGCAGGTTTGGTATCGGGACATTTTCACTCGGACCTGTGACGAGTGGTTTGGTCGGTTTCGATTCGTTTCCGACTTGGTCGATTGCCGTTACTTTGAATGAGTACTCCCTGTTCAATTCCAGAGGGGATACGTCGATGCTCTTTTGGTCAGCAGGGGCGGTCCCGTAAAGCGTCCCGTTGATGTAGATGCGGTATCCGGCAAGATCACTGTCAGGATTGGCATTCCAAAGCAACTTGACATGATCCTTGCCTGGAGTTGCTTTTAATCCAGTTGGAGTGGATGGGGCTTCACTATCCACAATTTCCTGTGGGACGGCCCGGACTTCTTTTGTTGCCGGGGATTCATTTCCTTCTGCGTCCACGGATGTCACCCTGAACGTATAGGCCTTTCCATTTTCCAACCCGTTTAAGATTGATGTGGCATCGTCCGTAGAAGTGATCGATCCATCAGATTGGTAGATTTGATAGGAAACGGCACCCTCCGTCGCTTCCCACTCAAGGGTAACCGACTGGTTGGCTGGAGTTGCGGTCAGGTTTGTAGGTGTCGCAGTGCCAGCTACCTGTCCGGTCAGAACGACGCCTGGAGTCGGCTGTTCATCATTGTTAAGCTTGGTCATCGCGGCAGAGCTGGTAGCCTGATAGGTGATGCTCCGGTTCGTGATGCCATCTACTTCGCCATCATTGATGAGAGCGGTGCTGAGGATCGTGCCATCGGCGTCCGCAATTCCTACCTGACGCAGGCTGCTGTCATGCAAGCCCTGACCAGTTGAGGTCAGCTTGACTTCGTATACATCCTCGGGCGTGAGGTTCATCTCATAATTGGAGTTGAAGTCCCAAAGGGGTACATCAGGATAGGCTAATTTCTTTAACCAAAGGACGAGGGAATCTTTCGGCTGGATGATTTTATCTTCGATGGGCCAGCGGTTGGCAGGGCTTGAGAAGTTACTTGTGAAGTATTGAAGCTGATAGTCTTGCAGGTTGATGGCTTCTGAGGTGGTATTATAGATTTCGACGTACTCATAGGGCTGTCCTGACCCTGCAGATTTGGTTACGATTTCCGTAATGATAAGGGGCGGGTTGGTTTCTTGCGCACTTGCATTGTGAAACTGAAGTAATAACAATCCTGTGATAACTAAAACAAGAAGGGTGGCTATCCGGGTTATTGAGTTGGTTTTCAACATCATTTCCTCCTTTTTCTATTGTTTATGTAAAAAAGAAAAGAACCCCATGGCAATGGAGTGCACGATGACCGTACACGCGATTGACATAGGGTTCTCCTCATCTCTACCCACTTTATTCACTGTTTAAGTCCATCATACAATGTACCCAAGCTAGAGGAAATGGGCATTTAGGTTTAATTTAGTGTATATTTAGAATTTTTAGATATATCGTTGAAATGAAGCGGGAATTGGTGTATGATGAAAGGAATAAGATGAAGCTTGATAGGAAGAGTAAAAGAGATCCCCTGTGAAGCGAATGGTTTGATTTTTTTCACAATACTGTGGAGAAATCATGTATTCGTTTTGTGGCGCGGTCTTTTTTTCATTTAAGGAGGAAGAGGTCATGGGGCATTACATGGATGAAGTAACGAGATTCTTCTGGCAGCATGATATCTATTTCCGGATTGTCGTGAGCGCAATATTAGGATTCATCATAGGGTGGGACCGGACATCCAAAAATAAGCCCGCTGGTTTAAAAACATACACATATGTATCAGTGGCTTGTACGTTGATCACGATTGTCTCGATTCAAGGGGCCGAGATGCTCAGTCAACCGGGTAGTGGTAAGATGATGGATCCATTCCGTCTTGCCGCTCAGATCGTATCCGGTCTGGGATTCCTTGGGGCAGGCGTGATCCTGAAGGACGGGTTGAGGGTGAAAGGACTCACTTCAGCAGCCATGATTTTTTACGTGGGGGGAGTCGGCATCGGCATTGGAGCTGGATTTTATTCCCTCGTCATCTTTGCCACACTGGTAACCTTCATTATTACGAAAATTGGAAACATCTTTGAAGAGCGGGAGATCACGATCGTACGAGTTCGCCTCCCGTGGATCGGGAAAAAAAGAAAAGATGATGATGCAGAAAAAAAGGTAGGGACCTAAAAGGACTGGAACTCAGATGAGTTCCAGTCCTTTCTAGTCAAACATCCAAATTCCAAAGCTTCGGATCCCCGGAAGAAATGGCGAGGGCGCCGGCACTCAACCCATTCAGAATATCCTGCTTATTACTGATCAAGCCACCAGCGATGATGGGCAGGGTTGTCATAGTCGTGAGTTTATCAATAATAGAAGGCATCAGACCAGGAAGCACTTCAATGGCATCGGGCTTGCAGTTATGGGAGATTTCAATTCCCTTATCAAGGGCATTCCGGTCGATCAAAAAGAGACGCTGAATCGTCATCAAGCCTTCTTCCTTCGCATACTTGATCAGGTTGCTCCTTGTCGTAATGATACCAGCCGGTTTCCAAATTTCTGCTATGTATTTAATGGCACTCTTCGTATTGGACAGCCCATCGATGAAATCAATATGGATAAACGTGGTTTTACCGGCGTCCTTCAGCTTTTTCAGATATCCGTTCATCGTAATTAAATTGCCTGTAAGGATGAACACGATGTTGGCGTTTGACTGTATGGCTTTGTCGAGGTCCTTTTCATCCTTGATGGAAGCGATGACCTGGGATTGGACTATGTCGATAATGTTTGGTTTCATGTAATTGGCCCCTTTGAAAAGTCTGAATATTTTTTCTTTTAGTATAGCACAGTTGTTTATGGGGTAGGCGATGACCTGGAAAAGTACGATATAGATAATATTTGGTCGCTCCTTTAT
Source organism: Rossellomorea vietnamensis (assembly GCF_025398035.1). NCBI lineage: Bacteria > Bacillati > Bacillota > Bacilli > Caryophanales > Bacillaceae > Rossellomorea > Rossellomorea vietnamensis. The sequence continues at coordinate 3,969,396 of NZ_CP104558.1, forward strand.
GAGTGAATATAGTAGACAGCCTGTTAAGATAACTAGCACAATTATCGTTAGTGAGATCCGGGTAAGCACCAGAGCTAATCAATAGACGGAAAAATTCCGCTTAATTCGTCATTACTTTAAAAAAAAGCTGAAATAGACGGAAAAATTCCGCCTATTGACTCAAGAAATACAATATGAGGTGATTTTTCTGTGTGTAAGCGGAAAACCTCCGCTTATTTTCCCTCAAATCTAGTTCCAAACTGAATGTAACCGGAAAACCTCCGCTTATATCCTTGATCGTAAAGTGGGTCCGATTCCGTTTCTACCTTCTCCTTTCAAGTAATCTCAATTTCTCTTAAAGCCAAAAAATAGAGTAAGAACCGTCTCCGGTTTGCCCTCCATAATGAAATATATTGAAAAACAGGATTGACAACCCAGCTAAAATCCTTTACCATTACCCTAATGCAGAAACGCATCATAACTTTAACTTAATAAAGCGTTATCTTCTTATCCAGAGAGGTGGAGGGACTGGCCCTGCGATACCTCGGCAACGGGTTCTTAATGAATACCGTGCCAATTCCATCAAGTCATATGACTTGAAAGATGAGAAGAGCGGGACATATACATATTTGTGCCTCTCTTCTTATGAAGAGGGGCACTTTTTATTTTCACCCATGTCCTTATAACCCAGGCACCGAGAAGAATACATAACGAAAGGAGCAAGTTCTGTATGATCAGAGTTCAGAATGTTACGAAAGTATTCGAGACGAAGGATGGCCCATTCACTGCTTTGAGGGATGTTTCCTTTGAAGTGGAGAAGGGAGAGATTTATGGGGTGATCGGATTCAGTGGAGCGGGGAAAAGCACGCTTGTCCGCTGTCTCAATTTTTTAGAGAAACCATCTTCGGGTGATATTTTCATAGAGGGTCGCAGCCTGAAGGATCAGTCGGCCATCGATCTGAGGAAAGAGCGGCACCGCATCGGGATGATCTTTCAGCATTTCAATTTGTTTCAATCCCGGACGGTAGCAGGGAATATCGCCTACCCTCTGAAACTGGCAAAATGGCCGAAAGATAAAATCAACGAGAGAGTAAAGGAATTGCTCGCGTTTGTCGGACTTGAAGATAAAGCGAAGCATTATCCCGATGAACTGTCAGGAGGGCAGAAGCAAAGGGTAGGGATAGCAAGGGCACTGGCGACGTCGCCTTCGATTCTGCTCTGTGATGAAGCCACATCGGCACTGGATCCTCAGACGACGGAATCGATTCTCAATTTATTAAAGAGAATCAACGCGGAGTATGGCATTACGATCGTGATGATCACCCACGAAATGGGGGTCATCCGGGAAATCTGTGACAAGGTCGCGGTGATGGAAAATGGAGAAATCGTGGAAGAGGGAAGCGTCTTCGATATCTTCTCCAACCCCCAGACCTCGACGACGAGAAACTTTGTGAAGAGTGTCATGAATGATCAGCTGCCGGCATCGGTTCTTGATAAATTAAATGACAGCAAGGAAGGGCGTATCTGCCGCCTTATTTTCAAGGGGGATTCGACGGGAACGCCGATCCTTTCCGAAACGGCAAAGACATTCAATGCCCATATCAATGTATTATTCGGACAGATCACGGAACTACAGGGCAAGCCGTTCGGGAATCTCATCGTACAGATCATCGGCAGCAAGAACGAAACGGAAGAAATCCTGGAATATTGGAGAAACAGATTATTCGTAAGCGAGGTGGAGAAGCGTGCAAGTTAACTGGGAATTATTCTGGCCAAGAATTATTGAAGCGACATGGGATACCGTGGCGATGGTGTCATTCTCCCTTTTATTCGCCACGTTGATCGGGCTTCCCCTCGGCATCATCGTTGTGGTGACGAGGAAGGGGCACTTACTTGAACATAAAGCCGTCTTTTCAGTACTCAGCAGCATTATCAACGTGTTTCGGTCGATCCCGTTCATCATCTTGATGGTGGCGATCATCCCCTTTACAAGATTGGTAGTGGGCACGTCAATCGGCACGGCGGCAGCCGTCGTCCCGCTTGTAGTATTTGCGGCACCGTATATTGCGAGATTGGTAGAGAGCTCGCTCCTTGAAGTGGAACCGGGAGTCATCGAAGCGGCGGAGTCCATGGGGGCCGGGCCGTGGCAGATCATCTTCGGCATCCTCATTCCGGAAGCACTGAGTACACTGGTCCTGAATATCACAATCGCGACGATCGGACTTGTAGGGGCATCAGCCATGGCCGGGGCAGTCGGAGGCGGTGGACTTGGGGATCTTGCCATCGCATACGGATATCAGCGATTCGAAACATCCGTCATGATTGTGACCGTCATCATTTTAGTCGTGATGGTACAGGGACTTCAGACGGCAGGAAATACATTATCAAAAATCATCAGGAGACGTTAGGAGAGAAGAATATGAAAAAATCAATCAGTCTAGCAAGTATCGCCATTCTATTATTCACCCTACTATTGAGCGGTTGCTCCGGAAACAGTGCATCCGGTTCAGGTGACAACGAAGTCGTGAAAGTCGGAGTGAATGGATCCGGGGTGCCGATTTGGGAGTATATGAAAGAGAAAGCAGCGAAGGAAGGAATTGACATTGAGATTGTGGAGTTTGCCGATTACGTGAGACCAAACCAGGCGCTGGCTGATGGGGATATCGACCTGAACGCCTTCCAGACGATTTCGTATTTTGATTCTTTCGTGGAAGAACATAACCTGGACCTTGTACCGATCGGCTCGACGATCATCGCGCCGATGGGCATCTATTCGGAAAAATATAAATCAGTAGAAGAGTTACCGAAAGGCAGTAAAGTTGCCGTCCCTCAAGAGGCGACTAACCTTGGACGTGCCCTTCTCTTATTGGAGGAATCAGGCCTAATCAAACTGAAAGAAGGATTTGATCAGTCACAAGGTCTCGAAGCCATCAAAGAAAACCCGAAAAACCTTGAATTCACACCGGTCGTCGCTGCCCAGACACCGAGGGTACTGCCGGATGTGGCAGCATCGATCATCAATAATGGCGTAGCGGTGGAAGCAGGACTCGTCCCGGTTGATGACAGCATCTATATCGAAGGGGCGGAATCCAAGCCATTCATCAATATCATCGCGGCACAGGAAAAAGATAAAGACAATAAGACCTATAAAAAGATCGTAGAGCTCTATCAGGAAGATGACGTAGCGGAACATATCAAGAAATCATACAAAGATTCCCTGATCCCGACATTCGTGCCGGTCAGTGAATTGCATTAGGAGGGAAAAGAGATGAGTCAACCAGCAGTGATTACCGATCGCAAAAACAACATCGTCTCTGCAGTCGATCAATTGGCTGTGAAACTCGTGTCGACCAGCCATCAGATCCACGACAAACCTGAAATCGGAAACGAAGAGTTCTTTGCTTCAGAGACTTTAACCACCTTACTTGCAGCAAACGGGTTCTCCATTGAACGGGGAGTGGCGGGTCATGAGACTTCCTTTGTGGCACGCAAACATTCAGGGAAGGAAGGACCGGTCATCGGCTACCTGGCTGAATATGACGCCCTGCCTGGACTCGGCCATGCCTGTGGTCACAATATCATCGGGACGGCAAGCTGCGGGGCGGCCATCGCCCTGTCGTCCGTACTCGAGGAAACAGGAGGGGAAGTGGTCGTGTTCGGTACTCCTGCCGAGGAAGGCGGTCCGAACGGAAGTGCGAAGGGCAGTTTTGTAAAGGCCGGCTTGTTCGAAGGAGTGGATGCCTGCATGATGGTCCATCCATTCAATCGGACAACACAGACAGGGAAAACCCTTGCGGTGGACCCCCTTGATTTCGAATTTAAAGGAAGATCTGCCCATGCGGCAGCTTCCCCTGAAGACGGCATCAATGCCCTCGACGGTGTGATCCAGCTGTTCAACGGCATTAACGCCCTTCGTCAGCACGTGACCGATGATGTACGGATTCATGGCATTATCACCCACGGTGGGGACGCGCCAAACATCGTCCCTGACTATGCAAAAGCCCGCTTTTATATACGAGCTGCAACGAGGGAAGCGTGCAATGAAGTCACGAAGAAAGTAAAAGCCATCGCTGAGGGATCGGCTCTTGCCACGGGGACGAAACTGAATATCATCAAAATCCAAAATGAAGTCGATCACTTTCAGCTCAACCGCCGTTTCGATCAAGTATTCCAGCACTCCATCGAGTCACTGGGCGAATCCTTCGACGATACGGAACGAAAGGGACTCGGCTCATCCGACGCCGGAAACGTCAGCCGCGTGGTCCCGACCATCCACCCCTACATCAAAATCGGCCCCGAATCCCTCGTCGTTCACACGAACGAATTCAGGGAAGCGGCTAAATCCACCGAGGGTGACCGTGCCCTTGTGATCGGGGCAAAGGCACTTGCGCTGACGGGGTATGAACTCCTCACGGATAAGCTGCTTTTAGAGGAAATATGGAAAGAGTTCGGTTCAAGTAAATAAAGACGAAGAGACAGCTAAATCAGGGCTGTCTTTTTTATATTGCTGGAGAATGTTCCAATGTTTAACAAAAACCCTGAGAGGATAATGAATAAATGAGAGATAGTATCGTAGAAACCAAAGAAAGGAGAACGACATGAAAAAACTACTGATAGCAGGAAACCTTTTTTTCTCCCTCTCAATCCTGGGAGCGTGCGGTTCAGACGAGGCCGAACCGGAAGAGAATACATCAAGCGATACAGCAGAAATGAATGATCAGCAGGAAACCCAGGAAATGGACGAACCGGCAGCAGACCTGTTCAGCAGTGAAAAGCTGCAAGAACGAATCCAAAAGGGGATGGATCTTGATTCCTATTCTGCTGAATTAACAGCAATGGAGGAAAAAGGGGAAACCACCCTCGTCAAAAAATACAACTTGACCGGGAATGAAGAAATAAAAGCACAAATTCTTCAATCGTCAGACGGATTTGTCGCAGTGGAAACGGATGGACTGGAAGTGACAGACGTTTCAAGCTATGAATCCATGAAAGAGGTCGAGAATCATTTGAACGACAAGGATATGGAAGAAGATATGAGCGAGTAAACGATCCATACCAGTCGTAATCCAGTAATAAATAGATAAATGAAAGGAAGCGTTGATCTAAAAGAATCAACGCTTTTTCCTTTGAAGTTTAAACTGAAAGGCAGGTTAATGCATTCAAATTTAACAGTTGTTTAGCTTCATATTAATCTCCTTCATTGCTTTTGAGGTTTGTACATGGTTCAACCAATCCTCTTCTACTGTTTCATGTTCTTCCATCAAAATTTCGACTAGATCCATATCCTTTAATTTTGTATAAAGGTTTTTTGGTTCACCATTTACTTTTACCCCGTACATCCTTGTTGCTATTGAGGGATCTAAAAAGAATGCAAAATCTAAAGCGGTTGAACCATTCGGGAGGGAAACTACGTCCATTTTAGGAGTGTAAATTGTAATATCATTTTGCAGTAATTCAAATGAAATCAATTCATAAAATTCTATAGGATCATTCGAAACAGCCTTAACAGACTGAATGGAATCTCTTAGTAAATCGGAACTGAGCACTTCTATTTCTGTGACAGAAAGTTCATTGAGTAAATGAAATATACTCACATTCAAAGAGCTTTCCGTTTTGATTTCAACGTTGACCTCCACATCCTGAACCATGACGGAGGTTTTAAGATGGCTATCGAATCTCTTTCGCTGACCCGAAATCTCATCTCTAAACATATTGGGAACAGGTCTGAATGAGTTATGGATGATTCCTAAAAGTGTATAACAGTTTATTGGGGTATCTGTGATGATTTGAATGGTGAAAAGCTTAGAGAGAGACTCTCCTTCTTGAAGTTTTGAATATGAAACGTAGATGGGTGCAGAACGCCATTTTATGTCTACAGGTAGAGGTGTTTGGTTATTTTCTAGTATGTGTCTTTTACAATAATGAAAGATGTTGGAGAAAATTTTTTCATAATTACCTTTAAGATTCTTTACACCGGCATACCTTTGAGGATTGAGATACTTAAAAGCAAGTTCCTCGAGTTCCGATTGGAATTCAACTAACCCTAACCGTTCACAAAGCGGAGAGAAAAAGACTAAAGTTTCATTTGCATAAGGAACTTTCTTTTCGATCTTTTTAATACCAAGCGTTCTCATATTGTGAAGCCTATCTGCTATTTTCACAATGGCTACCCTAATATCCTTGGCTGCGTGTGAAAGCAGTTTTTCGGAATTCAAGGCATGATAGAGCTCTTTGTTTATAGAACCTTTCTCAAACTTCGTTAATCCATCTACAATCAAGGCAACCTGGGGACCAAACTGGTCTTCGATATCCTCTAAGGAGCAATCAGTATCTTCAACCACATCATGAAGGAGAGCTGCTATAAGAGTTGTACTATCCGCTTTATAGTGCATCAGAATCTCACACACTGTAAATGGGTGACAAACATAAGGTTCTCCAGTAGCCCTTTTCTGTCCCAGATGCGCTCGTTCTGTAAACTCTAGAGCACTCTTAAAAACATTTAACTCCCTGGGTTTTAGATAAACAGCCTTCTCAATCAAAGAATTTCTTAACTCAAGTACCATCTTATCTACTCCCATTTTTTTTTTTTTTTTTTTTTTTTTTTGGATAATTATAACATTTAAGCTGAGTGGGGGAGAGAATAATTTATTGAAAATGATTTGTTCATTCGCTTTTATACCTTTTCTTCAACTAATTCCCCTAAGTCAAAAAGTCGTGTAAGAACTGTCTCCGATTTAAGGCCAGGTTGTTGAATAGTCTTCTACGACTAAAGTACTGATAGCTTAGAAACACTTATAAATTTGTTACACGTATAATAGGAAAATAAATGACAAAAGATAACCATTAAAACACACGCACAATTCAGGGTAAAGGCGTGAGGGATATGTGAGGAGGATTGAAGAATGAGAGTGAGAGAAGGAATACAACAAGCGAATAGAGCTACCGAAAAGTTAATTGAAGTAAATGATTTGATGACGGATGCAGTAGTTCATTCCTTTATGTTTACATGGCAATGGTGGTTTGGAATCGGACTATTTATTATTCCTTGGATCCTTTGGTTTCTGTTTAGAAACAAGGAAAGTACAGGCAGACTTCTTATTGGAGGATTTGTAACCATCATTTTATCATTAATCATTGACCTTATTGCCTTGTCTTATGGGTTGTGGTCTTACCCCATGAAATTTTCACCTATAGCTCCACTGTTATTTCTTCCCTATCATTTTTCATTAGCTCCTGTTGCCATTATGTTTGCCCTCCAAATCAAACCAAGAACGAATGCACTTTTAAAAGGTTCAATATTTGCTGCAATTGGGGCTTTTATAGGTATGAATTTCTTTGCCATGATTGATTTTTACGATCCAAAAGGATGGTCAACCATTTATGACTTTTTTATTTATCTATTCCTTTTCTTTGTAGCGCATTGGTTCAGCAACATGGATAGTTTTAAAAAAATATCAGATCCCTCTTGAGATACGGAAGAGAGCCTTTAATTTGTTCAAGTAACGGGCGCGATTATTTAACATCGCGCTTTTTTTGGCGGAGTAAAACCATTGTAAGAATTAAAAATTTTTGGAATAATTGGTATTAAGTTAACCTGGGAATTTAAGAAGCAGGTGGGTTCGGAACTTATATTTAAGAAAGATTAAGAAACTATCACAATTGAAACACGACAACATTATTTTATATGGAGTATGCCAAAGGAGATAAAGTTTTGCAAAGTTGAGGGAAATGAAAACCAGGGGGACAAAGCAATGAAAACGATTGGACTTATAGGTGGAATGAGTTGGGAATTATCTTTGAAGAGTTGTGTTTAGGGAAAGTGGAACAATCATCTAAGGATTATTATAAGGGTGTTATTCAAAAATTAGTGGATAGAGGAGCTGTAGGAATCATCTTGGGATGTACAGAAATCGGATTGTTAGTTAAACCCGAGGATTCACAAGTTCCATTGTTTGATACAACAGTTATTCATGCGATTGAAGCAGTAAATACGGCTTTAAGAAAATAAGACTTCTTAATGTAGCGGGGGGCAGTAATCGAAGATGTGTTAATTGATTCTACTACTGCACTTATTCAATTATTGAGGCAGCTTAGAAAAAAGGATATGTGGAGGAGATTAAAATCGAAAACAGTAATAGTAGTCTCTCAAATGAAAGGTTATGGTTAAGGGAATTTACTACGAGTGATTGGATGGGTGTACATACATACGCATCACAAGAGATCGTTTGTCAATATCAGCCTTGGGGACCGAATACAGAAATAGAGTCGCAGGATTTTGTAAATCAAGCGATAAAAGACTCTACGCAAAACCCAAGAACAAGGTTTATTTTTGCCGTTATTTATGATGAAATTTTGATTGGTGCTGGAGAGTTTAATATAAGGGATTTCACTAATAAAGTGGGGGAAATTGGCTATATTGTTAATCCGGATTATTGGGGAAAAGGGATAGCGACAGAAGTTGCAACTCTATTAATTGATTTTGGATTTGGAGAACATAAACTTCATCGTATATATGCAACCTGTGACCCAAGGAACATAGGTTCATCAAGAGTTTTGGAGAAAGTTGGATTGACCAAAGAAGGTAGAATGCGTGAAGATTTGTTAATGAAAGATGGCTGGCGAGATTCATTACTATACAGTGTTTTGGAACACGAGTGGAAATTGTAATATAACAAACCATATTTAGCTGCCAGGGGTATTAAGTGAAGATCATGCAGCAGTACTTCGGTTTTTTTATTGAAGTTATCGGGCAGGTTAATGGAATAATTACCGTTAAAAATATAAATACTTTGGTGTCCCAAGGAGGGGAGTTGAAGTGAATAACAAGTTAATAAAATCCCGAACAGATAAGTCAATAAGCGGTGTTTGTGGAGGAATAGCGGAATATTTCGGTATTTCTTCTTTGGGAGTAAGGTTAATATTTCTTTTATTACCTGCTAATATACTTATCTATATAATTCTTGTTAATATCATGCATGACAGTCCCCGAACATTATAATTACTAATTTCCAATTTTTTTAAAAAATATAGAGGGATACAGGTAGAATCATATGCCCAAAATTGACAATATGCTAGCCATTCTCTGGATGCTTCGTTCAGGTAAAAAAGTGACGGCACAGCAAATTTCAGAAAAGCTAGAGATGAATATAAGGACGGTGTATCGTTATATTGATACCATTTCTACAAGTGGCGTACCGATCGTTTCAGAACCGGGACATAACGGTGGGTACTCTTTATTGAATCATTTTGTTGAGGCTCCTCTGTTTTTTGATTTTGAGGAGCAAACTTCACTCTTTCACGCTGCTGTTTTTGCAGAAGAAGCCGGATATTATGGAGGGGAAGCACTCGATAGGGCCCTTTCTAAACTCAGTCACCACTCCAATCAAGAGCAGGAAACAAAGGTAAACCAACATGTTACGAGTCTTGAAGTCATAAGTGGAATACGTTCATCTTCTATTGAACCATTTTTGAAAGAATTGGAGCAGGCCGTAGCTGATGGGTACTCAGTCAACATTCTTTATTATAAAAGTGGCGAAAAGCCATTAAGTGAAAGATTAGTCGATCCCTACAGAATGATCTATTGGAATAACAAGTGGTATGTGATTGGATATTGTCATCTTCGAAATGATATCCGTAGTTTTAGAGTGGATCGAATGGAACGTCTAATGTTAACCGAAAATACCTTTAACCGACCGGAGAATTTTTCAGCACGTGACTTTTTCGTGAAAAATCTTCTTCCAACAATAAAAGATATGGATGGGATTATTTCTTTGGTTCTTCATGGAGATAAAAGTGCATTGGATGATATTTGCCACCATTGGTTCTTGGGACATTATCTACAAGAACGTACCTCCAATCAAGCCGTATTTCTTCTGGAAAAAGAGATCATACATACCTATGTACCTTATTTACTTTTACCGTACAATACATCGATTAAAGTGATGGAGCCCATCAGTCTTAAGAAACGAATGATTGAAGTTTTGACGGAATTAATAGAATTTCATCAAGTTTAATGACTTCCCTGACGCTACCTGTCAGGGAAGTTTTATTATTTTCCTTTTAGGATTGAAGCTAGTTCGAATTTTCATCTTTAATCGAAAAAGGTAAAGAATGACAAGTCTTATATTCTAAAATTCTTTTGTAAAATGAAAAAACATCCTTAATTATGAAAAAATGAAACTATCTGTCTGACTTAATCGTCAAACAGATAACTTATACAAGAAGGGAATAAACATGGACAAAAAAGAAAGAGATGACATCCTTGACCAAGCCATGGGTGACTATGGTGATGAATTGGTTAGGCTTGCCTATACTTATGTAAAGGAAGAGCATATGGCAAAAGACCTTGCGCAAAATGCCTTTGTCAAATGCTACAACCAACTAGGACACTTTCGAGAAGAATCTGAACTTCGGACATGGCTATACAGAATTACTATAAATGAATGTAAAGATTACTTAAAGAGCTGGAAATGTAAGAAGGTTCAACTAGTGCACTATATACAAGAAAATACACAAAAATATCAGAAATCATTGGATCAAAAAGTCGTTCAAGATTCTGTCAATCAAGAGATTAAAAGGATTGTCTATTCCTTGCCAACAAAATACAAGGAAATCATCTATCTCTATTATTATCTCTCTTTGACCATTGATGAAATATCGGAGGTTACTGGTGTGAATGCAAATACGGTAAAAACCAGGTTGAGGAGAGGTAAAAAGGTTTTAAAACCTATAATGGAGGAGGCAGAAATCTATGGATCCCATTAACTTTAAGAAGGCGATTAAGCTAACCCAAGGGTCGCTTCAATTTACAAAACAGGATCGGGAAGAAGTGTTTAAGAAGATACATGAAAGAAATCAACTAAAGGCTACTGGAACTGTAGGGGTAATGAATAAGAAACACTTATTTCCAGGGATGGCTACTCTTATACTGGTATCGCTATTCCTTCTTGTGTTTATTCCTTCATTGACAGGTGATTACAGGGATAATCAGATGTTAAGTCTTTCTAATGCCGATGAAAAAGAGGAGGATCAGGTGACTTCAATATTGGTGATGGTTGCCAATGAAGACATGCGGACGGACATCAACCTTCTCTTTACTGTTAACAAGAGAGCCAAAAAGGTAAATGTCATTCTGCTTCCTCCAAGCCTAAAGGTTCCCATTATGAATGCAGAAAAAGAAACCATAACGGAGGATAAACTGACTCATGCTTTTGCTTTTAAGGGCAGTGCAGTTGCAGTAAACAATACCGTGGAAAAGGCATTGAATATGCCAATTGATTATTACTTTATGTGGGAAAGGGAAGAAGTTGAAGACTTTTTCAATTCGATGGAAGACATTCAGATAAACGTAAAAGAGAATATAGACATGAAGGCAGCTAGAGGAAACACATATAATTACTATAAGGGAATGGAAAATGTCAGTGGTGAAGAAATGGCTAGAATCTTATCAATCGACGGGGAACACCAGCTACCACCTTATTTTATGAATAAACTTTTTTCACACATGCTTACTTATGTTAGTACAAGTGATTTCAAATCTTTCAGGCAACAAGGAGAAAGCAATGTTTCACCTGAAGAAATGAAGAGAGTATTCACTGAAATGGATTCTTTGGATATTAACACGATTCCTCTGGAAGGATTTTTACATCCTATTAGAACAGATGGAGTATTCTATGTTGAATTGGATGAAACCTTTAAAACGCAGTTATCAAAGCAATTGTTCGAGTTTAAGTAAAGTGCAGGTTGATGGTTAATTGTACAGAATTTTGAACGTTCTTGGGATAAGTGGGCACATGGTGATGCCTTTATGAGCAGGGATTTGAGGAGAACTCAGAGAGGTTGAATATATATGAATGAAAGAATTGACAGAAAAATGTATAGAAGAAAAAGAAAACGAAAAAAGAGAAAAATCATATTATTATGCTTTTCTATTATTATTCTTGTTTTTCTACTTGGTGCTTCTTATGTATATTTTCAGTATCAAGCTGGACTTGAAAAGTCAGCCAACAATTCAGTTATTCTTGATCAGAAGGTTGAATTTAATGGAGCAGAGCTTAAAAAGGGAATAACGAATGTTTTATTACTTGGAACGGATGCAAGGGGAAAGGAAATATCAAGAACGGACACCATAATGGTCGCTCAATATAATTCGGATAACAATGAAGTGAAAATTTTATCAATAATGAGAGACTCCTATGTTGATATACCTGGTCATGGCTCACAGAAAATCAATGCTGCATATGCATTTGGAGGACCAGAACTATTGAGAAAAACTTTAAAAGAAAATTTTGATATGGATATTCAATATTACTCCTTAGTAGACTTTAAAGGTTTTTCCAGTATTATCGATGAGGTATTTCCAGATGGTGTCGAAATGGACATTGAAAAAGAAATGGTTAAAGGGATTAATCCACCACTTCATCCAGGAATGCAAAAACTTGATGGAGATCAGTTGCTAAGTTATGTGAGATTCCGTAAAGATAGTGAAAGTGATTTCGGTAGAGTACGTAGACAGCAAGAAGTTCTTAAGTTACTAACAGATGAGATGACTGATGTAAAAGGAGTGATGAAAATCCCGAAAACATTAGGGATAATCAAGCCTTTTATTAAAACGAATATTAAGACATCTCAAGTGCTTTCCATAGCTACTTCAGTATTAGGAGAAAAAAACAAAAACATTGAATCGATGAGAATACCATTAGATCATACATATACCGACGAGTATTATGATGGGGTCGGATTAGTACTTGACTTAGATGTTAGTGAAAATAAGAAAGCTATCAAAGATTTTCTATCTGAGTAATTATGTAATGGGGCTGGGATATTTGTTTTGGATTTTAATAGTTGAATAATTGACATTTTAACTTTAATAGAATTTCATCAAGTTTAATGACTTCCCTGACGCTACCTGTCAGGGAAGTTTTATTATAATGGCTCTATCAATAGTGATTGGAGTGTAATTGGATGCAAACAAACAAAGCTTTTCTATATGTATTTGATACAATGTCGGACTGGGAATACGGATATTTGATGGCTGAACTAAACTCAGGAAGATATTTCAAAAAAGACGCAGCTCGTGTAAACGTCATGACAGTAGGAGCTACTAAAGAAATGATTACGACGATGGGAGGACTGAGCATAAAGCCAGATATGTCCTTTGATGAATGTACTCTTGAGAGTAAAGATCTTTTAATTTTACCAGGAGGGACTACTTGGAGTGAAGATATTCATCAACCAATCTTGGAAAGGGTTGGCCAAGCTTTAGAGCATGGCATAATTATTGCTACCATTTGTGGTGCAGTTGAGGGTATTGCGGATATGGGTTACTTAGATACTCGAAAGCATACAAGTAATAACTTGGAATATACGAAAATGGTATGTCCTAACTATAAAGGAGAAGCGTTCTATGAGTCGGGACCAGCGGTGGCTGATGGGAATTTAGTTACGGCATCAGGAATAGCTCCTCTGGAATTTGCCATGGAGGTACTGAAGAAAATGGATGTGTTTACACCAGATACATTAGATTCATGGTATCACCTGAATAAGACTCATAAACCCCAATACTTCTTCGAGTTAATGAATTCAATAAGTAAATGAAGGTGCTGAAAAGCTCAATTTCTCTATTTTGTTTTGTAGAGAAGTTGGGCTTTTTATTTAGACTTTCCTGAAGATACTCCTATTGGGAAGTTTCATTTGCGTAAGATTGGGAATTAAATGAATGAAGCAACCCAACCCCATTAATCGGATGCAACGTCCTATTCGTCACTGAGCAATAGAGGGGAAAATTCTGCCTATTAACCTCAAGAAACGCAATAAGAGGTGATGTTTCTGGGCGTAAGCGGAAAACCTCCGTTTATTTTCTTTATAACCTGTTCAGAATACATATACTAATTATAAAAAGCATACTTTTAGAAACTGCTAAAAGGATTTTTCTGGTCAAAGTTCGCGAAGAAAGGAGGAAACGAGAATGAAATTATTTGCTCATCGCGGAGTGAGTGGAGAGGCTCCGGAGAACACATTGACTGCGTTTAAAGCAGCAGCTGAGTCAGGTGCCCACGGGATTGAACTGGACGTACAGCTGTCAAAAGACGGCCAGATCGTCGTCATCCATGATGAAACCATCGATCGCACCACGAATGGAACCGGCTATGTGAAGGATTTGACGTGGGAGCAGCTCAGAACTTATGACGCCGGAAATTGGTTTCACCCCTCTTTCAAAGGAGAGTCCATTCCTTCATTAGAGGAGGTCCTGGATGTGGTGACCACGCATCGTGACTCGATCATCATCAATATCGAGCTGAAGAACGATCAAATCGACTACCCACAGTTGGAAGATAAGGTCCTGGAGCTGCTCAAAGAAAAAGGAATGAAAGAACAGACGATTATTTCTTCTTTCAATGCCGAGAGTCTGAAAAGGGTCAGAGAGCTTGATCCTGATATTGAGACAGGTTTCCTTTTTGAAGGGATACCAGCAAATATTCTGGACCGGATCAAGCCCTTACAGGTCAACGCTATCCACTGTGAGGCGGTGTTCGCTCAATCGCCAACGGGGAGAATCGTCATGGAGATGGGAATTCCGTTGCGTGTTTATACCATCAATACAATGGAAGAATTTCAGTTGGTGAAAAAAGCAGGTGTTGAGGTTGTCATGACTGATTATCCGGGGTTGTTTTTGGATCATCTATAGAGACCTAAAGGGGACCGTTTTGAGGTGCTCGGACACCAAACAGTGACACCCAAAATAGAGGGCATAAAAAATAAAGAGATTCGTCGATTGACGAGTCTCTTTGTGTTGGAATATAAATTATTTGCAACATATAAGCGAGTATGCACGAAAAAAATTATATTTCTGAAGGAGTATTTCTGGAAGCAGCCAATGCAGTTAAAGCCTTCTCAATATAACGATATACTTCTTCTGCATTCCCCAGAAATTCTTCAACATCTACATGACTATCCAAGTAACACGCAAACAGATAGTCAACTAATGCTGAATCAATCGTGCAATAATCTAATATGCCATTCTTCATCTTAGAAATGTCATCTTGCCATACCCCTGTATCTTCTAAAACCAAAGAGTATAATGCACGAATTAATTTCTTTGAGTACCCTTTGGTATATCTGGATTTCAGTGTGTCATTATTGGCATTAGATAGAAAACCGCGAACGCGATCCACTGCCTCTTGAGTGTCTGAATTTAAGTCTAATATGAACTCAGGTGAAATAAGAATAGGCGGTACTTCTTCACCAATATCAGTACCATGTATACAAACACAGATGATCTTGATCCAAAATCCCCATTCATTGGGCTTACTTCTTACATCATCCAGTGAACAAATAACCGTATCAACCTTCGTTACGAATCGATATTTTTGTAAAACCTGGTCCTTCAGACACGATACTCTATCATAATCTATATCTTCTGGTCTTTCACATACTATTGTAAAATCTGCATCAGACTCAAATGGCTTAGCAGTACCTTTGGGAATGGAGCCACACATATAAATACTGTGAATCTTCCCACTGAACTCTGAAAGCAAGCTAGCTGTATACTCCTCTACAAAAGTCTTGTACTCACTCTGAATATTGATCTTCTTTATAACCTTCTCCAAAACCATATCTGGTCTCATTTTATTTCCCCCTGGTTAAAAGTCATTTTATAAATTTTTCTTTTATTGCTTTTTTCGCTATCCTGCCCGTTAGCCGAAGATGCTCTGACCTATCAAGGCGGGGCGGCTACTTGTTCAGCAAACGCCGCCGTTAGTTGAATAATCACCAATTCTGACTATATCTTTTCTTACTAAATAGAGAGATTTTCACACTTCTAAATGGAGTAAGTTTCATTTTCTTCCCTTATAAAAACGCAAATAAATTATGAACATCTGTATGTATATGTAAACGTAAATGATTCCTAAACCTAGGACGAATTCTTTTGGCACTTTAGACTTTTCCAAGGTATGGTCAATTCCTAGCCGAAACGCATATGAACTAGCTTTTCGCAAATGCCAGGGTGAGGTAACTATAACTGCTTTTTTCAGCCCTCTCTCTCGCATGATTTCTCGCGATTTCAACAAATTTTCATAAGTGCCCCTCGCTTTAGTTTCTCGTATGATTTGGCTACCATCCACGCCTGATTCCACTAAGGCTCTTGCCATGCTTTCTGCCTCAACATGGTCATTTGCAACAGATGCACCCGAACAAATAACTACTTCAGCAATTCCAGTGTGATAGAGGTCTGTTGCTTTATTGATTCGTTCTCGTAAAATGGGAGTCATTGTTCCATCCTTTTTTGCGGGATAACCAAGTACAATCATAGCATCTCTTTTTTGCCCATGATTATAACCCGCTTTGTTAAAATGCTTACGAATAAATATAATCCCCACCATAAGGCACACAAAAAGTAAGCATAAAATATACAAGCCTATCATTAAACATATCTCCTCTGGCATTCTCTCTATCAATCGACAGATAATATACTTTGTACTGGGTGCACATCGGATTTAATAACAATCATTTCTTCAATTAACCTGCCCTTTACTTCAACAAAGGGAGGATGGTGGCTTAACAAAGCCCCTTAAAGAAAGGAGCTTTACTTCAGAGCAATATCATATAGGTAGTTCACTACATCGCCCATTCGCCAAGCGATAACAGCCATACTAATGGCAATAACTACTAAACTTCCAACCTTAATCAGTTCTACACTATCCTTCTCCAATATTTCTCGCCCCTTACATTTAGTTTCTTACACCGTTAACCTGAATGAACATTGAAGAGGGTACTGCTGGCATTTAGCTGGTTTTCACTTGTTAGCCACTTTCCTTTTTCACCAAATGTTCCGTATCAAGCGAAAAATCATTTTTGGTATAAACAATAAGATGTTGAAAACCACTTCAGATATAAACTCTAGTAGGGTATCTTTAAAAAATTCTTTTCTGTTTTGTTTTCTATTTTTCATGTTCTAGCTCCCCAATAATCTATAGCTTTCTTCGACTACCTGACCTTGTATAATGGATATATTTTATATCCTTATTTTACCACAGGATATGTAGCTGATCTGTCCGTTTATGATATGTTTTTTTAATTGAAAAACGGACTAGTAATGGACACTCACTTCTTAATCAAAACATCTTTCCCTTAAAAAAGAAACGAAACTATTGCAACCGGTTACAAAAATATGTTACCTTATGTGTAACCGGTTACACAATAACCAACCAAACGAACAGGAAGTGACGCAAGTGGCAACAATCAAGGATGTGGCGAGTGAAGCGGGGGTGTCGGTGGCGACGGTCTCCCGGGTGCTGAATGACAACGGCTATGTAGGAGCCGAGACGAGGAAGAAGGTAATGACGGCGATCGAGAAGCTGAATTACAGCCCGAATGAGGTGGCGCGCTCTCTATATAAACGGGAATCGAGACTGATCGGTCTGCTGCTTCCAGATATCACGAACCCATACTTCCCGCAGCTGGCGAGAGGGGTCGAGGATGAAGTGAGTGAGGCAGGGTTCAGGCTACTCCTCGGGAACAGCGACGAGAATATCCAGAAGGAGCTGGATTATATCCAGACCTTCGTTCAGAACAATGTCGTCGGTATGATCTCTGCGACTAATCATGTGGAGCATGATCAGCTGTATAGTGAATTGAATCTCCCACTCGTCCTCCTTGACCGGACCACGGACAACTATCCGGCAGTGTATGCCGACGGACGCAAAGGGGGACGCCTGGCAGCAAAGACCCTGGTGGAAAAAGGGGCGAAGCGGATCACCGTTATGAAGGGGCCGGCACACGTCAAGCCGGCACAGGACCGATTCCGGGGAGCCGTCGAGTACCTAAGCGGGACAGACGTCGATTTCCCGGTGATGTCCACGACCTCGTTCTCCTTTGAAGACGCAAAGGGCTGGGCAGAGGAACTATTCGCCACCTATCCTGATACGGACGGGGTCATCGCGAGCAATGATATCGTCGGTATCGCTATTCTCCATGAGGCGTTGAGGCTTGGGAAGAAGATCCCCGAAGACGTACAGATCATTGGCTACGATGACATCCCCCAGAGTAGCCTTTCCTATCCGGCGCTCTCAACGATCAGGCAGCCAGCTTACGAAATGGGCAGGCAGGCCGCGGCACTTCTGATTAAACTAATAAAAAAAGAAAAAGACATCGAGACAACGGTTCAGCTTCCGGTTGAACTCATACAGCGAAACACAACACGAAAGGGATGAAGGAAGATGGAAAAGGCGAAGATTGCCGTGATCGGCAGTTCATCTATGGATCTGGTGGTCACATCAGCGAAACGCCCTGGTGCAGGGGAAACGGTACTGGGCGCCAGCTTTGACACCGTACCCGGAGGAAAAGGCGCCAACCAGGCCGTTGCAGCAGCAAGACTTGGAGCAGACGTTTACATGATCGGATGCGTCGGCGATGATCCTTACGGGCAAGAGATTTTGGATAACTTTAAGAGCAACGGTGTTCATACAGAGTATGTGGAACCGGTTACAGGTCAGAAATCCGGAACCGCCCATATCATCCTCGCTGAAGGGGACAACAGCATTGTCGTCGTAAAAGGTGCCAATGATCTTGTGACTCCAGAATACGTTGAGAAAACAGCCGATTTTCTCAAAACATGCGATCTCATCATGATTCAGCAGGAAATCCCGGAGGAAACGGTTGAGTACGTGGCAGACCTGTGCAACAAGATTGAAGTCCCACTGCTACTGAACCCGGCACCTGCACGGAAGATCTCAGAGAAAGTCATCGTTGGTGCCAGCTATCTGACACCGAATGAACATGAAGCGGATGTCCTTTTTAACGGAATGAAGCCGTCAGAAGCGCTGAAACAATATCCTGACAAAGTCATCATCACCGAAGGAGCAGCCGGAGTCCGCTACCATGATGGAACAAAGGAAATCATGGTTCCTTCCTTCAAAGTCGAAGTGGTAGATACGACAGGGGCAGGCGATACCTTCAATGCCGCATTCGGAACGGCCGTGGCGGAAGGACAGTCAATGGAAGAAAGCCTTCGGTTCGCAAACCGTGCCGCATCTCTTTCCGTGACCGGATTCGGGGCACAGGGCGGAATGCCGACAAGAGACGAAGTGGAAAGGAAGTTGGCAGAATGAAACGACATGGCATCTTGAACAGTCACATAGCAAAAATACTAGCCGATCTCGGCCATACGGATACGATCGTCGTGGCCGATGCCGGTCTTCCGATTCCGTCAGACGTCGTGAAAATCGACCTGGCATTGAAACCGGGAGAGCCATCCTTCCTTGACGTGGTCCAACTGTTAAAGGAAGAAATGGTCGTCGAAACCGTCACACTAGCTGAAGAAGTCGAAACAAATAAAGGGGTTCACGAACAGATGACCTCATGGTTCGATGGAATCCAGTATGTATCCCATGAAGACTTCAAGAAAGAAACCCACAAAGCGAAGGCTGTCATCCGAACGGGGGAAGTCACACCGTACGCAAATTGCATACTTCACGCAGGAGTCATTTTTTAAAACAAAGGGGGTAGTAGCATGCAGATCAGCATGAAGAATATCCATAAAGCATTTGGGACGAACAAGGTCCTTGAAGGCGTAGACATCGAGATTGGGGAAGGTGAAGTCCATGCCCTGATGGGAGAAAACGGTGCCGGAAAGTCGACCCTGATGAATATCCTGACTGGCCTTCACAAGAAGGATCAGGGAACGATCACCATCGACGGGAAGGACATGACGTTCGACAATCCGAAACAGGCCGAGGAATTTGGCGTTGCCTTCATCCATCAAGAGCTGAATGTATGGCCGGAGATGACCGTTCTTGAGAATCTCTTCATCAATAAGGAACCGGTTACACAATTCGGTCTCATCAACACGAGAAAAATGAAAGCGATTGCGAATGAGCAGTTTAAGAAACTGAACATTTCCATCCCTCTCACAAAAGAAGCAGGACAGTGCTCAGTCGGACAGCAGCAAATGATCGAGATTGCCAAAGCACTCATGACGGATGCGAAAGTCATCATCATGGACGAGCCGACAGCGGCATTGACGGACCGGGAAATCGAGACGCTCTTCACCGTCATCCGCTCGCTAAAGAAAGCCGGCGTGTCGATTGTATACATCTCCCACCGGATGGAAGAGATCTTCACGATTTGTGACACGATCACGGTCATGCGGGACGGACGCACGGTGGATACGACGCCGATCCCCGAGACGAACTTCGATGAGGTCGTGAAGAAAATGGTCGGACGTGAACTGACGGACCGCTTTCCAAAACGCCAGCCAAAACCAGGTGAAACGATGCTTGAAGTCAGGAACCTGACGAAGAAGGGACTGTTTGAAAAGGTCAGCTTCGAGGTACGTTCAGGCGAAATCGTCGGCGTGTCAGGGTTGATGGGGGCAGGTAGAACAGAAATCATGAGGACCATCTTCGGACTCGACGGACGATATGAAGGCGAAATCCTCGTAAACGGGAAACCGGTCACCATTAAAACACCTGATCAGGCCGTGAAACTCGGTCTTGGATTCATCACCGAGGATCGGAAGGATGAAGGACTCGTCCTCGACTTTTCCCTGAAGGATAATATCGCTCTTCCAAGCCTCTACAGCTTCACGAAGAAAGGCTTGATCAATGATAAAAGCGAACAGGACTTTGTGGAAATGCTCATCAAACGGCTGACGATCAAAACCGAATCAGCCAGGACCCACGCAAAGAACCTATCCGGCGGGAACCAGCAGAAGGTAGTCATCGCAAAATGGATCGGCATCGGTCCAAAAGTGCTGATACTCGATGAACCGACCCGGGGAGTCGATGTCGGGGCGAAGCGGGAAATCTATCAATTGATGAACGAGCTCACCGACCGCGGCGTCGCAATCGTGATGGTATCATCCGAGCTGCCAGAAGTACTCGGAATGAGCGACCGTATCCTCGTCGTCCATGAAGGGACCATCGCAGGAGAGCTATCAAAGGAAGACGCAACACAGGAAAAAATCATGACATTGGCGACAGGAGGTCACGCACATGAATAACGCACTCAAAACGAATCACGTCGGCAATCTGATGCAAAAACTCGGTCCACTTCTCGGACTGTTTGTGCTGATTGCGACCGTATCCATCATCAACCCTAGTTTTCTAGAACCCTTGAACTTATTGAATCTATTACGACAGGTCGCGATCAACGCCCTGATTGCCTACGGGATGACCTTCGTCATTTTGACCGGAGGAATTGATTTATCCGTCGGCTCGATCCTCGCCTTATCCAGTGCCCTCATGGCCGGGATGATGGTATCGGGAATCGACCCGATCCTTGCGATCCTGATCGGCTGTATCCTTGGAGCTGTGATGGGAATGGTCAACGGATTATTGATCACAAAAGGAAAAATGGCCCCATTCATCGCAACACTTGCAACGATGACCATGTTCCGCGGGTTGACGCTCGTGTACACAGATGGAAACCCAATTACAGGACTTGGCGACAGTTATGCATTCCAACTGTTTGGAAGAGGTTACTTCCTTGGAATCCCGGTACCGGCCGTCACAATGATCCTGACGTTCGCGATTCTATGGGTGATCCTGCACAAAACCCCGTTCGGCCGAAAAACGTATGCCATCGGTGGAAATGAAAAAGCAGCCCTGATCTCAGGAATCAAAGTACCACGCATCAAAGTAATGATCTACTCCTTAGCTGGTTTACTGGCAGCACTTGCAGGAGCGATCCTCACGTCACGTCTGAATTCAGCCCAGCCGACAGCTGGTACATCGTATGAACTAGATGCCATCGCCGCCGTCGTCCTAGGAGGGACAAGCCTGTCAGGCGGACGCGGACTGATCGTCGGAACACTGATCGGTGCACTCATCATCGGAACGTTAAACAACGGTCTGAACCTGCTCGGCGTCTCATCCTTCTTCCAAATGGTCGTAAAGGGTGTCGTCATCATCATTGCGGTTCTTATCGACCGAAAGAAAGCAGCGTAGGAGGGATACTATGAAAAAAGCATGGTTACTACTAATCAGTTTGTCACTCCTATTCCTGGGCGCCTGCTCCCTGCAGCCGCCCGAATGGGCGAAACCAACTAAAAGCTCGAACCCTGAAGACATCAAAATCGGACTATCCGTTTCAACACTCAATAACCCATTCTTCGTCTCCATGAAAAACGGAGTAGAAGAGGAAGCGAAGAAACAAGGCATGGAAGTCGTCGTCGTCGATGCCCAGAACGACGCCGCCAAACAGATCAATGACGTAGAAGATCTCATCCAGCAGGGCGTCAACGTCCTACTCATCAACCCGACGGATTCAGCGGCCATCTCCACTGCCGTCCAATCTGCCAACAGCCTGGGCATCCCTGTCGTCACCCTTGACCGCTCAGCGGAAAAAGGAGACGTAGCCACACTCGTCAGCTCTGATAACGAAAAGGGTGGCGAAATGGCCGGGGAATATCTCGTCGAACAGCTCGGTGAAGGGGCCGAGGTTGCAGAACTGGAAGGTGTCCCTGGAGCGTCTGCCACACGTGAGCGTGGAGCCGGATTTCACAACATCGCGGATGAAAAGCTAGATGTCGTGGCCAAACAGACGGCAAACTTCGATCGTACCGAGGGACTGAATACGATGGAGAACTTGATTCAAGGGAATCCAGACATCAAAGCCGTGTTCGCTCATAATGATGAAATGGCATTGGGAGCACTGCAGGCGATCCAAAGTTCCGGACGTGACGTATTAGTCGTTGGATTTGATGGAAATGAAGATGCGATGACTAGCATTCGGAATGGCAACCTGTCTGCGACTGTTGCTCAGCAGCCTGAGAAGATTGGTTCGTTGGCCGTTCAGGCTGGGGCTGATGTATTGTCAGGGAAGAAGGTAGACAAGAAGATTCCGGTTCCGTTGAAGTTGGTGACGGAGGAGAATATAGAAGAGTCTTCAGAATAAATTGTAGTGGTAAACCTCATTCGTGCATTTATGCGAATGAGGTTTTTTTCTTTGTTGATAAAAGTAGTAGAGAAAAGAATTTAGCTTTTCTTTTTTGTGTTTGCTCCAAATGAGTTGGGGGTCGCCATGTTTTTAAGATGATTAAGCCAAAAGAAATAATCATCTTTGATAACAACATATTTAATTAAGAACATTCACCTAAAGGTATCCTTTCCCAGCCTATCTCCCTATATAAGAGTTGAATACAGATTGAATCAGGAGTGAATCAAATGAGTAGATGGAGAAATTTAAATCAATGGATGTTCGATTTGGATACATTTTATCACTTGAATCTGTGGATTCTGTTGAATGCCATGTATGAGGGCGGAGTTCAGTTAGGGTGTGTGGTGCTCGGTGAAAGGCCGTATATTCGGTCAATTGGGAAGATTCGAGAGGACCTGTTTTTTAAAGTGAGAATGAGGCCTTTTTGTAAGAGGCTGGAGTCGAAGAAGTATGAGTATGAAGATGTGTTTAAGTTTAAGCCGATGAATGATTTAGCTTGTGTGGATTATTTCTATTGAATGAGGTTGTCTGTCAAAAGGGGTGTAATGATTCTGGGATTGACCAGCTTGATAATAAAGCTGATTCCGGATTGTCTTCGTGTGGCGAAAAGCATGTGAATCGGGTGCGGAGAGAACCTGCAAACAGACTTAAGATCTTAGAGAAAGAATAGATTTTAGAGAACAACAACATCAACACCACCAACATAGAGACGCTAAGGATGTAGATAGGGTAAATGCGCTGATTGGACATTTGGTTATCAGGATGGATGTAATCATGATGTTTGAGTAGTTGATACGGAGGAGCTCTGGTTCGAACACTTGGAAGAGAGTATTTTCTACTAGGTGAAGAGGAGAGTTCAGGTATATATTTAGCATTAGTTTGAAAGTACGCTTTTCCAGATTAATGCAAAAAATCAAGTTGGATCCGTCCCCATTTAACCTGAGAAAAAATCAAAAAAGCACTCTTGTACCAATCATCAAGATTTGAACAAAATTACATTTTACCTTTCAATAAAATGGTTTGTCAACACGAAAGTTGTATTTATATTAAAAAAATGGTAAGGTTATTATCTGGTGATTTTTTACATTGAACGTTTTGTTATCTATCTTATTTATTCCGAAGGGAATTCAAACAGTTTTTGTGAGCTTTTTAGGCAATAGTACCCGAGTGTTTATACAAGGAGGACTAATATATTGAATCTAATCAATAAGAAAGTTACACATGAGCGGTTTGGTATGGGAAGCATCGTGAATCATAATGATACGGTAGTTGAAATCCATTTCGCCTCGGAAAATAAAAAATTTGTTTACCCGGATGCATTTGGACAGCACTTGAAACTACATGATAAAAGTGCTGCCCATTCACTTGAAAAAATTTTACACGAGCAGGAAATGGAACTCAAAGAGGAAGAAATGCAGAAAGAAGAGGAAAAGGCACGGCAAAGAAGAAACCAGGAGCTTCGAGTGGGTCATGAAAAAAGTATGAAAAATCATAAACTTCATCCCGAATCGCAGATGGTTTACAGGTGCGATACAGAAGAACAGAGTAGCTCCTTTTCAGATTGGACGGTTTCCTCTGGTGAAATAAAAAGTGGTACGAATAAGGGTAAGCCAAACAAGCCCAGTCGCTTACACCAAAACAGTGCGGTCCTGCTGACAGCGGTCGATCCCGGCATGCCTGAAAAAGACAGACGCATCTTAGGTGTCTATATGGTGAAGGATCATTTCATCGGTAAACTTTGTGAAGATGGAAATATTCCTGCCCATTCCCATTACAGACTCCAACTGACAGACGAGGAATCGAAACAGATGCCTTTCTGGAAGTACTATGTCAATGAAAAATCCCCTCAACAAACGACATGGAATACAGGCAAGTACCGATATTTCGATAATTCGTGGATGGCTCAGATTCTGCGAGACATCGTTACATTGAAAAGTGACACAGAGGAACAAGAGCTGGCACAACAATTTCTGGACCACTTCTCTAAGATGAATCAAATAGTAGAGCAGGAGTTAAAAGAGCCGAATGGGGCATTATTGCGTGCTTAGATAAGAAGTGCGGGGGAACTTGCAAATATAAGGTGAGAAAGAGTGTAGGGTTCACTGCGAATAGTGTTAAAAAGGGACAAGGCGGTCGCCTTGTCCCTTTTAGTGGATTTTTTATTATTGGGGTCTGACTCTCGGTACGGTGAAGCGTTAATAAGATGGGGGTCTGACCCCCATCTTCCCATGAATTGTGAACTAGAGGACTGACCCCATTCTTTGTGGCTCTTAAAAGATACACAACTCAAGCGGAGTTTTCTTTGGTGTAGGTGGTCAATTTAATTGCATAAGTGGACAGAAAAATGAAAACTGTTAAGCATCACTTATCTTTAGTTTGAAAGTGCGTTTTCCCAGATTAGAAAAAGTCAAACTGTAACCGTCCCCGTTTAACCCCAAAATCATAATTACTACTCATCCAGCAGACCAATAGTATAGAAAAGCAAAGCACAAAATAATATCTAAATTACGTATCTTTACCTGGTAAATATCTCGAACAAAAAGAGGTTAATTTTTAGTTAAGGGTTAAACTATTTCATTAAATTAATTACTGGTTGAATGAGACTGAATATGGATAATTGTGGAGATAGGTTTGAATAGTTGCTATAATATGAGTAAATAATTTCAAATAGTAGAAGAGGCGAGTTTTATTGACGAATAGACAAGCAAACTCCTCAATAAAGGGATACAATTACCAATTTCTTAGTTCAATACATGAGATAATTCATGAAATTAGTGATGCATCGGAATTTGTCATTGAAGGTATTGAAGATTTAGATATAAATAAGGAAGAAGAGTCAATCTTAGTGCAATACAAGTACCATGAATTAAAAAATTTTCAAAATAGTAGAGTAGCTAAACCTTTAGCCATTATGTTTAACCACTTCTTAAATAATAGACAAAAAAAATATAAATATAGATTGTTCATTTATATTACTGATAAACTACCCAATATAAATATTACGCTTTTGTATGAAATTTTATCACTTGATAGTGGAAGTAAGTATATCAGTGAAGATAACAAGCCGTTTATTAAGGATAGTAAATTACTCATGGAATTTTTAGAGTTTTTTCATTGGGAAGTGTCATTAAAATATGAAATTATGGAAAGGGAAATTATTGAGTTATTGATTGAAACTTATTCAATTAGTGAATCCAGTGCTGAATATTTTTATCTACCTAATGCGTTCAAAATTATAAATGATTTAGCGATTAAGAGTGACCCAGTTGAGAGAACCATAACAAAGTTATGGTTCAAAAATACTTTATCAAAGTATAGAAAGGATTTAGATTTTGAATTTATTACAAGATTTAAATCATTTCATGCAACAAAAAAGTATATTAAAAACGAATTAATGACAAGAAACATAAAGAAAAATACTAGGGAGTTTGTAGTATATATAGGTAACCCTTTAAGGGGAGATTTATCTAGCTTCATTATTAACTTAGCCAAAAAGTTTTATTATAGTGGGAATAGAAACGATACAAAACCTGTAACTTTTGTTGTAAATGGAAACAAAGAAGAGATTATGGCACTCAAAAAAAATATTTATAGTCATTTGTCAAATACAAACGAACTAATAATTATGAATGACGGATATGAGGACTATAGGTTTAATAGCCAAATGTTCAATTGTGCCCCTTTTACAGTGGCACTGCCCTTAAGAGGAAAGGTTAATATACCAAATTACAATTTTAAAATGATTAGGTTAAATACTTTCTCAGAACATAAAAGGAAAATTAATTTAATTGCACCAGTAGTAATTTCGATTGATGGTGGTTTTGGAGACTTTGAAGAACACTATGATTATTTTTCTTTGAGAGGTTTAAAGAATGATGAAATTATCGAGCTATTGGGGGGGAACTGAAGTGGATAAAAGTGATCAGTTAAGAGTTAGGAGCTTTGAATCACATTCAGTACAAATAGAAATAGTCGATTTCCAAAAATGGAAAGAAAAGAATACTGACAGTGAAATAAAGATTGGTTCATTTTTAAAAGTCGAAGATGGGAACGACCGTAGTATTGTAACTCTTGTAAAAAGTTTCAAAATGGTTGAGGATAGTGAGGATGAAATTACGATTCAAAATCAATATAATGGCAATTTCATTATTAATACACAGCCAATTGGTCAATTAGAGTATACTTCAGGCAAACCTGAATTTATAAAAGGAATTAAGAACATTAGTATTCCTCCAAACGGGGTAAACATTGCAAATGAAGAAGATTTAAAATGTATATTTTCAAATACTGATAATAAATTTGTCTTTTCAAATCATTTAATTAATAACAATATAGAGATAGCAGTAAACGGTGATAAATTTTTCTCAAAACATATTGCTGTTGTAGGCTCAACAGGTTCTGGTAAGTCATGTACAGTAGCAAAAGTAATACAAGAAGCTATTAATAGTGATATAGATAAGGTAAATAATACACACATTATCATTTTCGATATTCATGGAGAGTATAGTAGAGCGTTCCCTGATCAAGGGTACTTATCAATAGAAAAGAAAAATTTTCACTTACCATATTGGCTTATGAATTCGGAAGAGTTAGAAAATTTATTCATTGAAAGTAATGAAAGTAACTCACATAACCAAATATCTGTATTTAAGGAAGCTGTAATAAAAAACAAAATAAGGTACAATCCAAATATTAAAGTTACATATGATAGCCCTGTTTACTTTAGTTTAGAAGAGGTGTTTAACTATATTTGTAATAAAAATGAAGAAACTCATTATATCAAGGATGGTAAAGAACTTTTTGCCATTAAGAATACCGAGGTAGAAGTAAGTTGTACAGATTTTTTATGGGAAAAATTGAGTTTTGAAGCATCCTCAGGCAATAGTAAGAATGATATTTTAGGAAGCAAGGTATCTTCAAAAAATAACGGTTACCATGGTGAATTCCCTCGATTTATATCAAGATTAGAAAACAAAATGAATGATGAACGCCTGCATTTTTTAATAACCGAAGAAAAAGAAAAAGGAAAGAAATATTCTACACAAGACTTACAGGAAATTATTGAAAAAATCTTAGGTTACAAAGAGAAAAATAATGTAACAATTATCGATCTAAGTTCTTTACCTTTTGAAGTAATTTCCATAGTTGTTTCAATAATTTCTAGACTTATTTTTGAATTTTGTTACCATTATACTAAATTTTTTGAAAAAAATGATAACCCCTTTATGTTGGTGTATGAAGAGGCACATAAATATATACCGAAAATAAATGAAGCAAGATATAGGAATACTCGTATAGCAGTTGAAAGAGTTGCAAAAGAAGGAAGAAAATATGGGTTGTCCTCTATGATTGTTAGTCAAAGGCCATCAGAGTTGTCCTCTACTGTATTTTCTCAATGTAATAATTTTATTGTTATGAGACTAAATAACCCAGAAGATCAATCTTATGTAAAAAGACTATTACCTGAAGCTGTTATTAGTTATGGAGATGCTTTGTCTTCTCTTGAAAAAAGAGAAGCCCTTTTAGTTGGGGATGCTGTAGCTACCCCTTGTATTGTAAATATTAATGAAGCTTGTCCTACCCCACAATCTGACGACATTAAATTTTATACAGAGTGGAGAAGTGATTGGAAAGATATAGCATTCTCAAATATAGTAAAAAATATTAATAAAGAATCTCATAACAGTAATTAAATTTTCTTTAAGATAGATTGAAGAAAAAGGGATATTATCTTAGTTGAGTCGTCTTTTATCAAAATATATGGGACACCCATCTTTTTGCGAAAAAATTTTTAATAATATAGATAAAATATCCTACATAGGGGGGATATAATGGAAGGTTATTTGCAAACTGGTGTTGGTATTTTTGTTTCTATAATATTATTTTTACTAGGATATCGACAAACTGTTGGAGCAAAGAAAGAACGAATTCGCACAGCAAATAAGGAAGTTGAAAAAATATTAATTAGAAGAATTGTGAATGAAAATTTCCAATTATCAATCATGGATATTAAGAGACTACTTGAGGGGAAAGCAAGAGATTTTAAACTGAAGGCTGAAGATTTGTTCTTTGAGGAACAAATTTTAAATTCAATATATACAAGAATCCTTGAAACGGATTTAATTACACAAGAACAAAGAAATAATATATTATCTAAACTTCTTCCAATAATTGAAGATATGGAGAAAAATATTAAAAACGAAGAAAGTATATTTATTAATATATCTAATTACAGTAGAAGTAGAACTAAAATTCATTCTTATATTTCACTTATTATTGCTTTAGTAGCTTCTATATCTGGTGGGTTATTTACTACAATCCCTTTTTTAAGGAATGATTCGGTAAAAATTGATTTGAATATTTTTATAATGACATCAATAATAAGTTTATTAGCAATATCTTTTATTGTTATATTAAAGAATTTTAAAGAATCTCAACAAGATATTCCATTAAGTAATAAATCACAAGTAATTGAAAATGTAATAAATTTTGAAAGAGAAGTTGCGAAAGTAATATCTAAACAAAATTACATAGTTTTTCCTTCGTCAAATAGAAAGGAAAATTATGATTTCTCTTTCAATATTAATACAAATGACAAAGTATTAATTGAAGTTAAGAGTTGGAAGAAACCACCATCTGCTGCTTTTATCGAAAGAACTGTTACAAGGCTTAGTGAAGCAGTTATTACAGAAGGAGCTAGAGGGGGGATTATTGTTATCCCAGAGTACATATCGTTTTATAAAGGCAAACCTAATGAAAATATAGTGAAAATAATGTCTCTCAATGAGTTTAAACAATTTATAAAGGGAAATGGTGCCTGAACTCCGGTGCATTAGCGTATTTACGCTATGGGGAAAGGACCAATTTTCAAGTTAACTATGTTAACATTAATAGCCATATTTTACTCCAAAAGCATACTGAATCCCTTCTCCATAATCAAGCATGTAGCGGTCTGACCCCGTATTCTAAAGTGCTTTCCTGTCCTATAAGAAAGCACATTTTATCGAGAAGAAATTTATAGTTTAGAGATTAAGTTTTATATTATTGGTTTATATGAATTAGGTCTAAATAAATTTAATGGGTAATAAACTAATTTCTCTCCAGGCATTTGGGTTCGGCTATCCAGAGCAGTACTCAATATTTCTAGTGCTTTATTATCGAATCTCTGGAATTTATTTGGGGAAAATACGATATTATCACCATATTTCATTAAAATATTAGAAAATATTAATTCTTTTTGATAATCGGAAGCATTATGAATTTGTGATATCAGTTCAGAAAAATAACTTCTGTGTTTTTTTAAATAACTGAATAAAACTATTGTCGAATCATTTTGAGGGAAAATACTCAAAAAAGAAGGATATTTAAGTTTTTGGTTAAAGGGTCTGCCGTTTAAATCCGCATAAATATATAGCAGGCTTGAGGAAGCTATAGTATTTTGGACCGGGATAGATAATGTAAAGCTCTCTAACTTTCCATACTTTTCTTTTAAAAGATTAATAGTCATTACCTGTTTTAAGTCTTCAAGATCCTTATTTAAAGTCTCAATTTGTTTTTTTCTAATCTCATGTCTCTTCAATACAACTTTTTTCCTCATCTCCCTTGAATCTTTACCTGGGATTTTATCTCCTCCATGCTTCTCTAAAATACTTTCTAAGGTAGAATTGTTTATTAACTCCTCAATATATCTTTTGAAAAACTCAGCATCCTGCTGATGATTCGTATACTCTTTTGCGAATGCTCGATAAGCAAACAGATAATTTTGCTGAAGGTTATCAAACTCGTATTGCTTATGTTCAATAGGATTGAATATTTCATCATGGTTCTTACAGAATCCCCTAAACACCGTTGCTTCGTTTCTACCAACCAAATATTTATTTACATTTGTATAATCAAACCTTTCTCTATTAAGGTAAATAACTTTCCCTTTTTC
The DNA here is from genome assembly GCF_025398035.1 of Rossellomorea vietnamensis. Taxonomy (NCBI): domain Bacteria; kingdom Bacillati; phylum Bacillota; class Bacilli; order Caryophanales; family Bacillaceae; genus Rossellomorea; species Rossellomorea vietnamensis. The sequence goes on from NZ_CP104558.1 coordinate 4,000,246, forward strand.
AGATAGTTTATTTAATATACCGTTATTCTGAATTGAATGAGCATCTATGATAAAATTACAATCACTTCTATCGTGTTCAGATAAGAGACATATAGATATTAAGGATTGTGAACCGATTCTGTTTCCATGATTTTGAATGATGTTATTTACTTTACTTTTTTCATGATGGTCCACTTCTTGATCAATCATCCTATCAAAAAGTGCTGGGAAATGATTGTAAATTACGCTATCGTTTGATTTTTTCATGATTTAAAACTCCTTATCTTTAAATAGTAATTACCATTATTGAGTTTATGAATCCTGCCATAGACTATGAAAAAGCTTGAATAAGAAGAATTTATTTCAAAAGTTAAACACTAAATTTAAAACTCAAAAGATGTTTTATTTTTTTGTAGTTAAATTCTAACTGCACCTATATCACCTTTTTGAAGATACCTGTATTAAGTTTTCTTACAGAGTGAACCTTATGTACAGGCTGACTTTTTTTACTTAACCAAGTTTCTGAATAGAATCCTGTCCTTCTATTCTATCTCACATCTTACTAAACACATAAATAATAGAAGTAACGAAAAAACAACTAAACCCCGGTGACCAACCATCCGGAATCCCCAAATAAACCACCATCCCAATCCCTAAAACGTACAACGCCTCACGATTAAAATTCGACTCCCCACTCGCAAGCCTAACAAGCGCACTCTCAGAAATCCTCCCTCTCCTAATTACCAAATAATCAGCCACCACAATCGCCGATATCGGAATGATCAAGATCCCCAGATAAGAAATATACTCCTGCGCATTATAAACCAGCTGCGGAAACGAGCTTAAGATAATCCCTGCAACACTGAACAACAGTGCACTTTGAATCCGTGATAAGGTCGGCAGTGCATTAAGCAAACTGTATCCCCCTGTATACGCATTACTAAGATTAATCGAAATCATCGATACCATCGCACAAGCCGTGATCACCAATAGAAGCAGACTGGAGTCGGTCAGTTGCCCCGCTGCGACGAATGGATTCAGATCTTTGAACAAGCTGGCACTCAATCCTCCAAGGAGCGCGGTCATCATGAATCCGACGACGTTTCCTCCGTACAGTCCCCAGAATCCGTGGCGGTCGCTTTTGCTGTAGCGGGTGATGTCGGAGGATGCGCTGACACCTGAGATGTATTGGACGAAGACGAGGCTAGAGTAGAATAGGAACGTTCCGATGGAGAAGGGTTCCTGGCCATGTGTGAGTGTGGCGAGGGAATCGGCTCCTTTTGTTAGGAATAGGTAGAGGATGATTCCCTGGCCGATCACGAGGATCGGGATGAATAGTTTGGTCGCTTTTTTGACGGCTTCGAAGCCGATGAGGGCTAGAAGGGTCATGATGATGGCGAGTCCGATGGCGACCGGTATGAACGGAATCGTGTACGGTGTTACTTTTTCCACCATGGAGATGACGACGAAGGTTCCTCCGATGGTTTGGACGCTGAACCAGTAGAGGGACGTCAGGGACCGGATGGGGGATGCGATGAGCATCGACAGCCGGGTTCCGATGATGGATCTCAGGACGTATTGAGCGGGCAGGCCGTAGCGGGAGCCCGGTAATGACAGAAATGATACGAATAGGAAGGCGACGCTTGCTCCGAGTACGGTGGCGATGAACGCTGCCTGAAAGGATAATCCGCCTTCCAGGACGGCGAGTGCCGGGATGAGGAAGTTTCCTGCGTTCACGGAGAAGGCGAGCTGTATGATGAAGTATTCGATCCATGTGGTTGATTTTAATTCCGGTGGGACCTTTTCGAGTCCGAGCCGTTCGATCATGGGTTGTTTCATAATTTGGTCTCCTTTGGGTATACTAGGATGCATGGTTTCTATTTTAAAGAATTTTTGAAAAAAAGCGAAGAAATAATCATTTATTTTTTTAAAGAAAAGTAGAGATATTTCCTTATTTATTTGTTAGAATGTAAGTGCTTACAGGGTGAGTAATTGCCCTTCGCTATTATATATGAATAGTGTTATATTTAGGAAGTGAATGCTCCAAGGAGCAATAGTGCATTTAGGAGGTTGGCTTAGTATGCGTATTGGTGTACCAACGGAAATTAAAAACAACGAAAATCGTGTGGCCATGACGCCGGCTGGTGTTGTAAACCTTGTTCAATTCGGACATGACGTTTACATTGAAGCTGGAGCGGGAATGGGTTCAGGATTTACAGATGAAGATTACAAAGCAGCAGGTGGACACATCGTTGATTCTGCAGCGGAAGCATGGTCCATGGATATGGTCATGAAGGTAAAAGAGCCACTTCCAAGTGAGTACTCTTATTTCCGCGAGGGGCTTATCTTATTTACATATTTACATCTTGCTCCAGAGCCGGAATTAACGAAAGCGTTAATTGATAATAAAGTAGTCGGAATCGCGTACGAAACGGTTGAACTGAATCGTGCCCTTCCATTACTGACTCCGATGAGTGAAGTGGCTGGACGTATGGCGACTCAGATCGGTGCCCAGTTCTTAGAGAAGATCCACGGTGGTAAAGGTGTATTACTTTCAGGTGTCCCAGGGGTTCGCCGCAGTAAAGTAACGATCATTGGTGGAGGAGTGGCCGGTACGAACGCAGCGAAAATGGCTGTCGGTCTTGGTGCCAACGTAACGATCCTTGACCTTAACCCGGATCGCCTTCGTCAGCTGGATGATATCTTCGGTAGCGACGTAACAACGCTTATGTCCAACCCGTTAAATATCGAACAAGCTGTCAAAGAAGCAGACCTAGTCATCGGAGCTGTACTGATTCCAGGAGCGAAAGCACCTAAATTAGTAACAGAAGACATGATCAAAGCGATGACACCTGGTTCAGTTGTTGTCGATATCGCCATCGACCAAGGCGGAATCTTCGAAACAACGGACCGCATCACAACGCATGACGATCCAACATACGTGAAGCACGGTGTTGTACACTATGCCGTTGCCAACATGCCTGGTGCCGTACCACGTACGTCAACCATCGCATTAACAAACGTGACCGTACCTTACGCGGTTCAAATCGCAAACAAAGGCTACAAAAAAGCGTGCTTAGATAACGAAGCTCTACTTAAAGGTATTAACACATTGAACGGATATGTTACTTACCAGGCTGTTGCTGAGGCGCATGCTGTAGACTACTCAGATACTAGAACTCAATTAGAGCAACAATAACACCAGGAAGCCGACTGCATGAGAATGTTCAGTCGGCTTTTTTTATATGCTGAATTCCTCACCAATGATCAAACTCACTTTTATTTTTATGAAATTCGGGTATAACATAAAGTAGCATAAGAGAGTAAGAAAAATAGATAAGTTTATTTGGAGGAGAGAGATTATGAAGATTTCATATCATGGACATTCAGTAGTGAAAATCGAAACAAACGGTAAAACGATCCTGATCGATCCATTCATCAATGGGAATGAACTGACGGATCTGAAAGTGGATGACGAAAAGCCCGATGTGATCATCCTTACACACGGTCACAACGATCACGTAGGGGACACGGTGGAACTTGCGAAGAAAAACGATTCACTTGTCATCGCTAACCACGAACTGGCCACCTACCTAAGCTGGCAACTGGTGAGAACCCATCCGATGCACGTCGGAGGAGCTTATGAGTTCGACTTTGGTAAAGTGAAACTGACACAGGCCTTCCACGGATCAGGTCTCATCACAGACGGCAATGAAATCATCTATATGGGTATGCCAGCAGGCGTTCTCTTAATGATTGAAGGGAAGACGATCTTCCATGCAGGGGATACAGGATTATTCTCTGATATGAAACTGATCGGGGAGCGTCATCCGATTGACCTTGCCTTCCTACCGATCGGGGATAACTTCACGATGGGACCAGAGGATGCGGCGACGGCAGCTAGCTTCTTGAAAGCGAAGAAAGTTGTGCCGATTCACTATGATACATTCCCGCCTATTAAGCAGGATCCGCATAAATTTGTTGAGATGCTTGAAGATTCTGAGGGGCAGGTTATGAAGGCTGGGGATGTTATTGAATATTAATAGGGAATAAGAAGTAAGTTAACAATACAAATGCCACAACAAAAAGCTTGGGATATCCCAAGCTTTTGTTATTGTTCTTATTCATTTAATCCTCTATTAATGTATAAAGAATTATTGTGAAAGATTTGTCAGTTCAAAGAATTCAGGTTCAGGTTTCATAATTTTAGTTCCTTTTTTGGATTGAATATATATTTCTTTATCATTCTCATAATAAACCTTAATTTTCATGTTTCCAAAATCAATGACACTTGTTTTCTCACGTTTAGATAATTTCTCGTCATCCCAATCAATCGCCTTATTTATGAGTGTTTTTATTCCCTTTATCTTTGTTTTGTCAGCTATAACTAAACAATCCTCTTGGTTTAAGGTTTCATAGATACAAATGTTGTTTGGTATTTCTTCGATCCAAGAAGTTGATTTGTGAATAGGAGTCTTATCAAAGATGACCTCTGTTTTGTCATCAAATTGATTATAATTTGATGAAACCCATAACTCCCCGTCAAACCCTTCTTTTCTCCATCGAGAATAAAAACCAGACCAGTCATTTTCAATGTCGTTATTGTCCAACGCAGACTCGACATGTTCAACTTTCCAACCGAGGGATGGAAGTTTACTTATATAAAAGTCATATATATCCTCCCAATGATTTCCCTTTATTACATATTGGCTTCTGGTTGGTTTCAATCCCTTAAATAAAGGAATATCCTTGTGTTGCTCCGGAATAATCGACATACCTTCATAAGTATCATCAGTGGCTTTATGATAGCCAAACCAACTCATAGCAATTAGTAGTGCAATCCCTGCAGATAAGAATATACTTTTTCTACTCACATAATTCCCCCTAAGAACTATTCCTCTAAACTGCCTGGTAATTGAAGAACTGAAGATTCGTAATCTTTACATTTATATTACCACATAATGTTAAAAATCCTTGTTACATCAACTAAAACAACCATTTAATTTAAAGTGCTAAAAAGGAAGCTCATGCACCTACCAATTAATATCATCCTTCACAAAACTTAATTACATAGATAGACAAACACATCCCCTTTTTTCTCACCTTTACACAACATCCACCAACCACTCGCATATACATGATACAAGCCTAGAAAGGAGGGAAATGTTTGAAACAACGTTATATACTCTGTTTACTCATCACCGGGGCACTCATCTACTACGGAGCCCCACGTATGTCTATTTTTGCAGAAGGCCTACAAGGGTACTTCGCCATCGGCTGGCTCATACTTGCCACCTGTGTCCTGGCCGGTAACCTCGCAGCCCTGCTTTACACACCGAAAGGAACAGGCAAGGGTAAGAAGTTGAAATCGAAACCTGTTCGTAAGGTGAAATCACGATCATTTGGCTAAAGAAAAACGGGGCTTGTATCACTCAAAGCCCCGATTAAATTGAAACACCGCGCTTTTCACATTATAATAAATATATAAAGTAGGACGTTATAAAGAAGGGTGAAAAGCTTGGCTACAAAACACGAACAAATACTGGAGTACATAGATACCCTGCCTGTCGGAGAAAAGATCTCCGTCCGCCAGATCGCAAAAGCACTGACCGTCAGCGAAGGAACGGCATACCGGGCGATCAAAGATGCCGAAACGAAAGGCTACGTCAGCACCATCGAACGCGTCGGGACGATTCGGATTGAACAGAAAAAGAAAGAAAATATCGAGAAGCTTACCTACGCAGAAGTGGTCAACATCATCGATGGACAAGTACTCGGTGGACGATCCGGCCTGCATAAGATGCTCAACAAGTTTGTCATTGGAGCCATGAAACTTGAAGCCATGATGAGATACACGGAAGCGGGGAACCTCCTCATCATCGGGAACCGGAACCAGGCTCAGGAACACGCATTGCGTGCAGGAGCAGCCGTCCTGATCACCGGTGGATTCGATGCAGACGAAGACGTCAAGAAGCTCGCGGATGAACTCGAACTCCCGATCATCTCCACTTCCTATGACACGTTTACCGTTGCCACCATGATCAACCGTGCGATTTACGATCAGCTCATCAAAAAAGAGATCGTGTTAGTGGAAGACATTTTAACCAAAGTGGATGATACGATTTATCTGCATCTGGATGACACGCTGGAAGAATGGTACGAAAAGAATCAGTACACATTCCACAGCCGTTTTCCGGTCGTGGACCGAAACTTGAAGGTCCATGGTATGGTGACATCAAAAGACGTTATGGGACAGGAAAAGTATGCAGGGATCGATAAAATCATGACGAAGCAGCCGATCACCGTCAGCCCGAACACGAGCGTCGCATCCGCCGCACACATCATGATTTGGGAAGGGATCGAATTACTTCCTGTCGTTAATGAACAGAATAAACTGCAGGGGATCATCAGCCGTCAGGATGTCCTGAAAGCTCTGCAAATGATCCAGCGTCAGCCACAGGTCGGGGAAACGATCGATGACCTCATCTCAAATGCAGTCGAAGTAGTAGGGGAGAAGAAAGACAACAAAGAAATCTACCAATTTGCCGTTACACCGCAGATGACCACGGGGATCGGGACGCTTTCCTATGGTGTTTTCACCACCTTAATGACAGAAGCGGCCAACCGTGCACTGAAGCCATACAAAAAAGGCGACCTCGTCATCGAAAACATGACTATTTACTTTATCAAGCCTGTCCAAATGGAAAGCATACTCGAAATCCATCCAAAGGTACTCGACGTCGGGAGAAAATTTGGTAAAGTGGATGTAGAAGTATATAACGAAGGCGTGCTCATGGGGAAATCCCTAATGATTTGTCAGCTGATTGATCGACATTAGGTCTTTATATAATCAAGAGTGATTGAGAGTAGGATAAAGTGAAAAACTCATGTTGATTGGAGCGGAAGATGCTCGACTCCTGCGGGAAATGTGTGGAAGTTGAGACCCCGGAAGCGGAGCTGAGGAGGCTCAACCCACACCCCGCGGAAAGCGAGCATCTGCAGCGGAAATCAACCACTACTCGCTCATGAAAAAGTATTTTCAAACATAAAAAAGACTAGATCAAACATCTAGTCTTTCATACCTTATTGGTTATCCAGTTCCTTCGCTTCCCTCTGTGCAAAAGGAAGCACATGCTTGTACATTTTATATCCAGCCCAGCAGCTACCAAGTCCCAAAAGGATGAACAGCGTGCCGATGAAATACGTCAGCGTACCAGGGAATAAAAACAGCTGATTGATCCCGAACAGGGCAACGAACAGCCCAAGGGCAATGCTTGCTTTCGCCGATAACCATTTCTTTTCCATCGGTCGCCGTGTCCGCACTTGTCTTATTTTATAGAAAATATAGAAGGTGAACGCGACGACGATCAGTAATGCGAGAAAATACATAGTTTTGTCCTCCATCGTTGACATCTCTCGCTACTATTTTACAGATAACGGAGCAGAATGCCAAATATAAATTCGACTACAAAGGAGATTCCCATGAAAGAACAAATCCTGAACCTCATCAAACAATATGAAACGATCATTGTACATAGACATGTCCGCCCTGATCCGGATGCATACGGATCCCAGGGAGGACTCGTAGAAATGCTGAAAGCCTCTTTTCCTGAGAAAAACATTTATGCCGTCGGAAAAGAAGAGGAAACCCTCCATTACTTAAAGCGACTCGACGACATTGAAGATTCCGTTTTCGAAGGGGCCCTGATCATCGTCTGTGATACAGCAAACGAAGAGCGGATCTGTGACCGTCGCTACAAACTCGGCGATCTGCTTGTGAAAATCGATCACCATCCAAACGAAGATGCATACGGAGATCACCTGTGGATCGATACCACGGCAAGCTCCGTCAGTGAAATGATCTATGAATTTTACCAGTTTGGAAAAGACAAAGGATTGACCCTGCCTGATTCAGGGGCACGCCTCCTGTTCGCAGGGATTGTCGGCGATACGGGAAGATTCCTGTATCCAAGCACCACCCAGAAGACGTTTGATATTGCCGGTGAATTGATCCGATATGATTTTGACCGTAATGAATTATTCAATAAAATGTATGAAGTTGATTCCAATGTCACGAAGCTTAATGGGTATGTGCTGCAGAATTTTGAAATGGATCAGGATGGCTGCGGTATGATGGTTATGACGAAGGATATCCTTGAAGAGCACGCGGTTGTACCATCTGAAGCATCCCTGCTTGTCAGTACATTAGGGAATGTGAAAGGCATGAAAGCATGGGTCTTCTTTATTGAAGAACATGATCAAATCAGGGTTCGTCTTCGCTCGAAGGGTCCTGTCATCAACACGATTGCCAAAAAGTACAACGGTGGAGGTCATCCGCTGGCGGCTGGCGCATCGATTTATTCATGGGAAGAGAAAGAAGAAGTGATGAAGGATTTACGGGAAGTGTGCAGGAATCACTAATAAGAGTTGAGTAATAGCCGGCGGATGCCGGCTATTTTTTTTGTGCAGTGATGTTAATGAATAGTGTTGATTTTTAAAACATGAAAGAGAAGTTCCCTCGTTGCATTAAAACTCCATAGTTAATAAAGATACAGGTTTAGTAATGATCCTTTAAAAACTCTACAATATCATTGTTAATTTTTATCAGATGTTCTTCAGATGGGAAATGTCCCATATCGTAAGTCTTAAATGTAATTAAATTTGGAATGATTTCTCTAGCTGCTTTATTTATTCTACTTTCAGGAAAAAAGATATCTTTTCTCCCCCCTATGATTAAAGTGGGCGAGTTATAATGTGATAATTCTTCCTTCGTCGTTAATTTGGGCATTTCTTGTTCAAGTCTAATATATTTAAATACATCTCCAATAATTTTTTTATCCATTTCTCTCATACTATGATCTGACATAGTATCAGTGATTTTATTGAGATACTTTTGTGATGAAGTACTATTAAATAAAACTAGGGGAAGTAAGATATCTTTCATCATTCTAATCTTAGACCCTAATCCTATTCCGGCTGGTGATACCAATACAGAACAGTCAATTTTGTCTGGCATAAATGTGGCTAATCTCAAAATAATACCTGCACCGTAGGACGGACCAACAAATGCACTACTGGCTATATTAAAGTAATCCATTAGTTCCTTGATCCACTGGGCAAAACTATTGTCCTTCGCAGAAATTCTACTTTCATCACTGTATCCTGGGTGACCAATCGTATCTGGTGCATACACTCTGTATTTATCTGCGAGTGGTAAAAACCAAGATAATGTCATTGGATTTATACAATTACCACCCTGAAATATAAAAATAGGTTTTCCTTCTGGTGGTCCTGCTACAAGAATATGTGTTTTACCATAACTTGTATCAACATATATCTGCTCGACATCAAAATCAAACGACTTTAGATAATGATCGTAATGTTGACTAATACGTCTTTTCCCATCACTTTTATATATGGTTCCATTCCCCAAAGAACATCGCTCCCCAATGCTTGCTTATAGAAATAAAGGTTTATAAGTTTAAATCACACTTGAAAGATTCTGATAATACGAGTTTATCATAGGGCACATCCATTGAGTACAGACAGCTTTCAACAATTATTTGATTAACCGTTGTGTTTTCATTGCGGTGTCTGCTTTAGTCTGAAAATTGACGTTCTAGTGTGCGGCTATCCATTTTTACATTATATTTACCGGAGAACTCAACAGAGTTATTGAACATAGCTTTTTAAATTACTCATTCCCAATCTAGGCTTCTTCACCAGTCACAACACCCAGCAACCGAACATAAATTATTGAGGATGATTCACATTTATCGTGTATTACCAATAGAAAGCTCCATGTCAATTCGTTTCGAGAGCCATATGGTACTTTTTTGGGAGGTAATGAGGATATGAATAATTTTCATAATGAACTTCAGAATTTGAATGTAGGTGATTTCCAGGCAACACAGCCCGTTTCCTGGGATCAGAATATGTATGATCCGAACGACGAACGACTTTTCCTTGGATTGGGAGGCTGTTTCGGCTTTGGATTCGCATGCTTCTTTAGCTGCTTCGGGTGTGGTGGATGCTTCCGTTGCGGTGGTTGCGGAGGATGCTTCCGCTGTGGAGGATGTGGACGATGTGGCGGTTGCGGCAGATGTGGACGCTGCGGTCGTTAAAGAGAATATTGGTTTCAAACGGATCCCTGCGAGTGTGCAGGGATCTTTATTTTATACATAAGGGACAAATTGAAATTCATACGCTAATAATGACAGCCAAAATATAAATGAGATAAGCGGGGGTTAGGAGGATTGCTATGGAAAAATTGAACCCTTCGATGCGTTTAAAAGTGAAGAGGGATACGTTTTACCTCCCGGAGCGGGACAGCGGTGTGTATTTCCGGAATAACACATGCTCTTTCCGTATGGAGGGAAGCGGCATTGATCAATGGGTGGAGAAGCTGTTACCGATGTTCAATGGGGAGTACTCCCTTGAGGAATTGACGAACGGACTGCCTGATCCTTATCGAAACAGGGTCATGGAAATAGCAGAGGTGTTATTTAAGAATGGATTTGTTCGGGACGTAAGCAGGGACCTGCCACACGACCTGCCTCAACATGCGGTGGAAAAGTTCGCATCACAGATTGAGTTCGTCGATAGTTTGACAGACTCAGCTGCTTCACGGTTTGAAACCTATCGTCATGCCAATGTCCTGGCAGCGGGATCTGGCACCATTCTGACTTCATTGGTTTCCTCACTCATTGAATCCGGGTTGACGAAGCTGCAGGTGCTCGTGACTGAAGAGGTACCTACGAACAGACGCAGGCTCAAGGAATTAGTGTATCATGCCCGGAAAACCGATCCCGAGGTAGAGCTTTATGAAGTGGAATTCAGTGGATCCGGGTGGCGTGAGACGATAAGGCCTTACGATTCGATCTTATATGTGACTCAAAACGAAAGCCTCGAGGAACTCGACCTTCTTCATGCCATTTGCCGGGCAGATCAAAAACTGTTGATTCCGGCGATTTGTCACAAGCAGACCTGTATCGCAGGACCCATCATCCATCCTGACTCCGAGGCGGGGTGGGAATCTGCCTGGAGGCGGCTCCACGGGACTGCCTTGCAAAAAAAAGAGGAGTACCATGCTGAGTCGGCAGTGCCTGGTGCAATGATGGCGAACATAATTACATTTGAACTATTCAAAGAAATGACAGGAGTGACAAAACCGGATCAGCGAAACCGGCTCTTTCTGCTGGATACCGAAACACTTGAAGGAAGCTGGCATTCCTTTTTGCCTCATCCCCTGGAAACCAACATTGGAGCTGAACCGGTTCAGAACCTTGATACCAGGCTGGAACAGGGGGCAGAAAGGTCGGATCCTGAAAAACTGCTGTATTTCTTCAGTCTGCTGACGTCTAAAGAGACGGGGATTTTTCATGTATGGGAGGAAGGGGATACAAAGCAGCTTCCGATGGCTCAATGCCGTGTGCAGCCAGTCGATGGACGGTCTGAAGGTCCGGCAGAACTCTTGGATGAGGTGGTCTGCAGTGCTTTTACCCATGCAGAGGCCCGTCGAGAAGCAGGGTTAAGGGGAATAGAGAGGTATGCTTCAAGATTGGGGAGTATGGTGGTCCCACATGATACCGGAGAATTCATGGCGTTCTGTACAGGGGCAACGTTCTCAGAATGCGTGGATCGAGGCCTGCAGGAATGTTTGACGGATGCATTGAGGAAAAGAGAATCTGTTCAAAAGAAAACCATTTCCCGTCTTGAATTAGAAGTAGTTGAGGATGAAACATGCCGTTTTTATCTAAAGGCACTGACGACGATGCAAAAGGAACCTGACATCGGGTTAGGGGAAGACTTGCATGGATTTCCGGTTGTCTATGTTCGTGGAAGAAATGGCTGGTACGGAAATACCGGTTTCACGATCACCAAGGCGCTGAGGAACTCCCTGCAGCAAGCACTCTTCCAAGCCCAGAACGGTACGGATGCAATCGATGCACATCCTGTTGCCGTTATTTTGGAGAAAGAGAATGTAAAGAGAATCATCATTCCGGCGGGTGAAGATAGGGTGGAGCCTGGTCATCTGAAAGAAGCTCTCCACACTTTGAAAGTGAATCAGAAACAGGTAACGGTGTATGAACTGGATATGGAACCTGCATTCAGGCAGGAGCTGGAAGGCGTATTTGGTGTGCTGCTGCGAGAGGAGGAAGTGAAATGAGTTCTTTCGTAGTGATTGTAGGGGAGGGAATGCTTTCGGACCGTGTATGTGCGCAAATGTCAGCACAGTATCCCGTTTTCAGGCAAAAGACCGTTGAAACGAGATTCCCGGCAAATACAGATTTAGTACTGGTATTGGATGACACATGGAATCCAGCTGTCCATCAAATGGCAGAAGAAGTCATGAGGGGCGCTGGGGTTCCATGGCTGAGAGGCTTCGTTTCGTTTGGAGAGGGGATCATCGGCCCACTGGTTTCGCCCGACACACCGGGATGCTCACAATGTGCCGATCTGAGACGTCTCCTTGGTGGAAAGGAACGGCATGAGATGCGGGAGGTGCAGGGGAAACTTGCTGAAGTAGGGGGAATGACGAAAGATCCGTGGGCTTCGAATACCGGATTATCGCATATGGCTCACATCATCGCTGCAGAAGCTTATCGGGTCCTGGAAGGTGCAAAGCCACGTTCCCAAGGGAAGGTATGTTTGACCGATTTGAAAACATTGAAGAGCTCCTGGCATTCATTCGTACCTGATTCGTTATGCCCGAACTGCAGTCAGGTCCCGGAAGATTCACCGGAATTAGCTTGTGTTTCCCTCAAGCCGAGTCCGAAGATCCGAGCCGACAGTTTCCGATGTACTCCTTTGGATGAATTGAAATCAGTTCTTGTAAACGATTATCTGGATAACCGAACCGGGCTTTTTAACAGCAAGATGTATGACCTGGTGACGCCATTTGCTGATGCGAGCGTCAATATGCCGATGATCTCTGGTGGTGATGAAGGGACGGCTGGACGGACTCAAGCTTACTCAGACAGTGAGCTGACCGCCATCCTTGAAGGGTTGGAGCGTCACTGTGGATTGGAGGCGCGGGGTAAACGGACGGTTGTCCATGACAGCTACCGGAACGTGGAGGAACATGCATTGAATCCTCTGGAGGTCGGCGTGCACACCGACGAACAGTACGCCATGCCGGGATTCCCATTTGAAAAGTTCGATCCTGACAGGAGGATCGACTGGGTGTGGGGATACTCCCTCATCGAAGAGCGGCCGATTCTCGTCCCAGAGCTCCTTGCCTACTACAGTCTGGGCTGCGGTTCGTCCGGTTTTGTCTATGAAACATCCAACGGCTGTGCCCTTGGGGGAAGCAGGGAGGAAGCGATTTTCTACGGAATCATGGAGGTCGTCGAACGGGATTCCTTTTTGATGACCTGGTATGCAGAGCTGGGTCTGCCTCGTCTCGATCCGTTTACTGCAGAAGATGATGAGCTCCAGTTAATGATTGAACGGATGCGGGCGGTCGCAGGGTATGATCTCTTTTTATACAACTCTACCATGGAGCACGGAATCCCAAGCGTTTTTGCCATGGCTAAAAACCAGAAAGAAACGGGATTGAATATAATCCTTGCGGCAGGTGCACATCTGGATCCGGTTAGAGCGGCCAAGAGCGCGATTCAGGAGCTTGCCGGGATGATGCTGAATCTGGATGAAAAGTTGGAGAAGAACAAGGCGAACTATGAAAAGATGCTGTACGATGATTCCCTCGTGAGACAGATGGATGATCACGGTATGCTGTATGGATTGCCCCAGGCCGAGGAACGTTTCAGCTTTTTACAGGATCGGCCTCTGAGAAGTTTCCAGGAGGAATTCAAATGGAATTCCCGTCACGCGGATCTGACGGATGATCTGAAGGATATCCTTGGAAAATTTCGAAGCCGGAACCTTAATGTCATCGTCGTGGACCAAACGGCACCGGAACTTGAAAAGAACGGACTACACTGCGTGAAGGTCCTGATACCCGGCATGCTTCCCATGACGTTCGGTCACCACCTTACACGTCTGACAGGATTGGATAGGGTCCTGAACGTCCCGGCAGAACTTGGGTATACCGACCGGCCATTGACAGTACATGAGCTCAATCAAAAACCGCATCCGTTTCCTTAAGGTGTGAGGAGGTAAGGAGGATGAGTCTGGAAGAATTTCTGCACAATCTGCAATGTGATATCAACCGGGCCAATCAGCCAAATTGGGAAGTGGACTGGGAGGATGCGCCCCTTCCCTATAAGCTGTACCGGGGCTTGCCGGTTGTCCCATTGTCTTTGGAGGTTCCATTGTCACTCACCGGGGAGCAGGCGCCGTTGAAACCCAATGTAGAAAGAATCGGTCACTTTCTCTGGTATGTGTACGGCATCTCCGGGGTAAGCCAGTCGGAGCAGCCCGATGATTTCGTGGAGGAATCGTATCCCATCCACTCCTATCGCCGGTTTGCTCCATCAGGTGGGGCGCTGTATCCGAACGAACTCTATCTCTATTTGAAACTCGATGATTTGCCCCAAGGAATCTATCATTATGATGCAGCCCACCACCGGCTTGTCCTGCTCCGGGACGGGAATGTCGATTCATACGTAGAACGGGCACTCGGCAATCGCTCCGACATCTCCACGTGTTTTGCCACGGCCTTTGTGTCGGTGAGATACTGGAATAACTTCTTTAAATACAATAACTTCTCCTACCGCCTGCAGGGGCTCGATGCCGGCGTCCTGATGGGGCAGCTCTTGGAAACATCCAAACGGTTCGGATTCGAGACAGGGGTCTATGCTCAATTTCTCGATTCCCCGATCAACCATTTGCTTGGACTGAACGAGGAAGAGGAAAGCGTCTATTCCGTTATCCCGCTTTCCGTTGTTGCAACGAATTGGGGTGGGAGGGGGATGGAGAGGGCAGTCACCGCTGAAGAATTATGCAGGGAGCTGCCAGCTATTTCTCTTGGACACTATGAAAAGTCTGAAAAGGTTCGGGAGTTTCCTAGGTTACTGGAGGTGAATGAAGCTTCTAAACTCGAATGTACCGGTGATTTTCAAAAGGTAGCGAAACAACCGGCTAGGAGAACGGGAGAAAAAGAAATTCATCTTCCGGAGATCGAGTCCGATTCGTATGATTTTGTGGAAGCCTGCCAAAAGCGCCATTCACCGGAAATGGATTTTGTCATGGGGAAGGTCAGTCAGGAGCTGCTTGCGGCATTATTGAAAAGGGCCGCACATTCATACACGTTTCGAAGTGACCTAGACAACGTTTTTGATGGGGAAGCACCCCGTGTTTCGATTTATGGCTGTTTGTATAATGTAGAAGGCATCCCAAATGGTGCATACGCTTATGACAGCGGCCGCCATTCACTAAGGAAAATCGTTACCGGGGATTATCGTCTTCAGCTGCAATCGGGGCTGTCGCTGGATAACGTCAATTTGCTCCAGGTTCCGATGTGCCTTCATATCATCGGGAATAAAGATTATTTCAAGGATTCCCTTGGATACAGAGGGTATAGGATCATGCAAATGGAAGCGGGAATGCTTGTCCAGCGACTGCTCTTGTCTTCGGCCGCCGCCGGGTTTGGCGGACATCCGCTGCTTGGGTTTGATACGGCGGTGACGGATAGAATTTATAGGTTGGGTTCTGAGAACTTAACGACTTTGATTCAGATTCCGATCGGACCTTTTCGGGAGAAGGCTTGGATGAGGGGGAGTTTGAGGAGTTGAAGAGGAGTGAGCCGCGGAGTCTGTCCCGTGGCTTTTCCCATGTCGCGTACTAACCAGAGGTGCCAGATAGACGGAAAAATTCCGCTTAATTCGTCATTGATTGGTTAAATAGGCTCAAATAGAAGGAGAAATTCCGCCTATTGGCTCAAAAAATACAATAACGGACGATTATTTTTTGCTTAAGCGATTAAGTCCATATAATTGTGTAAAAAGAAAGAGTCATTTTATTCCTTCTTGTCAACACTGTTTTCAACGACGATAAACAATGAGAAGAGGAATAAAGATGACTCAATTACAGTTTAACCTAGATTTGGATTCTTTAAAAGAAGCAGTAATAAATTCTAACATCGAAACGGTGGTTCGCTCAGCCATCGTCCTTGTATTAAATGAATACATGGAAAGGGAGAGAGACCAGTACCTACAAGCAGCTTCCTACGAACGATCTACTGATCGTTTAGATTATCGTAACGGATACTATGAGCGTGATTTCACGATGAGTGTTGGGAAGATCAAATTGAAGGTACCACGCACCCGTAATGGAGATTTTTCTCCTTCCATATTTGAAAAGTACTCACGTTGTGATCAAGCTTTTGTTCTTTCGATGCTTGAAATGGTGATCAATGGTGTTTCTACCCGTAAGGTTACTCATATTGTGGAACAGCTTTGTGGTGAAACAGTTTCAAAATCATTCGTTTCTTCCCTGACTCAAAAATTAGATCCTATCATTAATGATTGGGCTAAGAGACCTCTGAACGGAACTTATTTTCCATTTATATTTGTAGATGCCATGTATATAAAAGTTCGCGAACACCATCGTGTCGTTTCAAAAGCCGTCTACATTGCGACAGCTCTTACTGAGAAAAATAATCGTGAGATTTTAGGATTAATGGTCGATCATGTCGAGAGCTACGAAAGTTGGAGTAGGTTCTTTCAACAGCTGAAATCGCGCGGTTTACAGTCACCTAAGCTTGTGATTTCAGATGCCCATAAGGGCCTACAAAAAGCCGTTCTCCGTGAATTTATTGGAACCAGTTGGCAGAGGTGTAATGTACATTTCAAACGAAATATTATTAACCAACTCCCTAAGAAAGATTCCAAAGAAATTAGAACGATGATTAAGCGGGTATTTGAAGCCGTCAAAATCGAAGATATGAGGAACTTTAAAGAAGAACTGATGAGTCAGTTTAGCGAGAATAAAAAATATGAAAAAGCGTTGGCCATCTTAGATGAAGGCTTTGAAGATACCATACAGTACATGGAGCACCCAGAGGAAATTCGACCACACATTCGTAGTACAAACAGTTTGGAACGCTTAAACCAAGAGGTTCGAAGAAGAGAAAAGGTCATACGGATTTTCCCTAATACGCAGTCAGCTTTTCGGTTGGTTGGGGCAGTATTATTTCATTACCAAGAGACCAATTATTCAAAAAGAAAATTCTTTTAAAAGCCCTAAGCATTTTTGAATGAAACTTCCCATTCGAATGGTGTCATAGCCAGGGCAGGCTGTCAAAGTGAGGAGCCTTTGACAGCCTGCCCTGGCTATGAATAAATTAATTATGGAAGTTTCGCAAAAAAATGTTGAATGGAATACCTATATTCAATTTACAGTTAAGAAAGACAAGTATGGAATTTACACAATATAAAGGACTTGACTGCTTAAGCGGAAAAACTCCGCTTATTTTACTTTTGCGAAACGGCTTGTACCTGTCGCCGTGGTGCTTTTATTCCGCATGAATAATGGAAATTCGACACCCCGGCATGAATATCGAGTTTCTCGCATGATTTCTATTAAACTCGCACGATTATGACGATAGCCGCATGATTATCCGAAATCCCGCACGATTATTGTAAATCTCGCATGATTCTGCTTGACGCTCTTTATCCAGGCAGTGAGTGTAGATAAGAAAAAGTCAAGTCCTTTATATTGTGTAAATTCCATACTTGTCTTTCTTAACTGTAAATTGAATATAGGTATTCCATTCAACATTTTTTTGCGAAACTTCCATAATTAATTTATTCATAGCCAGGGCAGGCTGTCAAAGGCTCCTCACTTTGACAGCCTGCCCTGGCTATGACACCATTCGAATGGGAAGTTTCATTCAAAAATGCTTAGGGCTTTTAAAAGAATTTTCTTTTTGAATAATTGGTCTCTTGGTAATGAAATAATACTGCCCCAACCAACCGAAAAGCTGACTGCGTATTAGGGAAAATCCGTATGACCTTTTCTCTTCTTCGAACCTCTTGGTTTAAGCGTTCCAAACTGTTTGTACTACGAATGTGTGGTCGAATTTCCTCTGGGTGCTCCATGTACTGTATGGTATCTTCAAAGCCTTCATCTAAGATGGCCAACGCTTTTTCATATTTTTTATTCTCGCTAAACTGACTCATCAGTTCTTCTTTAAAGTTCCTCATATCTTCGATTTTGACGGCTTCAAATACCCGCTTAATCATCGTTCTAATTTCTTTGGAATCTTTCTTAGGGAGTTGGTTAATAATATTTCGTTTGAAATGTACATTACACCTCTGCCAACTGGTTCCAATAAATTCACGGAGAACGGCTTTTTGTAGGCCCTTATGGGCATCTGAAATCACAAGCTTAGGTGACTGTAAACCGCGCGATTTCAGCTGTTGAAAGAACCTACTCCAACTTTCGTAGCTCTCGACATGATCGACCATTAATCCTAAAATCTCACGATTATTTTTCTCAGTAAGAGCTGTCGCAATGTAGACGGCTTTTGAAACGACACGATGGTGTTCGCGAACTTTTATATACATGGCATCTACAAATATAAATGGAAAATAAGTTCCGTTCAGAGGTCTCTTAGCCCAATCATTAATGATAGGATCTAATTTTTGAGTCAGGGAAGAAACGAATGATTTTGAAACTGTTTCACCACAAAGCTGTTCCACAATATGAGTAACCTTACGGGTAGAAACACCATTGATCACCATTTCAAGCATCGAAAGAACAAAAGCTTGATCACAACGTGAGTACTTTTCAAATATGGAAGGAGAAAAATCTCCATTACGGGTGCGTGGTACCTTCAATTTGATCTTCCCAACACTCATCGTGAAATCACGCTCATAGTATCCGTTACGATAATCTAAACGATCAGTAGATCGTTCGTAGGAAGCTGCTTGTAGGTACTGGTCTCTCTCCCTTTCCATGTATTCATTTAATACAAGGACGATGGCTGAGCGAACCACCGTTTCGATGTTAGAATTTATTACTGCTTCTTTTAAAGAATCCAAATCTAGGTTAAACTGTAATTGAGTCATCTTTATTCCTCTTCTCATTGTTTATCGTCGTTGAAAACAGTGTTGACAAGAAGGAATAAAATGACTCTTTCTTTTTACACAATTATATGGACTTAATCTAAGAAAATCGCGAAACTATACAAAAAACATAAAAAAACGTCCCTTGGGCAAAACAAGAGGACGTTTTTTTCGATGGAAACTTATTAATCATTCGCACTTTCTATATCTGCCTTCAATTCCTTAAACCACTTTAAATTCACTAAGTGATGAGAACGGGAATTTTCGTTCATGCGACCAAAATAATCAATTTTACCTGGTGATTCCTCAATGGTAGCTAAGTACTCATCGAGAAGAGCAATTCTGTCTTCTGTTTGATCAATTTGGGATTGGATTAATTCTACTAATTTATGTTTATCGAATACATCTGCAAAGAGTAATGCCCCATATACTGGTAAGTTCACATACTCGGATTTCGTTCCGTATTTGGCCATTAATTTTTCAAATTCTTCTATTCCTAAAGACGTAATTTTAAAGGTGTGAATGTCCCGACCGTTGTTTGAACGTACTTCATGTGTTCCTTCAATGAACCCTTTCTCTTCAAGCTGTTGCAAATTGTAATAAAATGAACCTTTCGTATAGTTAACGATATATTTGTAATGGCGTTTTTCCATTAAACTTAATAGTTCGTAGCCATGGGCGCCAGGGTTTTGAATAAGTAATCCAAGGATGAGTAAGGGAATCAAGGGTGCATCACCTTCGCCATCTGTGCTTCAAATTCAGCGTATGTGATTTTGCCCTGAGCTAAATTCATACTGTGAATATAGATCTGTTCATTTTTTGAATAAGTATGATTTATCTTTAGTGATTGATTTTCATCCGCAAGGGGCCCTGAGATATGACACTTATTAGAAAATGCCTCGAAGTAGCGAAAACCGAATTTTCGTTGGGAAACAGCGTTCAAATGAATACCATCTGGATTGGCAGTTAGACCTTCTGCCGATACTACATAACAATTTGGCTGCTCATGAGCAAATCGACGTAATTCTTGGTTGATTTCCTGATACTCTGATGAGTACTTTCCGAAACCTTCTTTCCCTAAGAAATGCCCAAGCTCACCAATGATTAATGGAACGTTTTGAAGGTTTAATTCACTTCGTAACGTTTCAACGATAAGAGATAACTTGTCGTAAAATGTTTCATGGAGAGACTGATGGCTGTCACTTTCACCTTGATGCCAGAGGATGCCACAAATTTCACTCGTTTCAAGAGCAAATCGCGCTTCAGACAAAGCATGTTTGAAAAGAGTGCCTTGCGGGTGCCAATCGTTCAAGGAACTGCCGCCTTCCGCACAAGGAATCAACCCGATTTCATCATCCGGATTAGCTTTTGAACACAGGTCTGCAAAAGAGGCTGCCAGACTTACACCAGCAACAGGACGGTCATAATTAATGGGCTCTGTCATCATTTGCCACTGACCGTTGCGAAGCATTTTTATTTTCTCATTATAGATAGGCTCTACATCATGCAGGAATCCACGACCTGCCATATTCGATTGTCCTAACATTAAAAAAGATTTGATCATTTACTTTTCATTCCTTTACACAATAGTCTAATTAGACTAAGCTAGTATAAAGTCTAATTAGACTATTGTCAATGAAATAGGAGAGGACTGATGATGTTGAAAAGTGTCAGAATGTTAAAAATCTTGATGTGTGTTGGACTATTAAGTTTAAGCCTCTTTGGAAACGGATTAAAGCAGACCGAGGCAAAAGAAAAAGCAACAGGTCATGGGACTGGCCATAAGTTCATGCAACTCGAGAAAAAGTTTGATGCCCGCCTCGGCGTCTATGCGATTGACACCGGTACAAATCAGACGGTGGCTTATCGACCTGATGAACGGTTCGCCTATTCATCCACCTTTAAGGCTTTGGCTGCAGGGTTGGTGCTACAGCAAAACTCGATGGACGAACTTGACGAAGTCATCACCTACACCAGAGATGACCTCGTCACGTATTCTCCCATTACAGAGCAACACGTGGATACCGGTATGACCCTTAGGGAAATTTGCGATGCGGCTATCAGGTACAGCGATAATACGGCAGGGAACCTTTTATTGGAGGAACTCGGAGGACCTGACGGCTTCGAAAATGCACTGAGGCAAATCGGCGATCATGTCACCGAGGCTGATCGCTTTGAGACTGATTTGAACAGTGCCATCCCAGGAGACATCCGTGATACAAGTACAGCAAGAGCACTTGCCACCAACTTGAAGGCTTTGACGGTCGACGACGTGCTCCCGCATGATAAGCGTACCATCCTGACAGATTGGATGCGGGGGAATACTACTGGAGACGAACTGATCCGTGCGGGTGTACCTAAAGGTTGGGAGGTAGGCGATAAAACGGGGGCTGGAGGCTACGGAACGCGAAATGATATCGCTATCGTATGGCCGCCGAATCGAGCCCCCATTATTATCGCGATTCTATCCAGCCGTGATACTGAGGATGCTGCCTATGATAATGAACTTATAGCAAAGGCAGCCAAGGTCGTACTGAAAGAATTTAAGTGATTTTCCGAAACGTCAAAGAATCCGGACAATCCATTTCCTCGTGAAAATCGTATGATTTTAAATAAGATAAAAGTGATCGATCAAGCCACTGCATAGACCAATTCGCTTTTAATCTAAATGGAGAAGAAAAAATGCTAGGGTTAAATCGCTTGCTTCTTCTAAGGAATTAAAACCGTTTCCGGTGGGGGATGAATAAGAAGGTGGAGCTGGATAAAGAGCAGAATGAGTCACTGTGAGGCGATGACTTAGGAGATTGTCGTCTTTCTCTTATAAAATAAAGTTTATCTAGAGTTAGATTCCCTTTTCGAAAAAATTGGTAGTGAGTCCATTGTTGATGTTAATCCAATCGTAATAAAGTGGTTCTGTTAAACTCTAATGTTGAAATATAGTCAAAATAATGAGGAAACCCAAAAAATACAGGGTTTCCTCATTCCTAATACTATCGAACTCGCTAGATAGTGTTAGAGTGGAGGATTTTCCACACCTAAGTGGATCCAATCTTCTTTTGGCGGTCCATAAACGCCAAACGGTTTGATTCCGGCTTGACGCATAAGAATAGTAATTTGGCCACGATGATGAATAATGTGTTTAATTAGTCCCATTAAAACTTGAGCATTTGTTTCTTCCCTGCCAAATGCAATTTGTACTTCTTTCAAGGATTCGTCTGTCCATTGTTGTTCAATGGCTTTGACTGCACTAGAACTTATATTTTTAAACGTTTCAGCCATTTCTTTAGCTGAGGCAGGGACATTTTCCTCATTTTCTACTCCGTCTACATTCAGCCCGAAATGAGTTAAATACTCTGGAATATTTGTCGTGAAATGCCAAACAATCCTACCCAATGAACGACCTTCCGGGTAAACTTTTTGATTCAATGAATCATCCGTTAAACCTTCCAAAACCTCTTGAGTTAACGTTGCCTCCCAATTCCATTCTCTAATAAAGTCTGCAATCGTTACATACATATACCACGCCTCCATAATCCCGTTTCAATAATTACTCATTTATGAAAACACATTATAAAACACTCGTTCGCATTATTCAAATTTCCTCCTTTACTTTTATTTTAAATATTTAATTTATGAATGGCAGTTTAGATTAGCATCCATATAAAAAAAACCAGTCGGGAATTGTTTTGAATTTTCAGTTATCGTATAGTGTAATTATTCCTAATAAATAAAGGAGAATCGAAAATGAGAAAACTTGTTCTATTTATGCACGCATCGCTTGACGGTTTTGTAGAAGGGCCGAAGGGGGATATGGACATTGGATGGGTTTCCTACGATGCTGATCTTGAGAAGCACGCGAAAGAAATTCTGAGTACTGCCGACACTGTCATCTGGGGTCGTGGGACATACCAGATGATGCACAGTTACTGGCCATCTGTCTCTTCAAACCCATCAGCTTCACAACATGAAAGAGATCATGCCGAATGGATCGAAAAGACAGAAAAAATCGTTTTTTCGAGGACACTGGAAAAAGTCGAATGGAACAATTCCAGACTGGTTAAGTAAGATGTCATGAAAGAGATCAACAACCTCAAACAGCAGCCTGGTCAGGATATGGTCATACTCGGAAGTCCAAGGTTCGCACATTACCTTATGCAGCTAGATTTAATAGATGAGTATAAAATTACAGTTTCTCCCGTTCTGATCGGGAGCGGGCTGCCGTTATTCCAAGGTATCAAAAATAAGATCAATCTTAAGCTAATTGAAAACAAGTCATTTGACTCTGGCGCCATAGGGCTCGTTTACCAGACGATTAAATGAACTTGCTGCCCCAAATGAGTTTAAGCAAAGGCATCACAAAGACAGCATACTTTTCAGATTCTCCTTCAACATAACTCAATCACATCATTTTTCGAAAAACTAATATTTATTGTTTTGACGTGATCCTTATGGGAGTGCGTCTTTTTGTTTACAGCATTTAAGAATTAATTAAGAACTACATAAGAAATCATTTAGAATTGCTCCTTACAATGAGTACATGTCAGCCGATGAGGTGACAAAAACGAATTTGAGAAGGAGTTTTTTATATGTTCAAAAAAGTAGGTTATTACTCCGTTTTATCCCATCTTTGGATCCAGTGGATCATATTGGGGGGAATCTTGCTTAATACATTTATGGTTTATCCAAATATTTTTCACAACGTACCGGAGACGTTGGAATCATCGATGGACTGGATGCAAGTCGCAAGTCCACACACCTACTTTCCGCCATTGGGGTTTGTCAGTATCCTGACGGGTGTCCTGGCAGGAATCTTTGTGTGGAAAGTGAAACCGGCAAGAAAATGGGTACTCTTCAGCCTGATGGCCATCATATTAGAAGGGGCAGCCTCCATCCTGTTTGAGTGGCCGCGGAATGAAATCATGTTTATGGAAGGTGCTGACATCCATTCTGTAGAATTTCTAAAACAAACGGTGAAGGAATTCAAAATGGTCCATTGGTTCAGGGTGATGTGTAATGTCTTTGGTTCATTGTTCATTTTTATAGGATTTATAAAGTTTGATCGTTTTATGACCTCGGAACATCAAGGGGAGAATCGTAAATAATATAAACACGTGCCGGACAGTCCGTTTTGAGAAACGTCCGGGTTGTTCGATCATTGTAAGTCGAAAGAGGAGGTGACAGTGCGATGTCCATAAAGAAAAGACTGATCTTATCGAATATCGGGATGATTTTTATCCCGATAATCAGTTTAATCATTGTCGAACTTGGTGTCGGATATGTGTTTTTTTATGTGCTTGGAAAGAAACCTGAAGGGGAGGATATGCAGGTCTTTCAAACCTTTCGTTTTGGGGCGATGATCGTGATACTCTTCGTCACCAACGGGATCCTGACGTATTTTATTTCAAGGAGTATCCTTGGACCAATCAAGAGTTTATCCATGGCGGCAAAAAAGATCAGTGAAGGGAATCTCGATTACAGCTGTGCTTCAGAGCAAGAGGATGAATTGGGGCAATTGTCCAATACTTTTGAAGAGATGCGGTTGAAACTGAAGGAAGCGTCGGTGGTTCAGCAGCAGTACGAACTGAATCGCCAGGAGCTCATTGCCAGTATTTCGCATGATATCAAGACGCCACTGACCTCGATCAAAGGATATGTGAGCGGCATTCAGGATGGAGTGGCGGACACGCCTGAGAAGGTGAATCGTTATATTTCCAAGATTGAAAAAAACGCTCACGATATGGATGCCCTCATCGATGAACTGTTTCTCTATTCCAAACTGGACCTTGAACAAATTCCATTTACATTTGAGAAGATCAAACTGGACGATTATTTTCAAGACTTTATTGAAGAACTCTCGTTAACCCTTGAACATGACCATGGGAAAGCGGTACTGATCCATGATCCTCTAAAGTCTTATGCCGTGAGGGCGGACAGGGAAAAATTAAACAGGGTCGTCATGAATATCACACAAAACAGTCTGAAGTATATGGACAAATCAGTGAAAGTAATACAGGTCATCCTCAGTGAGAACAACAATGAAGTCCAGGTGGAAATCAAAGACAATGGGAGCGGAATCCCCAAAAAGGATCTATCCAATATCTTTGACAGCTTCTACCGGACAGATGAATCGAGGAATTCAGCCACGGGAGGCACCGGGCTCGGACTGTCGATTGCCAAAAAAATCATCGGAAATCACGGCGGGAAAATCTGGGCAGAGAGTGAGCCGGGAGTGGGAACGAGCATTTATTTTACATTGAAAAAGGTGAATGAGCGTGAAGAAAATATTGATTATTGAAGATGAGATGGATATTGCTGAACTGGAAAGGGATTATTTAGAGGTGAACGGATTTGGCAGTGATATCGCTTCGACAGGGGAGGAAGGGCTGAGACTTGCAAGGACACATTCATACAACCTCATCCTGTTGGACTTAATGCTGCCGGGAATCGACGGGTTTGCATTATGCAAAAAGCTCCGGGAATTCTTAGATATTCCGATTCTTATGGTGACCGCCCGAAAAGAAGACATTGATAAAATCAGGGGATTCGACCGCGGAGCAGATGATTATATCGTGAAGCCCTTCACACCGAGTGAACTTATTGCCCGGGTAAAGGCGCATATGTCAAGATACGACCGATTAATCAGTCGGGAAGCCCCGAAAGATGAAATCGAAATCAAGAACCTCAGGGTGGACCTCGATTCCCGGAGAGTATACGTGGACAATGAAGAAAAACCATTAACCGCAAAAGAATTCGATTTATTGGTGTTCCTGGCCACCCATCCTGACAGGGTCTTCACAAAGGAACATCTATTCGAAAGACTCTGGGGATATGATTCTTTCGGGGACATCACGACGGTCACCGTCCATATTAGAAAAATCAGGGAGAAAATTGAAGAGGACCCCTCAGATCCTGTATTCATTGAAACCATTTGGGGCGTAGGCTATCGATTCAAGAAGCAATAGGGAAGGGGGGCCTTACAAGTGGAAGCTACCAAGAAGTATATGAAAGAGATAATCCGTCGTTTCCCTGACATCCATATGGAATCGGTTCAAGTACTTGGCGAAGGGAGGATGAGTATCGTCCTTGAAGTCAATGATCGGTGGGCATTCCGTTTTGCAAAGAACGAAGGGGGATCAATGGATCTTGAGAAGGAAATCAGCATCTTGCCTGCCATTCAGCCTAAGCTATCATTGTCCATCCCATTTTTTGAGTTTGTAGGCAGGCAGGAAAATGGGCTTTATTTTGTAGGGTATAGGAAGCTGCCTGGTGTGCTCCTTGAAGAAGATTCCATTTCGAGACTCAGTCGGATTCAAGTCAGGAATCTGATCGGATCACTTTCTAAATTTATGAAAAGTCTGCAAGCGATTTCGGTTGAATCGGTGGCATACCGGGCTTTACCTGCCGTAAACCTTGAAACCAAGTACTTACAGCTGTTTAAAGAAGCAAAAGAGAAAGTGTTCCCCTTTACTGACGTCAAAACAAGAGACTACATCTCTGGCCGGTTTAACTCGTTTTTACAACATCCTGATTATCATACATATACACCCACATTGATTCATGGGGATCTTTCCCCCAATCATTTCCTTATTGATACCGAAACAGGTGAACTGACAGGGATCATCGACTTCGGAGATATGTGCCTATGTGACCCCGACTATGAATTACTATATATCCTTGAGGATTGTGGAAAGGAATTTACAAGAGATTTATTACGTTCGCTGGGATATTCAAACGTAGAAGAGAGGATTGAAAAAATCTCTTACTTTGTTACATTCGATCAGATTCAGTATATGATTGATGGGATTATCAGGGGAAATGAAGAGTGGGTGGAGGAAGGATTGCTGGAGCTTGGGAAAGAGTTGGGAGGGTGTATGGGGAAATAGGCAATTGAGAGGATTCCGGCAGCCGCGGGGACAGGTGCCTTGGCGCTTACTTACCAGGTCTGACAAATACACGGAAAAATTCCGCTTATGTCGTCTTTGCTAATAGAAAAGACCTGAAATAGAAGAAAAAATTCCGCTTAATTTCCCCAAATACAACGTTCATTTTGAATGTAAGCGGAAAATCTCCGCTTATTTTTTTTTGAGAAACGGCTTATCCCTTTGCCATAATCAGTTTGAAGTTTGTATGATCACGTCTTTACAAAACCATAACTTTCTATTAAAAACGGGTCAAAACTACTGTGCTACCTTGAAGATGACAAAAGCACAGGGAGGTTTTCCATGTCTTTGAGTAAATGGATGTTGGCAGCAATCGCAACGGGGGTGTTTTTCATCGGATCATCATTTGCGTCATCTTCCACCGACCCTGGAGAGTATATTTCCGTGCAGCTTCTGGGAGTCAATGATTTTCATGGCCAGCTGGAAACGGTTCGAACCAGGAATGGAAAGCAGGTAGGCGGTGCTGAATACTTGGCGGCCTATTTAAAAAAGCACCGGCAGGAAAACGAAAATACCCTGTTGGTCCATTCTGGTGACATGGTTGGTGCAAGCTCACCTGTGTCATCTCTTATGCAGGATGAACCTGCCGTCGAATGGATGAACGAGGTCGGATTTGATATCGGGACGTTAGGGAATCATGAGTTCGATGAAGGAACGGAGGAGATGTTCAGACTCCTTGATGGCGGCAAACATGAGAAAACGGGTACCTTTGAAGGGGCGGCTTTTCCATACACAGCTGCCAATGTTATCGATAAAAAGACAGGGAAAACCATTTTACCACCATATTTAATCAAAGAAGTCGATGGGGTGCCCATCGGGTTTATCGGGGTAGTCACGACAGAAACGAAAGATATCGTCCTGCCAAGCGGGATTGAGGAAGTTGAATTCACGGATGAAGTCACTGCCATTAATCAAAGCGTAAAAGAATTGAAGGCAAAAGGAGTTCGGTCCATCGTCGTTCTCGGGCATGTTTCCGCTTCTTCAAATGAGGACGGAACAAATCCTGCTCAAGACGCCGCTGAATTTGCCCCCCGCATCGATGATGAAGTAGATATCATCTTCGGCGGCCATAGTCACGGCTTTGCCAATACATCAGTTGATGGGAAATTGATTGTTCAATCATACTCATATGGAACTGCCTTTTCAGATGTAGATCTCCTGATCGACCGGGAGACGAAGGACATCGTCAATAAGCAGGCAGCCATCCTATCCACCTATCACGATGGAATACTGCCTGACAAAAAAATCAAACAGATGGTCGATTCTTACTCCGCAGACAAGCAGATGATGCTGGACCAGAAAATGGGTCAGGCCGAAGCCCCCATCACGAAAGAAAAAACCGCCAGCGGGGAGCGGCCGATTGGAAATCTTATCGCAGATTCACATCGGGAGAACATGCACACCGACATCGCATTCATGAATCCGGGTGGAATCCGGGCGAACCTGGATGAGGGGGAACTTACTTGGGGAGACCTGTACACCATGCTCCCCTTCGGCACCAACCTGGTCAAACTATCATTGACCGGCGCCGAGATTAAAGAGGCACTGGAACAGCAGTGGACAGGCAATTTTCAAACCATCATGCAGACATCGGGGCTCGACTACACGTACGACAAAGACGCACCACCTGGCCATAAAGTAGTAGCGATGACTGATAGAGATGGAAACGCCATTCAGCCGGACCAGACATATACCGTAGCCCTCACAAATTATCTTGCAACCGGTGGAGACGGATTCACTGCCTTTAAAAAAGGCAATGATTCTGTGGAAGGCCCGCCGACATTGGACTCATTCATTACCTATATCATTGAATCAGGCGGAAGCGTAGCACCACCTGAGACAGGTCGGATCAAGGTACAGTAAAAATAAAACAGTAGAGCGGGGCAGATCCCGCTCTACTGTTTTATTTTCATTTATTTAATGGAAGAGGAGTATTGCTCAAATCTATAATATTTGAAATAATTGGAATTATCTTGTTTTTAATATTAGTTACCAAGTATTGAAGCAGCAGGAGTACAGTAGCTGAGGATCAGGAAGCAGACTAGTTAAATAACAAGAGTCCCTAAAATGGATTTTAAAAAAGTAGGCGGTGTACATTTATGAGTAATCATCCTGTTGTGAAACCATATTCTATTATATATCAAACTCAAGTCGTAGATTTAATTCTACATATCCAGCAACAAGAATATAACATTCCGATAACCAAGAAGGATCAACCCGATTTGTTTAACATAGAAGATGTTTATCAGATGGGTAAGGGCAACTTTTGGGTAGCAGTTTATAACGATCATATCGTTGGTACAATCAGTCTATTAGATATAGGAAATAATCAAGTGGCATTAAGGAAGATGTTTGTACATAAAGAATTTCGAGGAAAACAATATAAAACGGCCAGTCTGTTATTAAATAATGCAATTAACTGGGCAAAAGAGCATTCAATAAAAGCCGTGTATCTTGGAACCACACCGCAATTTCTAGCCGCCCACCGATTTTACGAGAAAAATGGATTTACAAGTATAGCTATTGAAGAATTGCCTGAGAATTTCCCAGTATTAGAGGTCGATAAAAAGTTCTATTATTATTCGGTTTAATAGACTTCAACAATAGGTGGGGACAATAACTGATCCAGCTATCTTGAATTATCAGGCAGATTAAAGAAAGAATAGAATTGAGGTGAAATAAATGTCTCAAGATGGAATTGTCTTAGTAGCAAGTGTATCAATCTTACGTCATGGTAAAGTCTTGATGATAAAAGAAAACAAACCCAATGCCGTCCATAAGTGGAACTTTCCGAGTGGGCATATAGAGTATGGTGAGGATATTCTTTATTCAGCTAAAAGGGAAGTGAAAGAGGAAACGGGTTTAGATGTAAAGCTGATTGGCACGACCGGAGTATACAATTTCACCAGTAATACGAACGATCAAGTCATTCTATTTCATTTTATTGGTGAGATTACTGGAGGTACATTACATCTTGAAGAAGATGAAATTACTGACAGCAGGTGGATAAAAACGAATGACCTTTTAGCATTAGAAAAAGAGGATTTGCGAGAACCGCATGTATTAAAACAAATCATTCATAACTTAGTAGAAGAAAATATCTATTCCATTAGCGTCATGAATGAGCAACTTTTTAAGGGCTAATATAAATTTACATAATATTTTAAAAGGAGATGTTTCTTTGTTCCTATTCACATCAGCGCAATCAACAACAACCGTAAATACCGGTGATATTATTTTTCAGTTGGTGTCTTTAGTATTTCTTTTGGCCATTCCAGTGGGCATCATTCTATTTGTCGTTATTCTGAGGAGAAGAAATAGCAGGCTAAAACGGGTCGAAGAAAAATTAGATAAGCTTTTAGCAGATAAGGATAATAGTAAAGTATAACTTTTGATAGGTTTATCAATGGGTTATCTCCCTCCTTTCATATTACTTTTTGAAAATTCTATAATTTGATATGATGGACTTTGTAATCAGGAAAATTAAGTATACAGAGGGAGTGCTTAAACATATGGAATACATTACGCTTAATAATGGGCTGAAGATGCCAATTGTAGGGACAGGTACAAATACGTATGGGAAAGAAAACAATGACTATAACGCAGCGTTAACAAATGAAATTCCAGAACTCCTATCAGCACTTGAGTTGGGGTACCGTTCAATCGATGCAGCCATCATGTATCGAAACGAAGAACTTGTCGGAAGAGTGTTAGCAGAGAGCACAGTGCCTCGGGAAGAGTTATTTATTACGACAAAGGTTCCAGCCAATGAAGAATATATTTCTTCGAAGGAAGCTACCCGAGCAGCCATCGAAAACAGTTTAAAAAACTTTCAAACAGACTATCTGGATCTGCTTCTTATTCACTTTCCTATCGAAGACAAAGGACAACTTCAAAACACGTGGGAAGTCTTTGAAGAATACTACGAAGCGGGCAAACTAAGAGCAATCGGCGTTTCAAACTTTAAAAAAGAGCATCTGGAAGAATTGAATGAATTCGCTAAAGTGAAGCCAGCCGTTAATCAAATTCAAATTAACCTAAAAGAACCTAACAAAGATCTCCTTGAAGTTTTAAAAGAAGAGGGCATTACACCCGTTGCATGGGGACCTATGAAAGCCGAAGCCCATCAACAAGAGGCTTTGGATGAAATTGGTGAATCCTATAAAAAATCAGGCGCACAAGTTTTACTAAAATACCAAATCCAACGTGGTGTGATTGTTATTCCTAAATCTCACAACCCTGAAAATCAAGCATCTAATCTAGATCTTTTTGATTTCGAATTGTCTGCAGAAGATATGAAAAGAATTGAAAACTTATAATTCCTTTGTCCTTGATCCTAGTGATATTGATAGTATCGCTAGGATTTTGATTTATTAAAAGCCAAGTGATTGGCTCTATTGATAAATAGCTTCATTGTTTTTACAGTCATAGTTAAGTTTACAAAGAAATTTAAGAATGGGTAGAATTTTGGCGTTGCGTAAAATGGGGGTAACAAGGTGGACATTAATCAAATCATCATAAATAACTTAGTAACAAAATTTGTACAAATAAAAAGTAGAATGTTGTCTGTCATAAATCAACTTTCTAATGATGATATTAATTGGAGACCCAATGAAGAAAGTAATAGTATTTCTAATTTGGTCATACATATTGCAGGGAATATACATCAAAGAATTGAGGTGGGTATCTGTGGTCTTCAAGATAATAGAGATAGGGATGAGGAGTTTAATATCAACAAAATAGTAAGTAAAGAAGAAGTAATTGATATGATAGAGAGTCATTTTGAAATTTTAGATAAAACGATTAAAGATCTTGATTTTAACGAATATTTAAGACCACAAAAGGTACGGAATAATGAAGTAACCGTATTGGATGTCCTTTTACAATGTGCCTCTCATTTTTCGGAACATCTGGGCCAAATCTTGTACATAGGAAAAATGAGACTTAATAATGAGTATATTTCAACTTCAATTCCCAGGAAAAAATAAATGAAAGGACTAATCATAAAATCTCCCTGGATTGAACTCATATTGGAAGGGAAAAAGACATGGGAAATCAGGGGTTCCAATACAAAAATACGAGGACCAATCGCTCTTATAAAGAGTGGTTCAGGTATGGTTTACGGTGAAGTAAATGTAAGTGATAGTAAAGAGTTGACCTTAAAAGATTACCAAGTAAGCAACGAATTTCATCGTGTTCAAAGTGAGAGTTCACAAGCATTACCTTATAAAAAAACGTATGCTTGGGTCCTTGAAAAACCTCGGATTTATAAAGAGCCGATACCTTATAAGCATCCTATGGGGGCAGTTATCTGGGTTAATCTTTCTATATAAAATCTTACTGCCTTGTTCCGGTATAGGGGCAATAATTTAAGTTCAGCTAATTGATCACCGGCAAGTGCCTTATTCAATTATAGGGCAGGTTAATTGAAGAAGAATAATTGTAAATGATATTCCCAAAACTAAAAATTAGAGGTTATTAAAAGCAAGGAGGTTACTCTTTTGGTTGTTTTGGGAACAAACAATTTTTACGATGATACAACTTGTAATGTAAGAGGTATCTTTTTAGAATTTTTAGTTGTAGGTAAATCACTATTATGAGGAAATATAATTTTTTTTTATTCTTCATTGGATTTATAATTACCAGCCAAATAGCTGGAGCTAAGAATTATATCAATCAACTGGTTCCTTTTGCGGAACAATTAACGACGCACTCATTAAAGCATTATGAGATTCAAAACATTAAGGTTGAAAATAATTCTGGGCAGCAGCGTGTATTCAGTATTAAGGATGGTTTTCAAGAACGGGTACTCAGAAAAGTGGTACACTGGCTTAATAACTCTAGCCGTGTAAATGGAACAAGCGAAGTATCTTTAGATAACCCATCCAACAAATTGACATTAAAAATGACAAATGGTGAAGTGATTACCATTGAACCCGCTTATACGTGTGTAACTGTCAATAAACGCAAAACCTGTACGGCTAAAGATGGAGAACTTATAGTTTCGCAAAATAGCCAAAAAACGCGGTTAAAGTCACAATCTTTTTATGATTGGATCTTAGTAGGGTGGAGAAAAGAATTGAACGGTCCAACTAAAGAAGAGCTGCTTGAGGAAGCATTGTTTACACGTTATTTATATTATTTGGGTCCATCCTATGATGATTTTTTTATGTGTCCAAAAATCAGAATTGAACCCATTGATGGGGATCCCAGGAGACATCTTATTTATGCCGGTGCTTTAAACTATTCAGGACACCACGGTAGCGATTATGATAAACTCACTTTTTTTGTAAGGGATTCTAACCTAACAGGGTTACAAGTGACAAATGTAAAAATAAAGAAACACATTACGCAAGAAGAAAGCAAAAAACAGTGTCAAACTTTCGATTAAATATAGTTTATATAAGGAGTGTTTATTTTAGTAGGGTGAACACTTCTTTTTGGGTTCTTCAGCAAATAAAAGTTATTATTTTGTGAAGGATTGTACTTAAGCTAACAGGGGCAATAACTGAAGGTCAGCAAGTCTCGATCCGTCTATTGCCCTTCTTCAATTGGGCAGGATTGTTGAGTAAACTCAAAAGCTAATACACTTTTTAAAATATTAAAGTGATGGGGGGAGATGTCATTGAGGAATATAATCTGGTTACTGATTTTGACTGGAATATTATTTACAGGATGTGCAGACAATGATAGTACAAACTGGAGGTTAAGCCCTACATTTACTTATGATAATATGACCTTACACGGAACAGAAGGAAAGTTCGGGATTTACAAAGTGAACGGTGAAAGCGATGAACCAGAATTTCCAGTAAATAAAGGAAGACAGTACAACGTCTATTTCTTGGAGAGTACAGAAGATTTTAATGGTAAAAGATATAAGATGACTGCGACTCATCAAAATTCAGACGATATTGTGGAACTTTATGAATGGGAGGTTGATAATAAGCAAAGCGGAGCAAAATTCTCACTTGATAAAGAAGGTCTTTGGAAGATTGATATATTTGTTGATGATGAACCGTATACAAGCTTTATTGTTGAAGCGAAATAAATAAGTATTCAACTAGCAGGGGCGTTTGCTGAACAAGCAGCCGCCCTTTGTTCCAGTAAAGGAGCAGGTTAATTGAATATCCGAAACTTAAATAGTCGGGTTTTCGTCTAATAAATATAAAGTTAGAAAACAGATTAATAATGGTCTTGGGAGGAGGATAAAATGAGAAAGCATCTAGGTTGGGCACCTATCGGAATTATAGGGGTTACTTTTATACTCCTTTTCCTTATGAGGGGAAAAGTTAGTGGCTATATAGGAACCACCGTGTTAATTACTGGGATAGTACTAGCTTTGGCGACTGCCTTGTTAAGCAAAAAAGGGAAACCAAAGACAATCTCAATATCAATATTAGGAATTCTTGTTGGAGGATTTATTATGCTTGTTTTGGGGTTTATGATGAACGGAGGACTATAAGAACTATCTTCCATTATAGGGGGCAATAACTGAAGATCAGTAAATTGATCAGGCTATTGGCCCTCTTCAATTATCTGGCAGGTTTGTTGAATAATATGTAACCTTTGTTAGGTCATTTAGGTCTATATAAAAGGGGTGAGTGGATTGAAATTTATAAAGTTATTCAATGGTTTGGTTGTATTACCTTTATTGTTGATTACAGGATGCAATAATTTTCAAGGGGGAACTACAACTGTATCAAGGGATAATGTTGATGCAGAAGAAGTTTTAAAATTGGATTCTGATGCTGATATTTTTCAATATGATGGAGTTATCTATAAAACTAATATTGATTGGGTAGAAGAGTTATCTTTAACAAAAGATGTTCAAATCGGTGAAATACAAACAAAAAATGATACTAACACAGATTTTAAAGATGAGATGTCGAATAAACTCCCTGTTGGTACAAAGATTTTTTCTACTAGAGAAAGAGAAGATATTTTAATTGTTGAAATTGAAGGCGAAATCAAAAAATACCTTGCCATCGTTGAAGGGTAAACGCAATATCTTGTTCAACAAACGGGGGCAAATAACTGAAGATCAGCTAATTGATCGCGGCTACTGCCCTTCTTCAATTAATGGGCAGGTTAATTGAATAAGTCAGAATAAATTCTTAATTGAATTTGACCTGCCAGTTTATTTATTGTAAAATATTCTTAATTTTCAATACGAGACAACTGGCTATGAAGAGAAGAGTAGTTTTGATTAATTATTTTCAGAGAGCTCCGGCAGGTGAAAAGGAGTAATAAAAATCTTAATGAAAAAAGACTTGGAGCTTTGCGCGGATTTAAGGTTCTTCTTAATGATGTTGCAACGGGATCTCCCGTTATAGAGATAGGGTATAATCAATTATAAAATTGCCGTACCCGAAGAGGTTGATATGGTGACATATCAATAAACTGAGGTGGTACCACGGAGATATAACTCCCGTCCTCAAGATGAATAATCTTGGGGGTGGGAGTTTTTTGTTGTTTAAAAGAAACAATCCAAAGATTTTAAAAAACAAAAATGAATGGAGTGAAATGTATGAGTAATGAACAAACAGAGGGTAGAATTGAGAAGTTAGAGACATTAAGGTCCCAGGGAATTTCAGTACACCCAGAAAGGTTTTCCACTAATTATGAGCTCTATGAAGCCTCCCAGCTTGAAGACGGTACTGCTGGTGTGCGAGTGGCAGGTAGAATAATGAGTATTAGAAACTTCAACAAATTAGTTTTCATTACCGTTTCAAACATTCAAGGAAGCCTACAACTTCTTTTAAAAAAGGATGAGGTTGGAGAGATATCATTTGAACAATTTAATGATTTATTAGATATAGGAGATTTTATTGGCGCGGCAGGTCGTATGTACACGACAAAGACGAAAGAAAAAACATTACGAATCGAAAGCTATATTTTTCTTGGGAAAGCATTGAGAAGTCTTCCGGAAAAATGGCACGGCATAAGCAATATTGAACTTCGATATAGACAGCGTTACTTAGATTTAATGATGACAAAAGAGACACAAAATCGATTACTTTCAAGGAGCAAAATGGTACGGGCGATTCGCAGGTTTTTTGAAGATCAAGAATTCCTGGAAGTAGAAACGCCAGTGTTACAACATACTTCATCCGGTGCCATTGCGAAACCCTTTAGGACATATCATAATTCGTTAGATACTGAATTAAACTTACGGATTGCTCCGGAAACTTATTTAAAAAGGTTAATCGTAGGTGGTTTTACGAAAGTATTTGAATTTGCAAAATGCTTTAGGAACGAAGGGATAAGTCCTCAACATCTTCAAGAATTTACTATGGTGGAAGGTTACGCAGCATATTGGAATTATGAAGATACAATGAATTTAATGCGTGAGATGGTATTGTTTATTTTAAGGCAAACCTTTAATACCACGACGATTACATTAAAAGGACAAACGATTGATTTTTCACTTGAATGGGAAGTGATCTCCTTCAGGGATTTAATTCTCAAAGAAACAGGAATAGATATAAACCTTTATCCTGACGTAAAAGATTTGTACCAAGAAACGAAAAGAAAAAATATCGAACTGGATCATACTGAAATTAATTCTTTAGGGAGAGGCAATTTCATTGATTTACTTTATAAAAAAACGTGCCGGCCACAACTTGTAAAACCCACATTTTTAATCCAGCATCCTATTGATTTATCCCCACTTGCAAGAGCAAATGATGAGGATCAAACTCTTACCGACCGTTTCCAATTAGTCGTAAATGGAGCTGAAATAATTAATGCTTATTCAGAACTTGTTGATCCTATTGAACAACGAAAAAGATTGGAAGCTCAAGCCATTTTAAAAAGTAATGGGGATCTAGAGGCTATGGAGATGGATGAAGACTATTTAACAGCTATGGAATACGGGATGCCTCCAGTTTCAGGGTGGGGATTTGGAATAGAAAGGTTATTAATGGTACTAACGGATAGCGATACAATTAAAGAATGTACATTATTCCCTTTGACTAAAAAGTTATAGTAACGCTGCTATCTATTCTTATCCTTAGAATATGCAGCTTTTATTCCACATGGGGAAATACCTAAAAATCAGCTAACGTTCCCCGGCTAATGTCTTGGAGTTATCACAGAAAAATCATTGAATAAAGAGGCATAACCAAAAGCAGGGTTATGCCTCTTACTGTGGAATAGATAAATAAGTAGTGAATTCTTAGTAATACAGAAATGGGTGAAATAAATTGATTGTGGAAGCTGATAAAAGATCATTTCAAGATATCACTAAATACACGGAAGAAATAAAAAAGAAGATGCACGCTTCTGGAGCAGCATTAGTCATTATGAAGGATAACGAGGTCGTACACGAATGGTATTCCGGTACCCATCATTTTGACACTGGTGCTAGGAAAATAGATCACCTTTCACAATTTAATGTGTATTCAACCAGGGTAACCTATGTTGGTTTAGCAGCAGCACTGGCGATCTATGAAGGTTACTTAAATCTTGATGATAAGCTCAGTGACTATTTTAAACAATTGGATAAAAGGATATTAGGTGAGACGACCGTAAGACATTTGGTTACAAGGTGCACTGGATTAAAGATTAAGAAGGATATAGTCCAAAGGGTTTTCGATTCAGGAACCTCCATTGAAGGGAAGCGTCCTGATTTATTAGCTGAAATTGTCGAGCAAGCTACTGGAAGAACGGTTAACGCAATACTTTCCGAGAGGGTATTTGAACCCCTAGGTTGGAAAAGTACAGAGTGGGCGACAGAGGGAAAAAGCACGGTTAGTATGTGACATCCACTCTCCAGGGACTCATCCTTCTATAAGGATAGGATCGAATATAGGGGATGAAAGAAACTTGTTTGTTAGTAGTAGAGAGTTGGCACTATGGGGTAGCCTACATTTGAATAAAGGTTTAATGGATGGAAAACAAATCTTGCCAGAAGGTGTATTTAACCTTGCTACAACTATACAAAGTCCCAAAGGGCTTGACCAAACTCTGCCTAGATTCGGATTCTTCTGGTGGTTAAAAGATCATCAAGTGTCGTGGGAATATAATGAATTAGGAACAGAATTACCTGAAGGGAGTTACCAAATTCTCGGGGCTTCAGGTTGTTCTTGTCTGGTCATTCCCCGATATCACGCTGTTGCTGTAAGGATGTACAATAGTTTATATACATATGAGAATAAGAATTTCGATTATATAAAGGATATACAAACATTTGGAAACTTGGTTGTGAAAGAGATCAAAGGTTGACGAAAGAATAAATTCTAAGGGAAATAAAGAAAGGGAACTTTCAGATTAAGAAAGTTCCCTTTTGCGTTCAAAGAAACAATGGGTTGAATAATTATATTCCTTACCTTATATCGCTAGTATACCATTCAATTTTTTGAAATATAAGACTATTATTACATAAAAATGTCCATTACCATTAATTTGAAGAGAGAGGGGGAGTAGGGTGGATTTTCATAATCTTAATTACAAAAGACCAGACATTGGAGAATTTGAAGGAAAAGTACTTCAACTTTT
This sequence comes from Rossellomorea vietnamensis, assembly GCF_025398035.1. NCBI lineage: Bacteria > Bacillati > Bacillota > Bacilli > Caryophanales > Bacillaceae > Rossellomorea > Rossellomorea vietnamensis. Next base: position 4,038,638 of record NZ_CP104558.1, read on the forward strand.
AGAAAGGTTCAAAGCAAGTGATTCTCATTTGGAGCAGTTCGAAATAATAGATCAGATCAATTTTCTTCGGAATGATGTGTTAACGATGTTTACTATTGCTCAGATCAGGAGTCACTTGAATACTTTAGATGTTGCATATCAAAAAGAGCAGCAGTATATCAATGAGAGTTGGCCAATCTATGAAAAAATAGTAGCTCTTTTTCATGAGCACGTTTCCTATTCTCCTTTCAAAGATGAAATCAAAGAGAAATTTGGTGAACAATTTGTTTGCTTAGCTGAAGCTTCTCAGAATACAGTTAGTTCTGAAGTAATCGCATACTTAATTACAGAAAATAATCTCATAAGTGACTATACAAAATTGCTGGCAACATCAACCGTTGAATTCAGTGGAGAGAATAGAACTTTATCTCAATTAGACGCATTTTTGTATTCAGCCGATCGTTCAATTAGAAAGCAAGCCGGTGAAAAAAAGTACGAGTTACTCAGCCAGCTAGAAGATAAGATCGATCATATTTTTGATGAATTAATTAAGGTAAGAAACACCATGGCGATAAAGCTGGGACATAATTCCTTTGTGGAGCTTGGTTATGCCAGGTTATCAAGAGTCGGTTATGATCAAGCAGATGTAGCAGACTTCCGGAATCTAATCTTAAAATACATCGTTCCCATTACTGAAAAAGCGAGAGAGAATCAACGGATCAGATTGGGTTTAAATAAGTTAACCTTTTACGATGAGGACATTCGCTTCAGGACCGGCAATCCAACCCCAAAAGGTGACGTTGAATCGATGGTATCTAGTTTTGAAGAGATTCTTAATGAAATGTCAATGGAATTGGGGGAATTCTTTCATTCGTTGTGCACGAATCATCTACTCGATTTACTTCCTAAAGAGGGCAAAGCAAGAGGTGCCTATGCTACATACTTATGTAATGAAAAAACACCCTATATTTTTGCGAATTTGAATGGTACCAGAAAAGATGTCAAAGTGTTAAGTCATGAATTTGGGCACGCCTGGCAAATGTATCTATTTAATCAACGGAATCGTATTCCGGAATACATCCTGCCTACAAAAGAAGCTTGTGAAATTCATTCCATATCGATGGAATTCCTTGTTTGGCCCTACTTGGAGAAAATCTTTGGTGAGGATGCTGATAAGTATCGATATGCTCATCTTGAAGATGCCATATTTTCAATGCCTTATAGGGCAGCCATCGATGAGTTCCAGCATTTCATCTATCAGAACCCTTCATTATCCATTTCAGAGAGAAAAGAAAAGTGGATTGAAATTGAGTGCAAATATATGCCTTACAAGACAGAATACGAAAACACCTATTTAAAAAGAGGAGCTTTCTGGCAGCAACAAGCACACATATTTACAACACCCTTTTACTATATAGACTATGCCCTTGCCCAAATGTGTTCCTTACAGATCTGGAGCAAAGCCCAAACGAATGAATCAATGGCTTGGGAGAAATACATGAATCTTTGTAAGCTGGGTGGAAGCAAATCATTTCTCCAATTAATAGAGGAGAGTGGGATTACCTCCCCATTTAAAGAACAGGGGTTTAATTTCATAATGGGTGAGATTGAAAAATGGTTTGAGTTGAACGAGAGAATGATTGAAGAATTAGTCGATTAACACAATAAGAGTTTTAAACGCTACTATAATAGAGGATGTGGAACTATGTCAGTTGTCGGTATCTTAGGAATGACTCATGATGAAGGTATGCAAAAAAAGTATAATTTTCCGTTGTCGCGATTGGAAGAATTAATAGCAGAATTTCAGCCTGATGTCATTTGTGGAGAAGTTCACCCATCAAGCTGGGATCTCTATTTAAATACGGGTGAACCATTTGGCATTCTGGGAGAGACACAAAATGAGTATCCTGATTTGATATTCCCTTTATGTAAGAAAAAGGGTATTGCATTTGTTCCAGTGAATTGGTTTGAAGAGGATGTATTTGAAGAAGGTCCTTTTGATATATATGATGCAGAAACAAAGAGTAAATTAGAAAAAGAATTAGAGAGTTGGAATGATAAAAAACTATATGCGTGGAATGAAGGGAATATCCCTTTTAACTCTTTCGAATATGATGCTATTACAAAAGAAATGTATAACTGGTTACATTCAGTTAACCCTGAAGTTCAAAATATTGTATGGAATTCCAGACACTATATTATGGCTGCACGTGTGAAAAGGGCTGCCAAGAAGTATCCTGATAAAAGGATTCTTTGCATCCATGGAGCCGACCACAATTACTGGTATTATCAATCGCTAAAGGCTGAGGAAGGTATTGAGTTGGTATATCCACTGAAATAATATCTAATATTATCTTCGGTAGCAATGAGGACAGGTCTCTTGTTTCTAAAATAGGGGCCGCGTACCTGTCCCTGTGGTGTCTTGGTATTCACATATAAAGAGAATTCGACACTGTGGCATGAATATCGGAAATCTCGCTTGATAGTCTCTGAAACCCGCACAATTGTTACGTAAGCGGCATGATTAATTTAAATCCCGCATGAAATTTCTATATCCCGCATGAATCTACTCCACCCCTCTTTTTAATGGAATGAGAAGGAAAGGCTGAATGATTGAAAAGAGTATTTGGTAGAGAATATTTCAAAAAAACGTCCCAGGGGACGTTTTTTTATGAAAATGGGACCATTTCACCGATCAACTAAATGTTTGGGGGGAAGATTTAGTATTGGAATTTAATGAAACCCGAGCATTGCTCAAAATTGAAAAATTTGAAATAATTAACATTAGAGATAGCGAAAGGATTGAGAGCTATTAATCAACTGATCAAAATCAACGACCACAAAATGGAAGTTCTTCTTAAAGGGAATAAAGGTCCGCTTGTTATTATTCTTACAGGGATGGGCTGCTCATTTGAGGAGTGGTATGAGGTAATAGAAAATTTAAGTGAATCGTCTAGAGTTCTAACGTTTCATCGACAAGGACTGGGGAAGAGTGAGATTGGGAGTGGTATTCAAAATACAGCATCAACCGTTCGTGATTTAGCCGAAATCCTCAACCACTTTCAAATCGACGAGCCATTTTATTTAATGGGACACTCGTTTGGCGGCCTATGTGTTCAACACTTCGCTAAAGTGCATCCTGAAAAGGTGGCCGGAGTGATATTAGTGGACTCGACTTCTGTTAACTTAAAAGAATTAGAGAAGCTTGATCTACCTGTATTAAACCAAGACACAGATGAATCGTGGATTGAAAAGAGCTTGGAGTATTCAACCAAGAGTGAACAAGAACTATTGGAAATACTGAAGCCTTCACTTACGGAAAAACAACATCAATTTTCAAAGGCCATTCAGCAAAAACTGTTGGACTTTCAAGTGAGTCCATTACTTTATAAAGCGATGGCATCAGAGATCAAGGAATGGACGAAAGATGCAGAAGTTATCAGGAGTCTAGGAGATTTTCCTGATGTTCCATTAATCGTAATTGGACGGGATAAGGAATATACGATTCAATCTGAATTAGGAAATGGCATACCTGAATGGGAGTTACGAGTTTTTGAAGAGAAGTGGGAAGAGCTTATCACCAACCAGAGTAAATTGTCTTTAAAGGGTGAATTAGTTTTTGCGCGACATTCAGGACATTCTGTGTTCCTTGAGCGACCGGATTTGATTATTGACTGTCTACATAAAATGGTAGGACGGGTGCAAAACTAGATACTTAATTTCAATAAGGCTTTGATTGGGTTCTTCTAATAAATATCTGTCCAAGAAAAACGAAGTAGGTGAAAAAACTGAATAACGTAATAGAAAAAATGAAAGAAGTAGAGGTTGGAGAAGTAGGGATAACGATCTATTCCACAAAAGAAAATAAAGAATGGATCTCTTTAAATAGCGAGCTCACAATCCCCCTCGCATCAGCGGCAAAAGTGGCAATCGCATTTTGCGTAGCGAAGTGGGTGGAGGATGATTTGCTTAAATGGGATGCCATTGTGAAAGAAGTATCCTTAAATCCAGAAGAGGATAGCAAAGAACTTTACCCTCACTTACAAAATAGGCAAACCCTTCCGTTGAGGGAAGCGGTTGAAGTAATGATTGCCTGCCACGATAGCTATATTGCCAGAAGCATTGTTGAATGTTGTGGCGGTTGGGAAAGGGTAAATAAGTCCCTCCAGTCTTTTTATCCCTCCATACATGTTACTGAAAACCCAAGGGATGTTGATAATAAAGCTCAGCTAAACGAAATGCTAGATTTGATGATTCGTATCTATCAAGGGTACAAAACAAAGCCTCTCTTATGGACACCGATCATGAATGGATTGGTTAGACAAAAGGGAAATATAGGACAAATACCAGTGCACCATTTAAACCATATGACAGGTGGTCTGGAAGATGCAGCTGTTGATATCGGTATAATGGGTGACTTCAATGAAAACCCTTATCTCTTTGCATTAGGGGCGGTTAACTTACCTAATCGATTAAACCATCAGGATTCTGACCATAAGATTATGGAAGCGATGGAGTTGCTTTATGGTGAATATGTAAAGCAGTAAGCAGCTTTATTTAGGTATCGGGAATGATGGGGGAATGTTCGTGCATCCAATAACGCTATTAGAAATAACAATGTGTGCTGTATTTATCCTGATCCTCTTTGCAATCACATTTTTATTACCTAAAAAGAGCAGGAAATGAAGTTTCATTATCGCGTCCTCAATAACTCTAATAGTCCTTTCATTCTTCGTGATTCGACCCTATTGGATTGATTATCAAGTATCACATAAGACAGAACAACTAAACTATTTTCTTGAAAAAAAATACCCCGATCAAGAATGGAAAATTGATCATCAAACAAGGAGGCAATTCAATCCTTATCATTTAAAGGTTGAGTTTGAAAACGAAAAAGGCTGGATTTACACATACTCAGTGGTAGATGAAAAGACTATTTGCCAAACCGCTTGGACACCTCCAGAGGGAAGTTTGCCAAAGGAAGGGAAGCATTATGAACGGGTTCAGTGTGAATAAGTATAGATTAAAGAAGGGCGAATGTAAAAGTATCTTATTGTAGTTTCCAACGTACGTTTTATTTCAAGGGGGAAAATGATGAAGAATGCACTACTAATTATAGACGTTCAGAATGGAATGTTTCAGGAAGGTAACGTTGTGTACAAAGGAAAAAGATTACTACAAACTTTGAAAGATCTAATAGAAAAAGCACGCTCTAACGAGACATTGATATTCTTTATACAGCATAATGCACCAACAGGAAAACCATTAGAGCATAGTACAAGGGGATGGGAGATCCATCCTGAAATCACTCCAAACCCTCAAGATGTCATCATTCAAAAAACGACTCCGGATTCATTTTATAATACTTCTTTAGATGATGAACTGAAAAAACAAGGGATTGAACATTTGATCATTGCGGGAATTCAAACAGAAGCATGTGTAGATACAACGTGCAGAAGAGCTTTTAGTTTGGATTACAAGGTCACTTTAATTTCAGATGCACACAGCACTTGGGATTCGCAAGATATCACGGCCCAACAAATTATAAACCATCATAATGGCGTGTTGCGTTGGTTTGCAGATGTCTACCCAAGTAACGATATTACGTTTGATAGTTGAGTGTGCAACTATACATATTGTTAACACAATAAAGGACGGTGGCTTCCATGAATAAATTAAACCCAGGCGACAAAGTGGGGATCTTCACTCCATCATCACCAGCAACAGTTACAGCAAGAAAACGATATGAACGGGCAAAATCATTCCTGGAGAGCAAAGGTTTATCTATAGTCGAAGGGAATTTGACAGGAAAGGCTGAAGGATATCGCTCAGGTACCCCTAAAGAGCGCGCAAATGAATTAAATGAGTTATTGCGAGATCCAGAAATCAAAATGGTGATGTCCACGATAGGCGGCACCAATTCTAATAGCCTTTTACCCTACATAGATTACGAAGCGTTCATAAGAAATCCGAAGATCGTAGTAGGTTACTCAGATGCAACGGCTATCCTTCTTGCTCTTTATCATAAAACAAATATCACTACTTATTATGGTCCTGCACTCATTCCTTCCTTTGGTGAATTTGAACCATTAGTGAATGATACGTACCAATACTTTGTTAACTACTTTATGACAGAAAGCAGTCTTCCTTATGAAGTTCCCATGCCTACATATTGGTCTGATGAACCTGTAAATTGGTTAGACAAAACAAAAGAAAAAACTCTGTACCGAAATGAATGGATAACAAGAAACACCGGAGTCGCGGAAGGTCGATTAATAGGTGGAAATGTAAATGCGATGTATGGTTTTATTGGTACGGACTATTTCCCTCCTATAAAAAATGGGGATGTCTTGCTGATAGAAGATTGTGCGAAAGATGCGTCGATAGTGGAAAAGAACTTTGCAATGTTAAAACTGCACGGAATCTTTGAAAAGGTGTCAGGGATCATTTTGGGGAAACATGAGGGATTTGATGATTTAGGAACGGGTAAGATGCCAATCGATATTCTTATGGAACAACTAGACGGCAAAGAGATTCCTATTTTAGCTGAGTTTGATACGTGCCACACTCATCCCATGCACCCTTTGGCTATAGGAAAGAAAGTAAAAGTAGATACAAGGACAAAGTCAGTCCATTGTATTGAAGCGTGGATGTAGACTATATTGATTCATTCATTGCGAATGGTTATCTTGAATTCAAATCTGGGCTTATCCTGAATAAGGATGAGCTTCTTTTTTATTGGAAAATTTTCTTGAGTAAGATGATTGAATTTGAAATAATTGGTATGAAGATGAAAGTATAGGTTTATGGGAAGGGGTGACGCGAAGATGATGAAAAAAGCTTTCAGTTCAGATTTAATGGCAAGAATAAAATTGATAAAAGGAGAAAACTTTGTAACGGTTGAAAATACAAAAAATCTGACAGACCAAGAACTAATCCAACTCATCCCATATTTAATGAGGGAGTCATCTATTAATACTTGCAAAAATGTAAATATCCTTGTGGATAGTCAATGTAGCAAAGAGGTAGACTCCCTTTTGAAAGAGTATGAGTTTACGTTACATGACGAACACGTTACTGTTCACAAAGTCCTTGATGAATCATCCAACATGCAAGGCGGATTCACATTAAAGAATTTACACGACCTTCCGTTAGCCGAGTTTAAAAAGGTCTGGGAAGCTTCGATGGAAGGATCACTAAATTCGCCATCTTCATTAAATATCGATGAACAGATGCGAAGCGTAGAAGTGGAACTGGGTCCTAACTATAAGAAGTCTTGTATGGTTGCTTATGAAAATGGAACTCCAATCGGAGTCACGATGCCTCATATAGAACCTGGAACGTTAGAAGAGGGAAGGATTTTTTATTTCGGGATCCTTCCAAGCGAAAGAGGGAAAGGGAAAAGCAAACTTCTCCACCAACAATCGCTAGAAATCTTAAAAAAAGACTTTAACGCTTCTTATTACATTGGCTCAACTGGACACAACAACCTCCCGATGCTTAAGACATTCCAGAATAACGGTTGTACGGTGATAGAACGGAATAAAGTGTTTAAAAGGAAGAATTGAAACATAGTGTTGAGTAGTTCTTAATGTAGCGGGGACAAATACATAAGGTGATCTTCAATCAAGTATTGTCTTGTATTGGGGAGGTTAATGAAAAAAGGAGAATAGTAGATGAGCTTAATGGAGTCGTTCTCAGCTGAAGTTGAAAGTATTATTGCAAGTATACAAGAAGAACTCACTACTATATTAAACGATGACCTTGCTGGATTGTATATTCACGGCTCCTTAGCAATGGGGGGATTTAATCCAGACAAAAGCGATATTGATTTATTAGTCGTCACGAAAAAATCTAATACAGTTGAAACGAAAAGGAAGTTAGCTAAATTCTTTTTGACTTGTTCCAATTCCCCATACCCAGTCGAAATCAGTTTTATTAATAAGGAACAATTAAAAGATTGGCAGCACCCTTGTCCATTTGAATTCCATTATAGTGAGTTCTGGAGAGAGCGGTATGAACATGATTTGGCAAGGAACACACACGAATTTTTAGGTGAAGGTAGTGGCACTGATCCGGATTTAGCAGCCCATATCACTATTTTACATAATAGGGGGATTTGTGTGACAGGCGAACCTATTGCAGAAACCTTTCCCGTAGTTCCGCATTCAGATTATCTATCGTCAATAGTCGGAGATTTTCAAGAATGTCTAGATCGCATTCAAGAAGACCCCGTTTATTGCACGCTAAATATGATTAGAGTGTTTTGGTATGTAAAAGAAGGAGTCATTTCTTCAAAGGAAGAGGCTGGACGTTGGGGTTTAGCGAATTTGCCGAAAGAATTGAGCAGCACCGTCAATAAAATAATTGATTGTTATTCGAGTGAAAAAGATGATTGTCAATTTGAGAATGATGAACTATTAAGGTTTAGGAATTATGTTGCTAATAATGTGCAGATCATCTTAAGCTAAGGCTTTAATGACTTAGGATCAGCTAATTGTCCCGTTACTTCGAATTGAGATACCGATTTTGCAAGCACATAGAACAATGATTTTCTTACTTAAACAGGAGGCTTTATGATTTATAAATTTAATGTTATGACACAAGAAGAGGCAGAAAATATTGCATTTAATTGGCATTACGATGGTGACTATTCATTTTATGATATGGAAGCGGATGCAGAAGATTTAGAAGAATTTTTAAACCCGGAAGAACGTGGGAATACAATGTTTGCTGTTTCAAAAGATAAGGAACTGGTTGCCTTCTTCAGTGTCAGTAAAATAGCTGACGGAATTTTTGATATTGGTTTAGGAATGAGACCGGATTTAACTGGTAAGGGTAATGGAATTGAATTTTTAAGGGCAGGTATGAACTATGTACAATCAGAATTCAAACCTAAAAAAATCACATTGTCTGTAGCAACCTTTAATCAGAGGGCGATAAAACTATACAGAAAAGTTGGATTTAAAGATGTAGAGACTTTTATGCAAGATACAAATGGCAGCACATTTGAGTTTCTGAAGATGGAATATAAATGAAGCATGGGGACGGTTCTTCTGCTTCCTTCTTATCGAAAAGGAAGCACAGGAACCGTCCCCGCGCTTCCCTGGCTAACAATGAAGATAGATGAATAAAATTATTAAACAAATAATGATGAAGAGGCGATTAAACTGAGAATGGTTAAGATAATTTTAGGGACTATTGGAAGTGTAATCTTGGGCTTACTATTTATGGGTGGAGGATTAGATGTAGACGATATAAGATTTCAGAAAAATATAAGGAAGTTAAAAAAAGAGGCGTGGTTCAAGGAGCTTAGCGATAATGCCATTTATTATGAACGGATATTTCATAATGAAGTAGTACGAGAATACTTACTTCAGGATAATATTGTTGGGAAAATAAAGAACGATGAGCAAGAAAGATATAAATTAATATCGCTCATCAAAACATCTTCTTGAAATGATCAGCTGAACATTCCGCCTTGGGACGGCTTGCTGCTTCGTGTTAGTCAAAAAAGGAAGCATAAGAACCGTCCCCATGCTTCCTGATGCCTATGCGAGAAATTCAAGAACCCGCTTGATCACTAGTTTCGTCGCGTCGGCATCGTAAGAGTGTATACTGCTGTCGGTGAAGAGGTGTTCCTTGCCGTCATACAGAAAAAGTTCAGCGTGATTGGCAGTCTTCACAAGTTCACGAGCTGCTTCAATGTCACCGTCTTCAACGAAGAAAGGATCTTCATTCATGGCATGAATCTGCACGGGCAAGTCGGCTGGCCATGGAGATTCGAACTCGGAGGTTGGGAGGCATGCATGGAAAAACAGTGCTCCTTTTGAGCCATTGCGTGTTTGAGCGAGCTGCTGTGCTGCCGGGACACCTAGTGAAAACCCAGCATAGACGACATCTTGAGAAAGGTCGCCGGCTGCCCGAATGCCACGCGCCGTCACTTCTCCAAATCCTATTTCCTTCACAAACCCCAATCCTTCCTCCAGTGAGGAAAATATTTGGCCATCAAATAAATCCGGCACATATACAATATGCCCCGCATCTCTCAATTGATCTGCGAATGCTTCAATCCCCTTCGTTTTACCCAAAACATGGTGGAACAACAAAACTTCTGCCATCATTTACGCCCCCATTTAAATACGTATTATGTATAAATTTCGACATAAATACTGTTTGACCTGCCAGAACCTTAACTTCTTCCCCAAGGTCTAGTGTTGAAAGGGATTGTTTAAATTTTCTTGCATTTTATAAGTAATATTTGAAATAATTGGAATTGAGAGTTACAACTTTTAAGAAACTAATGCTTACTCTTTTACTGAAAATAGGGAGGCGCCAATATGAAAGGTAAAGAATTAGTAGAGGCGGTAGACTTTAAAAAACTGACAATCGTAGAATTACAAATTAAATTTGAGGAACTAAAAGATAAATACCCAGAAAAGAAGATGATTTTTCTTACTCAATCTGCCACCATCGAGGCTGATTTTCAGATGCAACTAGCAGAAAATGTAGAAGAGGAGCCTATTCTGGGGCGTGCTCTGCAAGAATACGAGCTTAGTCCGGAAATAGACATTACTGACAAAACAATCGTAAATTCTACTGCTTGTATTTACTTAACGGATGTGAAGCTGACACCTTTAGCATCACCGAATTCACCTATTTATCTAGAGGAGTTTATTTTGTTTTCAGACCATTTATTAGGGTTAACAACTACGTAAGTTGTTCTACTAAAGGGAAATAGCTGAAGATCAGCTAATTGATCATTGGCTTATCTAATGATAGGGAGGCTTTAAAATGGGCGTCAAAAATTATTTGATCGAAGGCGTTTCCTGTACTGGCAAAACAACGATCTGTAATGAATTGCAGCGGCGGGGCTATCAAGCCATTCATGGTGACCGGGAATTGGCTTATCAAGGTGATCCGGAAACTGGTGAAAAGACCGATACTGCCTCTCACAAGAATCATATATGGGATTTGGATAAGGTAAAAGCGTTGGTCGATAACAAGAATGAGCCAGTAACATTTTTCTGCGGTGGTTCCCGTAACTTCCCGAAATTTATCGATCTATTTGATGGTGTGTTTATTCTGGAGGTCGATATTGAAACATTGAACCAACGCCTGGACGCTCGACCGGAAGATGAATTTGGAGGGAAGAAGTCGGAAAGGGAGCTCATAGTTCGTTTGCATGAGACGAAAGAAGACATTCCAAAGAACGGAATGATTATTGACGCGGCTGCACCGGTAGAGCACGTAGTCGATGCTATCGTAGGTCAAAGTGAAGGTAGCTGAGTGACAAAGTTTAGATAGACTTTTTGATCCGTAGTTGGTACTCCGTTAATATTTCAGGTTAGGTGTATTTTGAATATGGTTTAGGGGGGACTTTATGTTTGTAGTCAATGTAGAAGGTGCTATTCACCGAGATGGAAAGTGGCTATTAATCCTTAGAAGTGAAAAGGAGGAACACGCTGGAGGCACTCTTTCACTCGTAGGCGGGAAATGTGAAGTTGAAGGAGTTTCATCAGATATTCTAGAAAGAACTTTGATTCGAGAGATTTTTGAGGAAGTAGGTTGCGAGGTTACGGGGCTTAAATATGTAAATAGTTCTTCCTTTGATACTGACTCAGGGGTCCATGTAATTGATATCGTTTTTCTGTGCCATCACAAAACTGGAGAACCTTTCGCTAAAAGTACTGAAGAAGTTGATGATGTCATTTGGATGACTACCTTAGAAATTCTTGCCCATCCTGAACTACCTGTATATCTAAAGGAGAATATTAAACTGGCGGACAAGATGCTATAAGATCATTTGTATGTTAATTGTTAGCAATGCATAAGTACATAGGAGGACTAACATGAAAATCAACAGAATGGATCATATCAGTATCAACGTAAACGACCTTTCAATGGCTAAAGAGTTCTTTATTGATTTAGGACTTGAGGTAAAAGCCGAATGGGAGATGGATGGAGAACTGCTGGACAAGGTAGTTGGCATGAAAGATGTGAAAACCTCATGTGTAGGAATGGGATTGCCGGACGGTCATACATGGTTAGAACTCGTCAAGTATCGTACACCGTCAGATGAAAATGGTATTCAGCAAACGTTTCCCAACACATTGGGTATCCGCCATATTTGCTTTGCTGTTGATGATCTTGAAACCATGGTTGCCCATTTGAAAAGTAAGGGTACGGAAACCTTTAGTGAGATCCAGCAATATGAAGAAAGTTATAAGCTATGCTATGTCCGTGGTCCGGAGGGGATTATTTTAGAGCTGGCGGAGGAAATCAAATAATAAAGGGATGTAGATATGGAAAAGAGTAGAGCACAATCGATGAAAATAAGTGCAGAGGCAATAGTTGAGACTGAAGATGTAAAGGACATTTATCTTATTGAAAACGGAAAAGAAAAAAAGGTTGGTTCCACTACGGAGAAGGTAAAGTTTGTTCGTATCAACGGCCGGGAAGCAATTGAGAGAGTGCAAAAATTGAATTCCGGCATTATAGGCAATAGAAAAAGTATCACTGTAATGGAAAGGGCAACGTGTAAACCTATTTCATTCACTGATTACTTAAATGGCAGTCAACATGTGAAAGCCGAATATAGTGATGAAGAAGTACATATCGCGATTAAAGATAGTGAAAAAACCATCAAGCTAAATGGATACTATGTTGACACGTTTTCTGTGGAGCTGCTATTGCGTGTGCTGCAGTTGAAGTCTGGTTATTCCCTGCAATTAAATGGTTTCAATGCAACGCTTGAGTCAGAAGTTGATATTCACATTCAAGTAGTCGAGTCAGAGCTTGTCAAAAGAGGGTTTGACGAATATGTTGATGCTTGGAAGGTGAAAACGTATTTTGGAGAGACACTTCAATACTATTGGATTGATCAAGCCAGCAAAGAGCTGCTGAAACAATCTTCTCAGATTGGAGATGGACTGATATTGGAATTTCGTAGAGGATGAACAACAGAGGAGAATGAAAGTGAAAAGAAAAATCCAACCAACACCAGACACTATGAAGAAATGGATACAAACATTTGTGCCGGACAAAGACCTCTTTTTCCTCCCAGAAAAAAACCTTGCCATTTTTAAAGAATATCTAAGTAATGTCCTAGTGGTGCCCCACGAAGAGTTCAAAAACCATTCAACTTATAAACAGGTACAACTTGCAAACAGCTATGAATATTGGAATCTATCAAAGGAAGTTAAGTATGTACTGGTGACACCTCCAGGCTGGGTGAATCAGCTGCCAGTTGAGAAGAAAATCGAGCTTTTTCGGATTCAAGTGGAAGTGAACAGGGGATTGATTCATCCGATCTCTGACTTCTCTGTAGACACATCATATATTGGTAACAATGTTGTTGAAGTGAATGGAGAGAAGTATCTAGTCCTTCATAAAGCGATGTGGGAAGAACTCTCTTATGGTTATAAAGAAGAACTCATAACAGATATTGCCCAGCAATGGGAGGAGTGGACTTGCTATGATGTTCCGACCCAAACGCCTTCAAACTTAATTAAGTTTGCAAACACCTTCCCATCCACAGCAGGAAGTAATTGTTTATCGGCTACAATCTTCGCTATCACTGGACAAGAATGGATCATACATGAATGGGTACATCCCCAAACGTTTCTTCAAAGTTTAGAAAATGAGGATTATCACATGATCTCATCTGAAGCGATTAGAGCAGGTGATGTGCTTACATGGGAAAATACAGGCGGAATCATTCAACACGCCTCTTACTGTATAGACGATCTCTTCTTTTTTAACAAACGGGGACAGACCTTTTTTAATGCTTGGAGTATTGTGCATTTTGATGATCTTAAAGAAGATTGGGGTCATTATCATATGAAGAGCTTCCGGAAACATTCATAGGGAGGAGAGTGCCATGAATACATTCAAAGAACTGACCTCAAGTTTTTTACTGATCATTAGCTGGTTTCTGTTTGCCATAAGCGCATATCTCCTTTATTGGACGATCATTATGCCTGAGTATGTCATCATTCCGTTCCTTCTTTTTGCAGCTGCTGGTCTGCTGTGTTTTTACAGTTCAAGAAAGCTTGATGGTAGAGGGAAAGTTGAGACGTAAAATGGATATAGAGCTTTATTGATTCCAGCGGTTAGGAAGGTAGTGAAGGGGAAAATGGAAGTATTTAAAAAGATCGTCAATCTCCTTAATCAATTGAAGCAAGTATTTTACTCCTATGATGATGAAGGTTTCTCGACTGCTGAAAAAGAATACATTGATCGTATCAAGAATGCCAATCCCTATGGCATATTTGTCCTGATTTTTGGCGGGATATCCTTCGCATTCGGCCCCCAATATGTCATTTTCCCAATCATCACGTTGACGGTAGCCTTCTTTACAATCTGGACCTTTGATAAAGAAACAGAGGACAACCCGTGGACATTTCTTCTGGGGACCGTTCTATCTCTCACAGGATTGTATATGCATATGGTGGGAGCGGTTCATGTTCTCATTCTTTAAGGGGGGAAGGGTAGATGGAAATCATTAATCGCATTCAAGAAATTTTATCAATGGGACTTGCATTTGTTGTTTATCTTGCCATACCGGCGTTTATTATCATTAGAGCCATCCGAAAAAAGAAACTCCCCAACAATCAATACACTCCCCTGGACGATATCCTGGACGGGAAAGTGAGGGATCCTGAGGAAGAGACTGATGGTGCAAAGAATGGGCTAAAAGATGAATAATATGGAATTTTATGGAAAATTAAAGGAGAAGGGAATACAGAAAGCGAACTACTTGATATACCAGTATAAGGGAGAGAAGGATTTGAATAAATCATTCATTGAACAAGTGCATTATATTAGAATTCCAGTCAAGAATGTCGAACAGTCAGCACATTGGTACAGAGATATGTTGGGTCTAGAGCTATTAAATGTTAACGAAGAACTGGCCGCCATTAAGGTAAATGAAGGACCGTTCTTGCTGATCCTCATCCCAACGGAAGATGAAACCTTTGCCCATTTTACAGTGAACCAGGAACAGGAATTCAGCATTGGCTTTACAAGCCCGAGGCTGGGTGAATTTCATCAACACTTAACGGATCACGGGGTGAAGGTCGATGAGATAAAAGAAGATAGTGGTCATGCCTTTTTCCATTTTTACGATCCAGATGGCAATAAGCTGCAAGCCCACTGGTAATAGATAAGCCGATTTCCGAATGTACCGGAAATTGGCTTTTTTTAATGGAATTTCAAAAATATGGTTGACTATTCAGTTGAACTGTATTATCTTGTTAGTAAGCTGAACTATATAGTTGAACTGAATAAAAGGGTGAGAACATGAAACATAAATTATTGCCATTGTCTGAAACGATGCATTATATTTTATTAGCTCTCCGTGAGCCACTTCACGGATATGCGGCTATGCAGAAGATTGAAGAAATGAGTAATGGGACCGTTGTGTTAGCTGCCGGTACATTATACGGTGCGATTGAGAACCTGAATAAACACGGTTGGATCGAACCTGTTGGACATTCAGGCAGGAGAAAGATTTACAGTATCACTTCAGAAGGAAGCGCCATTTTGAAAATGGAGCAAGAAAGGCTCCTGCACATTGTATCCTTGTATGAAGGAAGTGAAGCGATTGAAGAAGTTTAAATGGTTCATCAATATTGAAAAGGAAGAACGCTGGCTGAACGAGCAATTACAAAAAGGTTATCGCTGCACAAACATCAGCGGTCTGGGAATATACACCTTCGAAAAAACCGATAAGAGCTATGTGATGCGACTTGACTATCAGGATTATCTATCCAAGAAAAAGCTGGAGGAATATAAGGGGATCTATGAGGATTTCGGTTGGAGCTACCTGAAGGGGTACTGGTTGAGTGGGATACGGTATTGGCAGAAAGAAAGCGATGATCAAAATGAAATCTTCTCAGACCGAGAATCAAAGAGTCAATACTATAAACGACTCATGGGCTATTCCTTTTGGTTTGGCATGATCTTTCTCATCTATTCGTTTGGCTATTACAAGGATCCAGAAATCTATCATGATGGTCTTTGGAATATGGAGAATGATTTATTCTGGAAAGCGTTTCTTTTTGAAACGCCATTCGCCCTGTTGAAACTGTTTCCTGCTTTTATGGTGGTTTTATTGACAGGGAGTTATTACAAGGCTTATCGGAAGTATACGATGTTGAAAGAGCAATAGATGGAGAAGGGCTTGTCCGGGGAGGATAAGTCCTTTTTATTGAAGTTTTCCTTGAGTAAGTTTCTTGATTTTGAAATAATTGGTAGTAAGTTACATAATTTCATCTTAACTTTTCTGTCACTCATTGTACCTTGTCGTTCTTAATTGGTGGGGGAATGAGATGGTATTGATGAATAGAATACAAGAACTACTAACGAGTGTGAAGGATCACTTCTTAGGGAGGACGAATAAGTATGTCAGATAAAAAGTATCATAGAGCTTTCGGTGTATATGGCATCTATATAAAAAATGGCAAACTCTTAGTAATACATAAAGGTGGGGGCCCCTATATTAATCGGTTTGACTTACCTGGAGGTAGTTTGGAAGAAGGTGAAAGTTTAGCAGAAGCGATGAGGAGAGAGTTTCTAGAAGAAACAGGTATAGAGATTGAAATCGAGGAACAAATCGGGGTTAGTGATTTCAAATTTCCTTCAGTGTGGAGAGATTTTACCAATGTTCATCATATTGCCGTCTATTATTCTGTGAGAAAGATCGGTGGGGAAATAGGCATTCCAGAACAGTTTGAAGGACAAGATTCATTAGGAGCTGTGTGGGTATCCGAACATGAGGTAACTCCGGAAAACGCATCCCCTTTAGTGATAAAAGCTTTTGAGTGGTTGGAAACCAATGAGCTGGGGCTGAACGCAGAGGTTTATGAAGAGTGGGAAGTTTTAAAATGACGGGTTTTAATAAAAATGATTGGGAGGACATTAAATGATTTTACATACAGAAGTATATGGAGAAGGGGAAACGATTGTTTTTCTCCATACGGGGTTACAAACTGGGACTACTGATTTTGAGAAACAAAGAGAGGTACTTCAAGAAAGCATGAAAGTCATAGTACCAGATTTAAGGGGACATGGAAAGTCAGTAAGTGATGATTTCAGCAACTATTTCGAAGACGCTGCAGATGATTTGAAGGAAACGCTTGATCATTTACAAGTTGATCAACTGCATTTAGTGGGGTGCTCACTGGGAGGGCTAGTGGGTTTGCGATTTGCCAAGAAATACCCGGAGCGATTACAAAGCTTAACTTTGTCTGGTATTACCTCTGATAAGCCGGATAATTGGGCGGACATGCATGCGCAAGATGTTCAATTCCAAAGAGAAGTATTGGAAAATAGCGAATTCACCAAGCAATTGGATCTGCAGCACGAATCCGACTGGAGACAGTTTATTTATATGGCCAGGGACGAAAACTGGTACCCATTTGAATATACATCTGACTTAGATAACATAAGTGCTCCGATCCTCTTTATGGTGGGTGAAGGGAATCCAGCAGAAGTTGAAACTGCCGCCAAATACCGGAACATACATAGTCACATACATGTGTGTGTCATTCCATTTGCGTCTCATTTAGTTCATGTGGAGAAACCTGATTTGTATACGGATGTCCTATTAGAATTTCTAAGTGAAGTACAAAGTAAGAGCTAATTTGTCTACCATAGGGGGAGTACCAAACCAATGAACATTGAAGCCGTTTTCGTTGACCGTGATGGAACGATTGGTGGTACGGGACACTTTATTCATCCGAAAGATTTCTCCCCGTATTCGTTCAGTCGAGATGCCTTACAATTGTTAAAGGATCATTCTATTAAAACATTTGTCTGTACGAATCAGCATAGAATTAGCAGGGGTGAAGCCACTCTCGATGATTTTTATAAGGAATTTCAATCTTATGGATTTGATGATGCCTTTATTTGTCCTCATACCTCAGAAGATGACTGCCATTGTCATAAGCCAAAACCAGGGATGCTTTTAGAAGCATCACAAAAACATAAGTTGGATTTAACTAAAACTGTATTTATCGGTGACGTTGGTTCAACGGATATGTTGGCAGCTCATTCTGTTGGAGCCATGAAGGTTTTAGTGCTTACGGGATGGGGACAGGGTTCTTTAAATCAGTACAGGGAAAACTGGGCAGATATTGATCCGGATTATGTTGCTGAAAATCTTTTGGACGCTGTTAAATGGGTCATAAGTAAAAGTAATCACCCTAATCGTTGACGGAAGGGGATAGATACTATGAATTCCGGCAAACAAGACAAAAATCAACGGCTTCGAATTGCCCAGAGTTTATATAGAAAGAAGAAGCATAGAAATATTAAATATAAAGATAGCAGAATGTGGTCAGCGGTTCTTGTTATTTCTGTCTTACTGGCATTGTGCATTCTAGTTATTACGGAGCTGTACTATATTGATAGTGGTGTATCATTGCCTGGATTTTTGAAGAAGATGGCGGAAGCTTTTAACCTTGTTTTCTGGAAGAAAGAATTTATATTTATGTTGAAAAATATTTATTTGGAGTGAATGGAATGATAAAAGAATTAATAGAAGAGAAGGAATGGCTAGAAGCATTTCCGGTTTTAAACGAATTAAGAACCGATCTGAACAAAAGCAAATATATTGGATTTCTCCAAAGTATGAGAGAAGAAGGATATAAGCTGTTTGCGATATATGTTAATGAAAAAGCTGTTGCAGTAACAGGAATAGCAATTCGAACCAACTTTTATTATGGGAAGCATGTTTTTGTTTATGACTTGGTTACTCAATTTTCACAACGTTCCAAAGGATACGGTGAACAATTACTTTCATATATACACCAATATGCTATTCAAAACGGGTGTGGGATCGTCGCGTTAGAATCAGGCTTATTTCGCGAAGAAGCACACAGATTTTATGAAACTAAAATGGGTTACGAAAAATTTTGTTACTCATTCAAAAAAGTTTTATAATTTTTTTCAAAAATAAAGTTGTGAAGTGAAGATAAATGTCTAAGTATGCATGTGAATATCGAAGAAAACGAAAACCAAATATCCATCCCCGTCGAATGGTAGATTGGAACAAATACTAATTTTGAGGAGCACGGCACCTGTCTCCGTGGCTCTTTTAGATGTATTTTTTTGAAAATTAGGAAATTAATGCTTGTTTATTCACTAAATTTCGTGTTAGAATACATTAATTTGTGTATTACGCGATGACAGAAATTAATAAAAAAGTAGTAGATTGGGAGATGTTTCGATGGAATTCAGAGGAGCTAGTGTTTATGATCAAACGGATTTTTTTTCGAATTATATGAAAAGAAGAAATAGACCAGACAGTCCAAACAATGCCATTGAAGGTCCAATTATTCATGAATTAATGGGAAGTATTCAAAATAAAAGCATCTTAGATTTAGGGTGTGGTGATGCCTCATTCGGAAAAGAACTCATCCTTAAAGGGGCAAAAAACTATACAGGAGTAGAAGGTTCAGCACAAATGGTGGAAGCTGCTCGGTCTAACTTACTTGAACAAAAAGGAACAATACACAATGAAACCATGGAAACGTATGATTATCCGCAAGATGCATTTGAACTTGTAACGTCCCGATTCGCTTTCCATTATGTTTCAGACATTAACCACCTGTTCCAAAATGTAAATAAAACGCTTAAAGAAGGCGGCAGATTTGTGTTTAGTATCCAGCATCCCCTTACCACTTCGTCATTTGCGAGTAAGCAAACCGGTGATAAACGTGGTAATTGGATTGTCGATGATTATTTCCATGATGGTGAAAGAAAAGAGCCCTGGATTGATCAAGTAGTGGTGAAGTATCACCGCACAATTGAACAATATTTTTCAGCACTTAGACAAGCTGGTTTTACCATATTGGATTTGCGAGAGGGTACACCAAAACGGGAGCATTTTAGTAGCGAAGAGGAATTTGTTAGAAGGCAACGGATTCCAGTCGTATTGGCTTTTTCATGTGTGAAGTAATGAATTCTAAAGATCATTTTTAGTATAAGTTGGCTTATCCAGAATAGGGTAAGCTTTTTAAATAGCAGAGGTGAATCTCATGAATATTAAAGGAATTAATCATTTTCTCTTCTCTGTTTCAGACCTGGAACGCTTCATCCGTTTTTACCAGCAAGTGTTCAATGCAAAGTTACTCGTAAAAGGGAAAACAACAGCCTACTTTGATCTTCATGGCTATTGGCTTGCCTTGAATGAGGAAAAGCATATCCCTAGGAATGAAATCTCACAATCTTATACTCACATAGCCTTTTCGATTGAAGAAGAAGATTTTGAGCAGGCGTATAAAGAGTTAACGGATTTGAAGGTAAACATTCTGCCAGGTCGAAAGCGAGACAGTCGTGATAAGAAATCAATTTATTTTACCGATTCAGATGGTCACACATTTGAGTTTCATAGTGGCACGTTGCAAGATCGAATCGATTATTATAAGGAAGCTAAACCTTATATGGAATTTTATGAGTAGGGGGGAAGCTATGCCGCTGATTAAACACGACTTGATCCTTGATCACAAAGACAATCCAATTTTCACACCAGTAGTTGACCACGTAAAATCAACTTTTAATAATGTCATCTGTTCAGGAGCCTCCACTCTTATCATTCATCAAGATTCCATTGTGTTGGAGCGGTACATAGGGAAGCAGTCGGGTAAAGGAGACGCTAGAACCGTTCAGGCTGATACTCAATTTCATGTTGCTTCAGTTAGAAAAAGCTACATCGGTTTTGCAGTTTCTTATGCATTGTACTATGGCTGCATAAACAGCATAGATGATCCAGTCTTATCCTATTTGCCTGAACTTGAAGAGAACACCTGGAAAGGTACAACGATAAGACATTTACTTACTCATACACATGGATTAACTCAACAGGCAAATGAAGACATTCGTGAGTTTACTCCAGGCTCAAGTTGGTCTTATAAGCAAATTGGGATCGAGGCTCTAACCCGAATTGTTAAACGAACAACAGGTAAATCAGTTGCAGATATCCTTCATGAAAGTGTCTTTACCCCTTTAGGGTTTACTGAATCCAATTGGTATTCACAGAAACACGAAAAGCTTGTCGATGTCGTGTTGCGTTATGAAGGGGATCAAGACTGGAAGACCAGTGAAAGCACTGAAGGGGAAAAAATGAACATGTATGTATCGACCAGGGAGCTCGCTTACTGGGGGTATCTCCATTTAAAAAAAGGAAAAGTGAATGGAAAGCAAATAGTTCCGAAAGAAATAATAGAGGTAGCTACTTCTCTCCAAAGTCCATCCACCCTCCATAAAGACTTACCTCAAAATGGATTCTTGTGGTTTGTCAAAGATTTACCAGCCAAAAAGACAGAGATAGGTGATCAAGTCCCTAAAGGTTCCTATCAAATACTTGGATTTACAAATGTAACCCTATTAGTCATCCCTGAAGAGGATATTGTAGCAGTTCGGATGTTTAATAGCTTTGGGTCTCCTGAGGGTTATGATTACTTATCCGACGTAAGGTCGTTTGGGGATACGGTTATAGCGTGTGTGAAGAATGAATCCGAAGTGAAAAAATAAGAGAGAGAAAATAAAGAGTTGGCGAGCCAGCTCTATTAATTACCCTCATTATCCAAATAGGAAACAGCAGTCTGAAATGCCTTTATCCTTCTCTCAATATAAGTCCGCTGTCCACTCCCTGGCTTTGTTTTCTCAAGAAAGGAAGGAAGCATCAACAGCAATCCCTTCAGCACCTCTTTTGCCATTAATAACTCATCTTTGCTAACAACCAACTCCTTGTCTTCCCATCGTGCATGGAGAACATCTTCGCCAATCCTTGCTGCTTTCAATCGTTTCTCAAGCAAGTTCGTCTGCGGTGTGCCTGGTTTCATACGAGCAAGAGCATTTTCCGATTTACGGATGATCGAACGAAACGCTTCAATCAATTGCTGCTGTTCTTCCGGTGTGAATGGTTTCATGACCATCACCTCATTTTTCTAAAATTGAACTATGTGTAGTGTACCAAAAATAAATCCCCAATACTGACTTTTGATATAATGACGACAAAGAATCTTTAATAGGAGTGTGACGGATGGAACAGAACGTTTTTGAAGAAATGGCCAAGCGATACGATACAGAAGAACGAAAGGAACTTGCTCAAATTGTCGTGGAGGAAGTGAAAAGAGAATTGCAAGACAGTCAGACTAAATCCTTAATCGATTATGGGAGCGGTACAGGGCTTGCTAGTTTAGAACTGACAGATCTGGTCGCTTCGACATTGTTAATTGATTCATCGGAGCAGATGTTAGAAGTGGCAAAAGAAAAGATCACCCAGAGAGCAATCCCAAACGCTGATGTCCTTCATTCCGACTTTACTCAGGGAACCCCTGATGTGAAAGCGGACATTGTCCTCATGTCACTTGTTCTTCTTCACATCCCTGATACCCGAAAGATTTTACAGGAAATGTTCACGATTCTCCATGACGGCGGCAAGCTTATCATCGTGGATTTTGACAAAAACGAAGAAATCAGCCATCCAAAAGTACATAACGGATTTGTACATTCAGAGTTAAAAGAAACACTCTCTGGCGTCGGATTTACTTCTACCGGGATTAAGACATTTCATCATGGAAAGCGTGTGTTCATGAAGAAGGATGCTTCGATGTTTATTGCGAGCAGTATGAAGGAAGTGAACAGTAATTATTCAGGAAACTGAGTTTTCTCGAATTTACTTAGTAAGGCTAGAAGGGGGGAGAATAGATGGTTCAGATAGATATGATAGATCGAGTGTATGCTCATTGGGCTGAGTTTCTTGGATGTAACTACTCAGACCTGATTGTTCCTAATGTGAAGGTGTTGCAGCATTCCAAGAGTTTAGATGGATATAACGGTATTTACACTTTCTCCAATGGAATCTCCTGTATCATATCCGCTCCACTAAAATACGTACCGGTGCTGGGCAAAGCGGTAAGGAACCTAGGACCTGCGGTAGTATTTGATGCTGAATGGCTGAGTCAATCGTTGGATGGCAAACATGCCAATATCATCGGCCCGACATTTCAAGGGTATATAGAGGATGATTCACTGCTTCAAACATCCCCTTCATCCGTGATTAAATACAAGAGTGAACACCATAGAACGCTACTGGAAGAATTGCGTGACTCATGCTCAGAAATCGAATGGCAGCACAGTTCCATTGATGAGGAGAAAAGTTCAATCTTATTACAGATCCTTCATGGGAAAGTAGTGGCAGCAGGTTCCTGGATAAAAGGAGAATCAGGCTTTCTGAGTGTCGGGATTATTACCCATCCTGCTTATAGAGGTAAAGGCCATGCGAAGACAATTGTAAATGCCCTCTCACAACGAGGGCTAACAAGTGGTGCAACTATGCACTATCAGACCCTTGAATCAAATACCCCCTCCGTTGCCATTGCTCAGTCTTTGGGATATAAGTGTTTAGGAAGGACAATCGCTATTAGATTCAGTATGTAGAACTTACCTTTGGAGGTGTATGAATGAAGATAAGGCCTGTAAAAAAAGAAGAATATCGTTACATTGAAGACTTTGTCTATGAGATATTCAGGAACACCACTTTTTCAGATGGAGTCATCGAAAAAGCACTTGTAAAGGAGATCCGGGAAAAACCCTATTATATTTCGCAACTTGATCTGGTCGTTGAGAAAGAAGGGAGGATAATCGGTCACTATATCCTTTCAAAACTCCCCATTAGTCATAGTCATGAACATGAAATCTTGATGTTGTCCCCTGTTTCAGTCGTAAAGGATAAACAACAACAGGGCGTTGGCACGTTTATGTTAGAGGAAGGAATCACATTAGCGGCTGAAATGGGGTTTAAAGGAATCATTGTTGAAGGAGATCCTCTATACTATCAACGTTTTGGATTTAGGACATCAACTGAATTTGGAATTTATGCGTCTGAGAAAAACCTCCCGCCTTCTGAAGAGAATTTAATGGCCCTGGAATTGTGTGAAAAGGGGCTCGAGAATATCTCGGGCGAAGTGGATTATTCGATTTATCGTGCGTTGAGACATTAGTATTTAAAATACTCAAATGATAGACCAAAGGAAAAGGGCTATAGATTCCCTTCCCTTTTCCTTTGGAAACTAAATGTTTTTTCAGGAAAGGATGAAATATTCTTTCTCAGTTGGACTGTTTCACGCTAAGTACGGTGATCGTCACCAGGATGACCGCCATTCCCAACACTTGAATGAGGTTCAAGTGATCCCCGATTACCAGAACGCCAAATAATGATGCTGTCACCGGCTCTACCATAGCGACCATCGAAGCATTTGCCGGAGTAGTCTTTCGAATTCCAATTACATACACTAAAAAGGACAGTCCAGCACCCAGAATTCCTAATAGTAAAAATAGCCCTAAATCCTTAGACGCCAGTACAGCTGCTGATTCCCCTTTGTCCGTAAAGAAGAAAAGGATGAGACAAAATGAAAAAAAAGCAATGGTTAACGTGGTAGGTGGGTTTCCATGAGAAGACGCATTCTTAAACCCGAATATAAACAAAGCATAGGAAAGGCCAGCAGCAAGCCCGGCAGCCATTCCTAACAAACTCACTGAAATCGATTCAGTATTATAGACACCTGTAAGCAGGATAATCCCGAAAAGAACACCAGTAATACAACCCCATTTAAACCAAGTTGAATGCTCCATTCGTAATAAAAAGGAGATTAATAGGACGAATACAGGTGCGGTATACATTAAAGTAGCGGCAATGGCAATACTCGAGGCTTGGATACTTAGAAAATAAAATGTGAAGTTACCAGCAACGCCCACACCCGCTAAAAGAGACCATATCCAATTACGTGGAGAGATACCCCGATTTTGTCTAAAGCGAAGGAGAAACCACACGAAAAAACATATAAAGCCAATAGCCCCTCGGTAGAGTGAAATCACAAGGGGATCCCAGCCTTTATTCATTAAAATATCGGCAATTCCCCCACTAATGCCCCAACATACAGCGGCAACAATAACTAATCCTATCCCTGTGAACTTCAACGTGTACCTCCTAGATAATATTTGGTACGAAAAACTTGAGCAAGATGAATAAAGTTGTTAACGGTGATTCCTTTAAACTGCCTTACCTAAACCAATGAAAGGATAATTTCTGAAAAATGGGTAAAATGAAACGAATATAAAGGGTTACAAGAGGCACGGGTACATAGTAGCGGAAGGGGAACGTAGAAGTTTTCTTACTAAGTTTTAAAAGAAGCTTAAGAAAAGCAGGTTAGTAGAAGAATTGAGGATGCGACAAGCAAATATTAAGGAAGTGAAGTTAATTTTGTAGGGGGGATCCGTGATTAGAAAACTATTGTTTTTGATACTGGTCATATCGATTATGGGGGCTTGTAGTCAACAAGAAACAGAAGAAAACCCGACTGAAGGGAAGAACTTTACGTTGGAAGAAGTAGAAACGATCATAACGGACCAAGGGATTGAATTGGATAAAGAGACTGATTTGCAAAGTGAGAACGTCTTTATACAAGAATTAAACGGAATTACTCCCGAAGTATATAATGTAAAGGGACATACATTATCGGTTTATGTTTTTTCTTCTGCAAGTGATAGAGAAAAAGGATTTCAACGGTTTGAAGAGAATACAGCAACAGCAGAAGTAGTTGAACATAG
Source organism: Rossellomorea vietnamensis (assembly GCF_025398035.1). Taxonomy (NCBI): domain Bacteria; kingdom Bacillati; phylum Bacillota; class Bacilli; order Caryophanales; family Bacillaceae; genus Rossellomorea; species Rossellomorea vietnamensis. The sequence goes on from NZ_CP104558.1 coordinate 4,064,237, forward strand.
AGCATACCAATTTAATAATATTCTGGTGTTTTATATAAGTGATGATGAAAAGATGCAGAATAGATTGCTTGAGGCATTGCAGGAATTGGATGCTTCGTAATAAAAATGTGTCCAAAAAGCAGAAAGGCATTTACTTGTTTTGTCACTTATTAAAGAATAGGGGGGATCCCAGGATAGGGAGTATATTGGCGGTCAAAAACTGACTAGAGATGACTTTTTAACAGACGCTGGGTGGATGAAGCAAAGTTACTAATCTATAGAAAAACCAGCCCATTTAGAATGTGCTGGTTTCCCATATCATTATTTTATAGACTTATGTCGGTTGGGTGGTCAGGTGGAGTTTAAGAACTGGCTGATAAATAGACGGAATAATTCCGCTTAATTAGAGATTTCTATTAAAAAAGATTGAAATAGACGGAAAAATTCCGCCTATTTCCTCCAATAGTCCCAATGATAGGCGCTTTTTCTGGGCGTAAGCGGAAAAACTCCGCTTATTTAACCCGAAAACAGGTTCCAACTTAAAGGTAACCGGAAAAATTCCGCTTATTAAGTATTCTTAACATTATGAAACTCGTCAAATACGACGGGTTCTTCTTTTTTAATGATGCCGGAAGCTCTTTACAAATTTAGTTCTGACTAGGAACTTTAATCGCTTTGATCATCTGACGTATCGATCCAAGGTGGTAGGCGGAGTGTGCGATTGCCCCAAGCATTCCCGTTACGGTTTGTTCATCTAAGGAGTCAAGTGAATCAATCGTTGTAAGCAGTGAGGTGTATTCGTGTTGAAGTTCAGAGGTGAATTGTGTCCATGTGTTGGTGTCTACACTTGTGATTTTCCAGGATGCTTCCCAGTCCTTGTCGGGTTCTTCTCCATTCAAGTAGGATCTCGCAACCCATAGATAATAGCGGGTATGATCGGTTTGGGCGGCGATGGTCGTGCCGTTGACCGGTATCGAAGCGTCCTCTGCCGATAATCCTTCGAGCGTCCCGAATAAACCACTGCCTGGCTTTGATTCTGTGTACCAGCTTCCGTTTGCTTCAGGACCTTCAAATGTTTCCTTCAACAACGTCTTAACAGCTGCCAACATTGGATTCTCCATTATAGTACCTCCTTAAATTGTATTTAACCATCTAAAATACTTTAGCTGGTTATAAGTTTACTCCGGTTGTTTCTAACTGTCAATATGTATTATGATGGTTAGAGAAAAGGAGCCATGATTATGTCAGAAACAAACCCTTATATGATGGTCGGAGAACGACTATGTATGGATTTCATCAATACCGTCAGCTGGCGGGAAAGTACGGAGAAAAGGCGGGACTGGTTTACGAGTTACCCCAAATTGGTCGACTGGTCGACTCATGCTGAAGTGTTGACAATTCAACAGGCACAAGATCTTCTTAGTGAAGCAGAGGAAAACCCCTCAAAAGCAGAAGATGTCCTGAAGCAAACAATCAAACTACGTGAAGTCATGTATCGAATGTTCAAAAGCATTTCAAAGAAAACCCCGCCCAACGAGCAGGATCTGGCATGCTTCAATGAATCCGTGAGCCATTTCTATCGTTCTTTGCAAGTCATACGCGAGAACGGCAAATATACTTTAAAGTTCAAACAAACAGATAATCCCCTGGACACTATGCTGCCACCCATTCTACAATCAGCTGTGAATTTACTCGTTTCAAAAAATGAATTGGAGCGGGTCAAGCAATGTGAGGGAGACCCTTGCGGATGGTTATTCTTTGATACGAGCCGGAATAAAAGTCGCCGCTGGTGTTCCATGGCGGATTGCGGGAATCGTGCGAAAGTGCGGAGGTTTTATGAGAAAGGGAAGTGACGATACTCGGTCACTTTCCTCATTATTTAGTCATCAACCTAATAGGATAAGTATGTCAGAATGAATGACGTACTTTTTTTAAATAGGAAGTTCAAAAATTGAAAGGACGAATGTAATTGAAACGACTATGTATCATAATGGTCATCTTGCTCTTGTCAGGGTGTAATGCTACTGAACAAGGAGAGAAATCTTCTAAAGAAGTAGAAAAAACTCCTTCAACAGAAACAAAGACAATTGGAAATCTTAAAGAGGGTTACACTTTCGATGAGTTCATGGAAGATCAGGAGGTCTCGATAAAGGGGACTGATATTCCTTACAGGGTGGAAGAAGAATTTACAGATCAATCAATTGCTCTTGAAGGAAAGGCACAGCTCGCCAGGTATTATAATTATGGCTTCAACAAGCTTGAAGGAAGTCACTTTGTCATCAAGGTGACAAAAAAAGATGAATTGGATTGGTATGTTTATTTGCCAAGGGAAGAGTACCCGGACCTGTTTGAAGCGTTAAAGAAAGGACCAGTTGATGTGTACGCGACAGTGTCCATACCGAAAGAATATTTCGAAACGGGGCAGGGTCACCTTTCAATGGTTGAGGAAATATTGTTTAAACAAAGCGATGTAGAAGAAAAGCCGCTGGATGACGAATTGGCAGACTATATGAAGAAGCATTCCGTGGAGCTCACAGCCAGGGATATCCTGTACGATTTAAAGGGGATGTCAGATCGTCCATTCGCCCTCAGTGGAAACGCGCAGCTCGTGACCTATCGCTATGCCAGCGCATACAAGGACTTGGAGCCGACCCATTTCGTATTAAGTGTGCGGGACACCGTAAACAGTGAGGAGCAGCTTTGGAGGATCGTCTTTGACCGGGTGAAGTACAAGGAATTGTATGAACAGGCCCTTGGTGGGATGGTCCATGTCAATGTCACTGCAAAGGTGGAGGAAGAACGATTTACCGAATATGCTGGAACAAATGCTGTCGGACAGGATGTGGAGTTTGAGCCTTTGGAACGCTATGCCGATACATCAATGGAGGGTCAATCCTATATGGAGGAAAACGGATTATCATTCATCGGAAGGGAAGTATTGTATGATCCGATTTCCTATAAAGAAGAACCTTTCTTTGTAGAAGGAACGGCCGAGATGGACCCTTATGCCACTGCCAGTGGAGAATATGAAGATCTGCAGGGCACCCACTTCCGGATTGATATCGTCGAAGACCCTTACGGTAAACAGTATGTCGATTATCCCCGGGCGCTGGAAGGGTGGACGCTCTACCTTGACCGACAGAAATATGGGCATATCTATGAGAAACTCAGCCAGGAAAAGTACCTTGATGTCATGGTAACTTCACGTATTCCCCGGGACAGATATAAGATGGGGCAAGGCGGGGTAGCGTTGGTTGAGAATGTGGTTATCAAGTAGTGCTATTACTGAAAATATGAACCAATGAAGCAAGAGGTCCGTTCCTCTTGTTTTTTTGTAGTATTTCAAATTAATGAAGCCAAATCCATCACACGGCCGTCTAATACATAGTCATACACAAAGGAAAAGAAGGTGAGTTCAATTATTGAATTAGTTCACAAAGCTCAAGAAGGCGACGAAGAGGCTTTCTTGACAATGTTTCAAGAATACGAGAAAGATATTTATCGAATGGCGTATGTCTACGTGAAAAATCAGGAGGATGCTCTTGATGTCGTTCAAGAAACGGCCTATCGCTCCTTCAAGAAAATAGGAACACTAAGGAATCCTGCCTATTTTAAAACGTGGTTAATCAAAATCACCATAACCTGTGCCACGGATATGTTGAGACATAGAAAGAAAGTCATTCATCTGAACCCGGAATACGATACCCCTATTGAATTAGAAGATTATGATCTTCCGCTTTCATTATCCTTGCAAGACTTGATTGAGACATTAAATGAAAGTGAAAAAAATATCATACTCTGGAAGTTTTACCATGGATATACCCTTAAGGAGATTTCAGAACTTGAGGAATCGCCATTGGGCACAGTAAAGTCTGTATTATATCGAGCGCTGGCAAAACTCCGAAAACAGGTTAGGAGGGTTGATATGTATGAATAATCAAATTAGACGCGAATTAGAAAAAATTGAAATTCCGGATGAATTACATAGTAGAGCCAGATTAGGCGTCGAAAAAGCAAAATCTGAATTCAATGTACCGAGTCATCCCACTATAAAGGAGAAGAAGCCAAGTCCAGTACTCTCTTCAAAAGGGAAAAAACAACTTTATAAAAGACTTTCAATCATTGCAGCGGCACTCTTGCTCATTGCTTCAACGCTAACATTCACACCAGTGATAGCGGCCATTCAAGAGGTATATGACAAAATTTTCTCAAGTAAGCATATTGATGATTCAGGAGTGAGAAATGCCGTTCTATCAGGTGATGGACAAATACTTGATCAAACCTATATTGATGAAGAACATGATATAACCGTCCATTTTGAACGTTTGTTGACAGATGATAAGGAAACAAAACTACTCCTTACTTATCAGAGTGAAAAAACTGACTTAAAAGATTATTATATTGATTTGTTTGAAGGTGTAAGCTCAATCAATTTAGTGGTTGGAAAAGAAAAGAGAAAATTGAAAAATGTAGGCTGGGGAAGTAGATTTTATGACAGTAAGGAGAACAAAGTAGTATCAGCCCTTTCGTTTGAATCATTAAAGGATTACGAGGGAAAAGACATCCGCTTGGAAATTGATCAATTAACGACTTATAAAGATAACCGGCGGGATAGCGTGGAAACAACCTGGCCATTAGAATTTACCATCAAGCCGGCTGCAGTATCAGAAAGGAGAACGGTAGAACTCAATAAAACATTCACCTACAGAAGGGAAACCTACACCGTTAGAAGGGTAGAGTTCTCAAAGCTTGAAACAAGGGTGGTAGTTACAGGGTCAGACACAGGAGATCCCAAGGATAAAAGTGGAAAGGTATATAATGTGATGAGCAAGTTGGAGCGCCAATTTCTTCATTCAAGGAAAAACAGTAAAGGGTATGGGTATAGTGTTGACGGTGAAAAATCTGGAGTGTTCATAAAAGCAGGCGGCGAAAAAGTCGAACCGATTTTTAGTAAGGGTGAAGTAGATGGAGACAACGATGAATACATCATGACCTTTGCCCCGGTAGCTGTTAAGAATCAAAAGGACTGCATCCTTGAAGTGGGTGACGCTGTCGACATACCTCTGACTAAATCCGGGAAGGTAATTCAAAAAAAGGTAGAGGATGAAAAATCCGAAATGGAAGCGTTGCTAGCTGACAGTGGATTTACATTAATTCCATTATCCACGGAAGAAGAGGAAGAAATAAAACAATATTTAAAGACATACCCAAAAGAATTTTCAAATGATAGAAAACCGATTGGAAAGCTAAAACGGCTAAATTCAAAGATCCTAGACGTTAGCATTTCAGAAAGATCTGGAGCCGTCAGTCATGTTATGGTTAGTACTCCAGAAGAAGCTAAAAAAATTCGAGAAGATAATGGTTTGTCTTTTATTCCAGTTTATTTAAAACAAAATTAATTTTATGAACTAAAATAAGAATGAATGATTTATTCCAATATAGGGAGAAACAGTAGAAAGTTTGCCAGTTGATTTCCGTTTTTTCGTTATAGGATAGGGTGGTTGTAACGGATAATTAGATTGGAGTGTGTATCCATGACCCAATAAAAAAAGCATACGCCTACATCACTAGAGTAAGTGATGGAAGGCTGCAATTATTGGTATTTCAACACAAAAATATTCCTGAGGCAGGTATTCAGTTACCAAAAGGGACAGTAAAAGAAGAGGAAGAAACGTTTAGCGCAGTAATAAGAGAAGTTCAGGAGGAAACTGGAATTCAAACATTTGAAGTGGGAAAATTGATAGCATCCGATTACTGGGAAAATGATGACGGTGCTATGCACAATAGGTATTTTTATAAAATCATTTGTCATGAAATGGCTGATGAGTGGGAGTACAATCCAACAGGTGGAGGAGAAGAAGAAGGACTTACCTTTCAATTTTTTTGGATCTCATCCGAAGAAGAATTTGAACTAATAAGAGGTCACTCTGACTATTTGAAGCTGGTTTTTGATGAATAAGAAGAGAATCATATTATTGCAGAGGGCTTATCCAAAACAGGGTAAGTCCTTTTTTATATTTTAGAAAAAAAGGGTTTATTAGGGAAGAGGTATGAGGAATTGAGGTTCTTTTTTCTGAAAATTCAAATCCGTAATTGCTAAAAAAAACCAGTTTGTTATAATTGAATATGAATGGAATTTGATTTGTGAAGGAGGTTGTAAATCGTGTGCTCAATGAACTTCATACCAGAACCATTACATGTACGATGTCCAAACCTTCTTATCGCATATAGTTAGTTAATCCTGAGATTTCTTAATCTTATTAGTATGTGGGGACTATCGTTTGTTGATAGTCTCTTTTTTTATCAGAAGAGAGCAATTGATTCATGAGGAGGAAAAATAGATGGTGGATTTTCGATCAACCGAGTTTGTAATGGAAGAACATGAACTGAAAAAGTACTTACAAGAATATAAGAATGGACAAAAGCCGTGGGACATAAAGAATCATGTTGGTCTTGTAAAGTCCATGATGCATTTCATCGGATCTACGGATAGTGAGCTTAGGGATAAGTTGATCTATACCACCTTTTTTCACTTAGCCATAGACAACCAGTTGGATCATGAATTGTTGCGTGATTTATTGGATCACTGTTTAAGTGACGACATGTTATTCAAGGGGATTGGTGAAAACGGCACGGATACCGTGTTTACAAGGGCGTTTAGCTCACTTGTCATCGCCGTTATTTTATACAAGGATAATAAGGATGATTTTCTCTCCCGGGACGCTGTGTATAAAACAAAATATCACTTAATCAACTACATCAACTCAGAAAATGATCTGAGGGGCTTTGTCCCGGTGAAAGGCTGGGCCCATAGTATAGCCCATGTGGCGGACGCATTTGACGAATTGATACTCAATAAAAAAATGGAGCAGAAAGATCTTTTCGACATGTTACCTCCACTATGGGGAAAAATCCTTGTATCTGAAAGTGTCTATGTTCATGGTGAAGACGAGAGAATGATCACACCGATACTCGCTATGTTAGAAAAGGGATTGGACATAGTGGAAATAGAACACTTACTAAAAGGAATACCAGCCGAACTGAAACGTCGGAAAGAACATGTAAAGGAAGAAAATTATTGGTTTTTAGAAGCGAACTGTAAAACATTTTTAAAAAGCTTTTACGTAAAGATAAGTTCCCGTGAAGAGTTGATTTCTCTTCGTCGGGGTATTGAGTTGTGTTTATCTGAATTATAGAGGAGGAAGGGTATGAAAAAGAATAAAATAGTCCGAGAATTCGTTGACCCCGAACACAAAGTAGAAGAGGGATATGAAGACATTCTAGAATTATCACGGGCGTGTAAGTATTCGAACTGCACACATATAACCGAGGAAGAATGTGCGGTTCAAAGAGCCATCGAAGAAGGCACTCTTTCAGAAGAGAGATTTAACGCATATTATAAAGATAAAAATGAAGCAGAATATGTTTCCAAACAAAAGAATAAAACCAAGGCAATCGAGTATATGAAGCAAAGGGATCTATTTAAAAGATCCTAGATCGAAGCTGCTTAGTTAAAACAAAGGGGTAAAAAATATGAATAAGCATGAACCTATCTAGATAGAAGGCGGATTGAGGTTGGTTTATCAAGAACCCAAAGAATACACCCGCTATTACTCCATTTACCATGGACAAAAATATGCAGATTCCTATTTTAGAAGATCTCCGGAGACGTTAGTGGAAGTGGCGACCATCTTTGACTGTGGATATTTCATCATGGAAGGCGAAACGATCATTGGCGGTGTCCTTCTGCAACCTCATTTCATGTCGGATTTATTTGTAGTGCCACCCTATAAGGACTATGAAGGGTTGGCCAACAAGCTATTAAACTATGTGAAAGAGATATCTGCGGATGAAAATAAAATCATTGTACGAGAAGTGGCAGAGGAACATGTAGAAACGTATGAACAACTAGGATGCAAGGTTCTTGAAATGAATGTATGGATGATTCGTCCAACGGAGCCGTTGAAAGCCATTCTTCCTGAAGGGTATAGCTCGAGGGCGGTAGCAAGTGAAGATGCAGAGGATATCGCATGCTTACTTATGAAAGCCTATAGTGCCAATCCCGCGTATAAGCAAATCGGAACGAAAGAGGATTATCTTCTTCACGTAAATGAATTTATTGATCAACATAAACATAATAAAATCATGGATGAGTGTTCGAGGGTTGTGATCGATACTCATACGAACACCATTGTTGGTGTCTGTCTGTACATGGAATTTGAAGACTATCCGCTTATCATGAGTTTAGTTGTGGACCCTGATCATCAACAGAGGGGGATCGGACGATACTTATTAACCCATTCGATCCATTCTTCTAGTGAAGGGTACCCGGCCACTCGCTTATCTGTCATTAAGGATAATGCAGCTATTAAGCTTTATGAAGATCTTGGATTTCTTAGAAGTAAAACGATCAGTGATATGTATTTAGCATAAAAAGGGAGTAGAAGCTATGATGAAGAAGCCAGAAACAAACGAATATCCCCCATATTATAAAGAGTATATAAACAATGTACCAGATGGAGAACTGCTCCAGATACTCGAAGATCAACAAAAGGAGACCAAGAAACTGTTGAAAGACGTAAGTGAGGAAACGGGAGAATATCAGTACGCTCCGGGAAAATGGACGATTAAGGAAGTCATCGGACACATAACCGACACGGAGCGAATCATGTGCTACCGCCTTCTCAGTATTGCCAGGGGGGAAAAGGGAATGCTGCCTGGATATACCGATGATGATTATGTGAAAAGAGGGCAGTTCAATCGTTTTTCACTATCGGACCTTTTACATCATCAAGCTCTTGTCCGCCAACACACCATTCTTCTTCTAAGCAGCCTGGATGAAGAAGCGCTGCGCCAACGTGGAAAAGCAAATGGCTCCGAAGTGACGGCCCGTGCGATTGCCTACATTATTGCGGGACATGAAAATCACCATCGAAGGTTGATTAAGGAGCGGTATTTGAATGATACGTTGACAAACAATAATCAGTAGAAAGGATGAAGCCGGATGATTTCAGAGCTTGATCCGACTGAATTTTATAAATGCAAACCATTATTAGTTCAGAGGGGGCTCTTGGAATCAAAAGCCGCCATTGAAGGTACGCATTCCGATCGCATATTTGTGGATGACCCTATGTCTCCTGCCTCTGGATTCATATGGCTGGGAAGTAATAATGGTTTTATCTTAATTGGGAACGAAGAAAACGCAGAATTTAATAGCAAGCTGAACCATTATTTCAATACAGTCATCAAACCAGAGGCCAACAGAGTGGGTTTAACAGGTTTTGAAGCGATAGGTGACCATCCAAAATGGAATAAGACGATCAAGAACGTATTTGGTGAAAATTTGAAAGGATACAATCAAAAAGTATATGAATTACAAAAGGATCATTATATCCAGAAACATGAACCTCTTTTAGAACAAGGATATGAAACTGTTAAAATCACAAAAAGTATTTTGGATAATAACGGTTCCGAAACATATCGAAACATTGAATTCTTACAATCAAAGGTATTAGAGTTTTGGCCATCGTTTGATAAGTTCTTCCAACAAGGTCTCGGGTATATGATGGTTCATAGAAATAAAATTGTAAGCGTTTGTTTCTCAGGAGTAGTAGCGGGGAATGTGCACGGCATTGACATCGAGACGATACCACATCATCAAGGGAAAAAGCTTGCCCAGAAGGGAGCTCATGCTTTTGTGCAAGACTGTTTAGAGAATGAGATTACACCGTATTGGGATTGTATGGAGATCAATGAGGCTTCTGTTGCAGTTGCAGAAAAGATAGGGTTTCGGAATAAGCTTCATTATAGTTGGTATCGTGTACCGTTTGATTGATTTTCTTACTGAAAGAGGCTTTCCTTGGTAAACATGGAAAGGAGGGATAGCCGTGTGGTGGCAGTACTATGGGGATGCAGTGATTGCAGTATCAGTGTTGACAGCAATATTGATTCTGAGTTCGATTCATTTCTTGAACGTGAAAAGTAAAAGAGGGTTCATCATTCCTTTAATCATATCCACTATAGGTTATATATCCTTTGTAATAGGTATCGTCTTTATCAGAGGATTTGAAGGATTAGGATTTATGGTATATGGGGTGATCATTATGGGGATTGGTCTCCTATTTTACCTGGGAATGGGGGTCTATAGGAAGGTTAGATATTGATGAACAATTGTTTTTGAGGGGGGATAACTTGAAAATTCTAATATTAGGAGCAACTGGATTTCTTGGATCTACTTTATTTGGTTTAGCAGAAAAATTAAATCACACAGTATTAGGTACTTCAAGAAATCAAAATGAAAAATCAAATATAATTAAATTGAACATAACAGATAAAGGCGCAGTAGAACAAACGATCAAAGATTTTCATCCTGATGTAGTCGTATGGGCATTGTTAAGTATGGATGAAGAGGATGCACTAATAAACATAGGTTTATCACACCTATTATCAACGATAAGTAGACAGACGAAACTTATCTTCATTTCGACAGACGGCGTTTTTTCAGAAGGAAAAGGTGGTTATTCCGAGTCAGATGAAATTAAACCGATAGCTGAAGACGCACCTTTATCTACCTATATTAATTCGAAAATAGTGGGTGAAAAGATGGTTCAGAACGACCATCCAAACCACATCATTATTCGTACAGGTCCACTATACGGAAAGGATTTAAATCAAAATATTGAACAGAGGACTCAAAGGACTATCAGTGAAGTAGAAGAAAAGGGCTGCTTCCATGCGGCAACAAATATGTACCGCAATTTTGTACATATTGAGGATTTATCCACTGCCATATTAGAGCTATGTACCTTAGATTTTCTTGGGCTGATACATGTAGGTCCATTACAGAAAGAAAGTTATTTTACTTTTTACCAAAAGCGTTTAAGAGGTTTGGGTTATGAAGAAAATGTAATAAAAGCTTCCCGAATAGATCCAAATGAAAATCCATATTTAATTCTGGATACTTCATTAAATACTACAAGAGTGAATGGTTTGCTTAAATCAAAATTCAAGAGCATTAATAACTTGTAGAATCATCATTTGACATTTTTTCTAAAAGGGGTGAATCCATTGTTGTCCACAGAAAGATGCGAGTTACATAGATTAAAGGAAAGTGATTCTCACCATATAAAAAAATTATACGACAACGAGCAGGTACGAAAATATTTAGGTGGCACCGTTAATGAAGAATCATTTAAACAGAGATTTCATGACATGATTCATTCACCCAATAAGGAATATCATTGGACTATTTTCAATAAACGTTCCCAGGAATTTGTCGGGATGGTATTCCTTGATACCTATCATGATGGAATTCACACTGAAATCGGCTATCAATTTTTACCGGAATTTTGGGGAAGAGGAATCGCCAGAGAAGTAATTAATAAGGTATTGCATTATGGGATTCATACTATGCAATTAGACAAAGTCATGGCCGAAACACAGACACAAAACAAGGCGTCTTGCAAACTATTATTATCAGTAGGAATGAGACTAGAGGAGAAGATTCAACGCTTTGGAAATGAGCAATCCGTTTTTGCCATTTCGGGTTCTTGAAGAAGAAGTGAGATGTTAAGTCTACTATAAATTATTAAGAAGAAATTTGGTGAAGAGGCGGGATAAGATGAAGGCGATTATTTTTGACTTCGACGGGACACTGGCTGACACGTTACCGATTTTTTTCTATGCATTTCAATCAGTATTCAAGGAGTTTGATGACATTGAAGTTACTCCTGATGAAATTAAATCTATGTTTGGACCATCTGAAACGGGCATCATCAAAGAAAACCTGAAGAACTCTAACTGGGATCAAGCAATAGACATGTATTATCAGAAATATAGTGAAAAGCATGTAGAATTGGTCACAGCTAATGAGGAAGTGAATGACTTACTCCACCTATTAAAAAAACATGAATTCAAATTAGCTATTGTAACTGGAAAGGCAAGAAGAAGCCTTGACATTTCACTTGAACATCTCAATATGAATGAATTATTCGACGTCATCATTACCGGTGATGATGTATCCAACCCTAAACCTCATCCAGAAGGTTTAAATAAGGCATTAACATTACTTAACATCACCAACGACGAAGCCGTGTTTATAGGGGATAGTGATGCTGATATAAACGCTGGTAAAAAAGCAAACGTCCGTACCGTAGGCGTCCAGTGGTTGCCGAACTTCCAGACACAGAACTTTAGTACAAAACCCGATCAAAGAGTGAGTCGTGTAGGTGAATTCATTGAAATACTTGCAAGTGAAATGTCTTAGTTCGATAAAAAAAGAGGATACTAATTAAATAGAAAGAGAGGAGGTATTAGTATCAAGGAAAATACTGCTGGATGCTTTACTATAGTGATGAATCAAAAAGGTTATATTCTGTTGGCTAAGAGAAAAGATTATCCTTTGTGGGATCTTCCCGGAGGAACTCTGGAAAAAGGTGAAGAATTATCGGCATGTGCTATAAGAGAAACACAAGAAGAAACAGGTTATAGTATTTCAATTAAGCAGAAAATCGGGGAATACTATAAGCCACAATACAACGATGTAGAGCATTTATTTTCAGGAGAATTAGAAGGAGGGTCACCGATTAACGAGGGGCCGGAAACAGAAGAAGTAAGGTGGTTTCACCCTCGTAAACTCCCCTTGAATATGATTCCAAATAGAAGAAAACAAATTAAGAATTATTTAACATGTAGGGGAGAAGTAGTGAAAACATCATTAAGAGTTTCTCCTGCAAAAATATTCTTTTATAAAGGGTTTTTAAGAGTCTTTGGTAGATTTCTATAATGCAATGTTCCAATCTGGAGCCAGTAATTTATTGATGAAATTACATATAAATCCGAAATAAAAATAGTAGGTGAATGCATGAGTTTATTAAAAGGTAAAAAGATCCTGATAACAAGTGGAGGTACGCTTGAGAAATGGGATACGGTTAGAGGACATACTAATTTAGCAAAAGGGACGATGGGGTGTTACCTGGCGGAAGAAGCGTTAAGCCATGAAGCAGAGATCATTTACCTACACGGCTATTTTGCAAAGCTTCCAGAAAACCATGGGAACATGCGCTTGATACAATTTGAGGGGATAGAAGATCTGGGTGAGAAAATCAAATCGATTGTACAATCTGAACCTATTGATGTCGTAATCATGGCAGCTGCCGGATCAGATTGGATAGTCGATAAAATAGTGGACCAACGAGGGAACCCGATTTTGGAGACAGGAAAAATGACGAGTGATGAACCCCCGATCATTCATTTTAAAAAAGCCCCAAAAGTATTATCAGAAATAAAGAAATGGAATCCAAATGTCTTGCTTGTCGGATTCAAGTTAGAGCATACAGATGACTCGGAATACTTATTTAAGAGAGCAAACCTTCGGATGGAGTCCTCTGGGGCAGAATTTATGGTTGCGAATAAAACCGGGTCTCTCTATGGAGAAAATGCAGAACATTTTATTGTGTCAAAACGTCAACCTCCCAAAAAGTACATAAGTAAAAAAGATACAGCAGAGGGGTTAATGGAGTTACTTGCAGGTCATGTAAACTAAATAAAAAGTTATATTCAAAAGAAAATGAATATTGCCATAAGTGAAAAGGTTTGAAATAATGGGTGTTTGTGGAAGGTTTTTTAAAAAAAGGGCAAAATATGAAGAACATCAGTGATAGGTATTCTGAAGTCATTAAACAGCTGAAGGTTATTTAAAGGACCTTCAGTTTTTCACATTTACTAACAGTTTCAAAACAACCAGGAGGAAATACGATGCAAACACATATCCGAGAAGCCACTAAAAACGATTACGATGCAGTCCATCGAATCCAAAGACAAGTGCACGAAATGCATACAAAGGAAAGACCAGACCATTACCAAATGGCAGACACCACGTTAGACCGGCAGTATTTTAACAGCTTAATAGATGGAGAAAACACGAAGGTATTCATATTAGAAGAAGGCCAGCCCATCGCCTATACCATTCTTACAATCAAGAGTCCTGTTGAAAGACCGATCCTCATTCCTAAGAAAGTGGTCTATATGGATGACTTTGGTGTGGATCAGACGCTCAGAGGAAAAGGCTTGGGGAAAAAATTCTTCGGGGAAGTAGTGGAGTACGCCAAGACGATTGGTGCAGATTCATTGGAGTTAGGCGTGTGGGAGTTTAACGAAGATGCGATTAAATTCTATGAATCCATGAATTTAAGGACTAAATCAAGGATGATGGAAATCCGTTTATAAGATTCTCACAGGTTTTCAGAATTAGGGAGGGAATTCAAGTTGAAGGAAATTAGGGAAATCAATCATTCTGAATACGCATCATTTTGTTCCCTTGCCAATGGGGCGTTCCTTGGTTTAAATGCCGACCAATGGCTGCAGGGGCATATCGAAGAAACACCGAGCGAAAGCTTATATGGATTGTTCAAAGGGAATGATTTAGTGGCTGGCATGAGGACATTTCTGTTTGAAATGAACTTGAACCAAACCACCATCCCTGTTGGCGGAGTCGGGATGCTTGCCGTTGATTTGTTACATAAGAAAGAGGGAAATGCGTATCGACTAATCAACTATTTTTATGAGCTTCATAAGTCCAAAGGGCATCATCTTGTGATGTTATATCCGTTCAACGTTGCATTCTATAAAAGAATGGGATTTGGAATGGGGGCACAGGTTTATCAATGTTATGTCAGCCCATCCTCTTTTCAGAAGTTTTCCGGTAAAGAGCATCTTAAACACTTAAACGATGAAGACAAAGAACTCATTCTGGATTGTTACAACCGTGTTTATCAAAAAACGCATGGGATGACGAAACGATTTCCGACAGAGCGGGAATTGAATCGACCATTTCATTTTGGAAAAGTGGTTGGGTTTAAACAGGATGGTAAAGTGCTTGGCTACGTATTGTACGAAGGAAAGGGGAAGGATCTTTACATCCATGAGTTATTCTTTGAAACAAGGGAAGCGATTGAAGAATTATCTACTTTTTTATATCAACAGGCCGATCAATTTAAGCGAATCATCATCAATTCTAGTAATGATGACCTCATTCATTTTGTCCGCTCACCTGAAAGCGGGTTGAACACTATGCTTGATACAGCGCCGTCTGTTGACAATAAGCATATGGTGAACCTTGGGGTTGGTGTGATGTATAGGGTCATCGATTGTAAAGGGTTATTGATGGAGCTGTACGAGAAGAAGCACCGATTCGGCAGCGCTTCATTAACAATAAAGTTTGACATAAAGGACGATCTGCAAGATGACGAGTCAAAGAACTTCACCGTGACGTATTCACATGGGGAGATTCAACATTTTCATGAAGAAACAGTCGATACTGTCGTACAAATGGATATCTCTGAGTTTTCATCTATGATCATGGGGGCAGTGACTTTCCGCTCTTTATATAAATGGGGCAAAGCAGAAATATCGAATCCAGCATGTGTGAATCAAATCAATGACCTTTTCCACACGCATGAAAGGCCGGTATGTACGAAAGCATTTTAAGTAATTCAAGATGAAGGGGTATTTGAATGAATAAGATTGATACATATTTAAGTATTGAAGAGCTTCTTTCCATACCTGCCATTTCAGATATACACATGAGTGAGGACGGACAACGCGTAGCATTTGTCAAAAACACAGCTGATTGGGAAGAGAATACATATAGGGATTCCATCGTAATATATGAAAAAGACAAGGGGGAATGCACCCCATTCACAGAGGGGACATCCCCACTATGGTCGCCGGATTCCAAGCGATTGGCTTATCTTTCAGCTGGTGAAGGGAACTCGGGAAATCAAATCTTTGTGGAGTCGATCGATGGTGATGGCAGGGTTCGAATCACCGATGAAAAAGAAGGGGTCATTCAATTCAAATGGGATCCTTCTGGCAAGGGAGTATACTATGTTGCACTGTCACAGGAATCTGAGGAAATCAAGAAGCGCAGGGAGAAGTATGGAGATTTCCACTATGTAGGCAAGGATTACCGGAATCATTGTTTATGGTACGTAGAATTAATTGAACAGGTCCCGTATCAATTGACTGAGGGAAGGGATTTTCACATCCAAGAATTCGATGTTTCATCCGATGGGGACAAGGTGGTGGTCATGGCTGCCCCAAGCCCGGATGGGGAGGATGGTCAGAACGGAGAACTCTACCTGCTTGATCGTCCAACTGGAGAGTTGCGGAAGCTGGATGGTGATAAGGTAGTGGGAGGGAACGTTTGCTTTTCACCTCAAACTACGAAAGTGTGTTACACGGCAAGTTTACGTGAGAAGGAATACTATAAGACTCATATCATGGACAGTACACTTGAAATCTATGATTTTAAGAATGGAGAGCGGATTCAACCACTGCTTTATTTTGACCATGCGGTTGTTCCCATACGCTGGACAGCTAAAGGGATTCTACTGATGTGGCAGGATAAAACGAATTATCGGATCGGGTTATTGTCTGGAGATGGGAAGTTGGACATGATAAGCGGAAAATCGGATGGCTGCATTATGGAAGCTTCAATAACAGAAGATGGAAATCACCTCGCCTATCGTAAGGCTGCACCCAATGAAACATTCGAAGTCTATGCTGATGGTGAAAAAATAACCAATGAGAATGCTCTGCTCCAAGGGAGACTTACAAGTAAGAGGGAAGTCATCTCATGGAGCAGTAGTGATGGCCTTGAAATAGAAGGGATATTAACAACCCCTAAAGACGTTGATTGGAATGATAAACACCCGTTATTGGTCTTCATTCATGGAGGGCCGGACTGGGCTTCTTTCCCCATCCATTCAAGCTGCTTCAATGAAAAATATCCAGTTGAATTGTTTATTGAGAAGGGCTTTATCGTTTTGGAACCAAACTACAGAGGTAGCTCAGGATATGGGAATGACTTCTTAAAGGCAAACTATCGTAACCTTGGCATCGGTGACTACGAGGACGTGATATCCGGTGTCGATACACTCGTGGACCGGGGAATTGCAGATCAAGCTCGAGTCGGTGTGATGGGCTGGAGCCAGGGCGGATTCATCTCAGCATTCTGCTCTACCTATAGTGATCGGTTTAAGGCTGCCTCAGTTGGGGGAGGAATCAGTAACTGGGTCACGAATTATGTGAATACTGATCTCCCTTCCTTTATCAGGATGCATGTAGGAGATACACCATGGAACGATCCGGAGATCTATGCCAAAGCCTCACCCACGACCTATATTCAATCAGCTTTTACCCCAACCCTGATCCAACATGGGGAGAAGGATGCGAGAGTCCCCATTCCCAATGCTTATGAGCTCTATAAAGGACTCAAGGATATGGGAGTGGAGACAGAATTAGTTGTATTTGATGGCATGGGATATAGCTCTGACAAACCAGGGATACACCGGGCCATTATGGAGCAGAATTTGAGTTGGTTTTTACGGTGGTTGGTTGATTAACTAGGGACGGTTCCCGATTAACTTTTCACTAAAAAAGGCCATGGGGCAGGTACGCTGTGAACCAACATACCTGCCCCATGGCCATCTTTTTCTGAAAATCGAGCTATTGAGATGATGATTTAACCCCACATACAGCCACCGTATGATACCCCCGCGACACGGGTCCTTCCAATACGCGAAGGTCCGTAAACTTCAATTGTTCCATGATCGGGAGCAATTCACCTTGGATCATCTTCTTGATTGTAGTCCAGTCTTCGCCGTCTTTCCCATCGCAAAGCGTGATCAGGGCGGTTCCTCCAGGAGACAGCACCCTTTCAATTTCCTTCAATGATTTGGACAGGTCCTCCCAGAAGTAAACAGAATGGATGCTGAACACGGCTGTGAATTCTTCATCAGGGAAGGGCATTTCTTCGACCCTTCCGTGAACCAGTGACATCTGCTTTTGTCTGATGGCTTTTTTATTGCGTAAAGCTGCTGACTGGAGAAGGGTTTCTGACACATCCAATCCGGTGACACTGTAACTTCCATTCGACGAAGCGATCAGTTTCATCGCGAATCCTGCCCCGCATCCTATCTCAAGGATCCGTTCGTTTTTCTGAAGCTGGAGGTTTTCAATGGTCCACAGCGTTTCAGGCTTATGCTGGCGAATCATCTTCTCCCCGATGAACCATCCGAGAACCCCGGCGGGCCGGCTATACTGGGTGTCCATTAGGTTCTGTAATTTTGCTTTCACATTCATGAAATGACCTCCTTTTATTCATTGTGTATTTACACTATAATTTGCTTATAACTATTAAACAATCCTATATTACTTATAGTTATTATTAACTATTTTTATAGTGGAGGTGTCAGTATGGAAATCAATCAGCTAATTGCATTTGAACTTGTGTCGAGGCTAGGTTCATACAGCAGAGCTTCTAGATACTTGGATGTCTCGCAGCCTACTATCAGTTTGCGGATTAAAGAGCTTGAGAAAGATGTAGGGGGATATCTTTTTGTCAGGGCAGGAAAACAAATGGAGCTGACGGATTTAGGTAAAGGGTTCCTTCCCTATGCCAGGCAGGCTCTCGAAGTCCTGCATAAAGGGCGAGAAAGGGCGCTGTCGATACAAGAGGGCAAAAGAGGTGAGATCACGATCGGAACCCTTCCGACATTTACATCGGGACATTTCACCTCGATCGTAAGGGAAATGTATAACACCTATCCAGATATCAACATAGCCATCCACACCGGCCATAACCAACAAATCATCGATATGCTTTATGACGGAAGCATCAAGCTGGGAATGATCACTTCCCCGTTTTTTAATAAAGATTTGAAAAAGCTTTACACGATAAAAGAACCCCTGATCTTCGTTGCCCGCCGTGATCAGCCATTAAGCGGGATGAAGAACCGGAGTTATAGGGTAGAGGACATTTATGAAACGAGCAAACCATACATCATGACGGATTGGAGCGAGGAGAGCAAGCATTGGCAACGAACCCATATGTCATTCGGGAGTGACTCCATCGAATTGCCTCCTGCTACAGCACTGGAGTTTGTCCAGAACTACAGTGGAACAGCGCTTCTTACAGAATCAATGGTTTCGGCCTTCTTAGAAGAAGGATCATTGGTAAAGCTGGAACCGAATGATATGACGGCTCTCTATAGGGAAGTGGCTTTAGTAAGCCTGGATAGCGAACAGTCCCTGCCTCCAGCTGCCCTGCGCTTTCTGGAAACAGTAAGGTCCGGGTTATGGGGACAGGTATAGAGGGGATGTTATCCCCGCTCTGCCGTTATTCATCTAATTCCTCAAACAATCCAACTGAATTACCATACGGATCGCTAAACGAACACCAGGCAGCGGGAACGCCTTCCCGGGTTTGGACTTGCTCTATCATCATATTCAGCGATTCTATCAATCTCTCACGTTCAGAATGGATGTCTTGAACGCCTAATCGTAATGGACCATTCCCCAATGTAGGCTCTCCTTTTGCCACTTGCAGCCAAGTATTTTTCACGATTTCCCACTCGGCAAAATTTTCATGTGGGATGAAGTCTGGGTTGCGATTGAAGAGGGTTTTGTACCAACTAAGCCCTTCTTCGTAATCTGCGACTCGTACCTGAAAGGTGACTCCTGTATATTTCTTCATTTTTTTCCTCCTCTGTCGTTGATTATGTTTCTGAAAGTGTAAAATAGGATATTACTGTTCTTTTCTTTAAATCTCTTATCCTATAATACATTCAAGTCAAAGATCCATTCTCCTCCCATTGCTTTCCCAAAAGATTGCATGTTCCTATCTTTTTAAGAATAGAGTGAAACAAAAAGGGTGATTCGGTTTATGAACCATTTTCATGAATTGTGCACGGAGTACGGTAGAATTCTGCAGGGAAAAGCCAAGGTGTAAAATGGCGTATGTTCCGTATCGATCGACCGGCATTTACATGTAACGATACAGGGGAGGCCAAGCAGAGGGGAGCTGAAGGCGGGATTTTCGTTTGAGGCACTTGATACAGAAGGACACGCATTGAATCTTGGGGAAGTTGTCCTGTTAGAAGAAAAAGTACCGACATTCTCGAAACTGCTTATCCAAAAAGGATTGATCATCAGCGCTCTTCACAATCATTGGCTCTTTACCAAACCCGATATTATGTATATCCATTTTCAATCCGTGGAACCTCCACTGAGTTTTGCCCATAAGGTTGCTGAGGCTTTTACTGTTCTTAAGAAATAAAGTTTTTTCGTTCTGGGAATGCTTATGACTTCCCGAGCGTTACATATTCACTACCCGCATTTTAAAATGATTCTAACTTTTCGAAACTTTTACCTTTCATAAGACGTATATCATACTAGAACAACCGTTTGCTGAGTCGGCTCAATTAGGTGTTGTAAAGGTTCTGGAGGAGATGACGATCTGTATTTATCCAGACCCTATAAAAATAAAATCAAAGTTAACAGAATAATTGAAACTATTTTATTTTGGCTCCCGTCTAATAGGTAGTAAAGTTTAAGAAAATATACCCAATGCATCCAAAATAACGATACAGAAAAACAGAATGGGGGAGAAAGTATGTGGCAACAAAAGTTGATCCAAACAGATCGAGGGGATTTCGAAATCTTTGAAGCGGGAAATGGTGAGCCATTATGTGTGACTCATCTGTATAGCGAGTTTAACGAGCGCGGCTACCATTTTGCTGACCGGTTTGTGGACGATTACAAAGTGTACCTTGTCAATTTGAAAGAAACGGGAAATAGCACTGAGGTTCAGGATGAAGAAGAGCTAAGTATGAGTGAAACCAGCAAGGATCTGGAAGCGATCCGATCAGCTTTAGGATATGATAGCTGGACCTTCGCCGGCCATTCCACAGGCGGGATGTTAGGGCTGGTTTATGCCGCTGATCATCCAGATTCTTTAAAACGGTTAATTGTAGGCGGGGCCTCAGCTACAAATGAATATATGGATGATGAGGAAAGCATTTATTGTGATGAAAATCCGCATAACAACCGATTGAAAGAGGTATTTTCCATCCTGAATTCCGATGATGCAACAAAAGAAGAACGGAAGCAAGCAGGCAGGGAATGGACGAAGATGTCTTTGAATGACCCAAGCAGATATGATGAATACTTTTCTAAGCCAAGCAGTGGAAGAGTGGTTCAAAAACGTTTGGAGTATTATGCTTCTAACGAACTCCCAACCTATGATATCAGAGAAGACATTTCGAACATAAAAACCCCGACCATCGTTTTTTGCGGGAAACACGACTCTCAATGCCCATTTGTGTATTCAGAGGAGATTTTCAATCTAGTGCCCAATTCAACCTTTTATATCTTTGAAAATAGTAACCATTCCCCTCATATAGAGGAAAAAGAAAAGTTCAACGGGATGGTGAAAGACTCTTTTCATTTGGTATGAAATAAAATAAGTGAATAAAACAAGGACAAAGGACGCTATACAGTTCCTTTGTCCTTTTACTTTATGTCTAGAGAATAAACTTCCAATAAGCAAAACAGATAAACGTGCAAATCCACGAAACAAATCCAAAGGCAGTCACAATGGTCGTTTCACCCCATCCATATTTTAACCCGTAATGATAATGAATCGGAGTCATTCTGAAGATTCGCTTACCCCTCGATTTAAATGAAGCAACCTGGAGAATGACCGAAAGTTGTTCAGCAAAGTAGATAAAGAATAGCAGGGGAATGAGAATCTCAACTTTTTCAATAACCGCAAGAAATGAAAGGGAGCCCCCGATCGCCAATGACCCTGTATCCCCCATAAAAGCTCTGGCAGGAAAGATATTATAAATGAGAAACCCGAGTAAACAGCCAATCATCACTAAACAAAAAAGCTGAACCTCACTACTGTCCGAAATCATAAAAAAGAAAAAATAGGTAGGGATTGCGACCACTCCTAAAAGACCGTCCAATCCGTCTGTAAAATTAATTGCATTCGCAGAACCGACGACAAATAAGGTGATTACAATGAGATATAAGGCCATTGGAAGATCAATAGAGAGATCTTGATAGATGCCGATGGTAGTATCTATACCTTGTTCATTCATCAAGTAGTAAAGCAGGGTACCCGTAAATAGAAATTGGAAGATAAGCTTCGTTCTACTTGAAACACCGCCGGGATCTTGCCGGGATGCCTTCCAAAAATCATCCAAAAAGCCGATGAAGCTGAATAAAATGTAGGTAATGGCCAAGAAAAACATCAGAGGCGTAGGTGAAAAAAATAAGGAGACGATAATTCCGATAAAGAGAATGATTCCAAACATTAGCGGTGTACCCTTTTTAATCTGATGATTGGAAGGAAGCTCTTTTCGTATCGGTTGCAGGAGCTTTAATTTTCTTAAGAGTGCAATGAACAGAGGGGATAAAGCTGCGACTAAAACAAAAGCAATAATGGCCGGGATTAATTGATCTCTCACTTTTTATCTTCTCCTATTCTATTTAATCGTCTATACAATAGTTCTATGAAGAGTGTGGATATCCTTTAATCAATTACAGAATTAGGTACTAAATCGAAGTCTGCTTACAAAAAAGTAGGTAGTAGGCAGGATTAGACATAAACTGCAACGAATATATAGGTAAAAAGTGGAATGTGGGTGGATATGCTGAGTAAGATCATTGAGTACTACAATCAATTTGATGAATGGGGAAGGCTTGAACGTGAACCAGTCGAATTTCAGGTGAATTGGCATTACATGAGAAAATATATGCCCCGTGCAGGGTCTGTTCTTGATAATGGAGCGGGGCCAGGGAAATATTCAATGGAACTTGCCAAAGCTGGGTTTAGGGTGACACTGACCGATTTGACCCCACGATTAGTTGATGTTGCGAAAGGTAAGGCAAAGGAACTTCATTTAGAAGAACAGTTTGAAGGATTTCATGCAGCAGACGCCAGGGACCTTCACATGATCGAAGATGAACAGTTTGACTCTTCCTTCATGCTTGGTCCCATGTACCATCTGCAAGAAGAAAACGACCGTATAAGAGCAGTGAAAGAATTAAATCGAGTGACGAAAAAAGATGGATTGGTCTTTGTTGCGTTTATGCCGAGGATCAGACACATCCTCACATCGCTCCTATCCCCTGACCATTGGAGGCCTCATGATGAGATGGATAATATACTGCAATTTTCCCAATCAGGATGCTTTCATCACGCAGATGAAGGGCGATTTACAGGAGCCTATTATTTCGAAATAGAAGACATTAATCCTTTTATGGAAGCGAACGGTTTTGAAACAATCGAGCTGATCGGATCAAATGCAGGCACTATTTTGAATCAAGGCAATTGGGATTACTGGAGAGAAAAAGGAGAAGAGGAAGTAAGGAAAATCATTGATTTGATTATCAAAAGAGCAACGGATCCTTATATTCTTGGCATTTCTTCTCACTTGCTTTATATCGGCCGAAAAAAATAAAACGGAGGGGTTATAGATGAACGATAAATTATTAAGAGTAGGAACGACTTATATTCCAGTTGGTGACGTGGAACGTTCTTCGGAATGGTACGTAACGAATTTGGAGGCAGAATTAAACTACAAGGATGTAGATAAGGCTATTTTAAATCTTGCCAACCAAAGCATTTTTCTTGTTAGGTCAAAAGAAAACGAGAGTGCTAACTTTATAGATGTCCATGGTAAGGAACGCTTTTCTTTAACATTTGAAGTGGATGGATTAGAGGCTCTGGAAAATGTGCGTGGGAATTTTATTCGTCGTGGGGTGAGGGTTGGAGAGATTGAGGACAGGGGTCACTCTGGGAGGAATTTTGTTTTTTATGATGTGGATGGTAATACGTTTGATGTGTGGAGTGAACTTAGTCCGACATTCAGGGAGAAGTATTTGGTTTCGGAATCAAAGTGATATAGATGGGTGGGCCACATCTGATGGGTGTGGTTTTTTTTATGGGGGAGGTTGGAGGTTCAGCTGCTGAATATATGGCGATAATCAGCAGGTGAATTTTCGGGTTGAATCAGCAGCTGATTAACAGAGGTTATTCAGCTGCTGAATGCACCATGGTTCTAGGTGAAGATCGAAATTACTTTAACCTAACAAAAAAGGTGCTTATCCAAAACAGGATAAGCACCTTTATACAATTACTGAGCGACTTTCTCCTCACTCTCCAACTGCTGAGCACGTTGGCGTTTCGATTTCCTGAAATACAGCAATTCATAAAACACAGGAACGACCACAAGCGTCAGCACCGTGGCACCGGCAAGACCTCCGATGACGACAACGGCAAGAGATTTCGAGACGAGACTTCCATCTTCCGTGTGACCGAAGAGAAGGGGAAGCATGGCACAGATGGTGGCAATCGCCGTCATGATGACCGGACGGAGACGGGTGCCGCACGCTTCCAGGATCGAGTCACGAATGATCATCGTTTCCTCATTCTGCTTCACGCGGTCAATTAAGACGATGGCGTTTGTCACAACGATTCCAATCAGCATTAACGCTCCAATAAGCGCCGTTGCGTCTGCAGGGACGCGGGCAATGAGCAGGCCGAGGACGGCCCCGATTGAGGCAAGTGGCAGCGTAATGAGAATCGCCAGCGGTGCTTTCAACGTCTTAAAGGTCAGGACCATGATCAGGTAGACAATCATGATGGATGCAAGCATTGTCATGCCAAGGTCCTTAAAGTCGTCGGCCTGTTGGGCAGCGGCGCCGCCGGTATCAAGGGAAACGCCTTTTGGCAGGTCGATATCCTTGATTTCGGTACCGATATTCTTCGAAATAACCGAGAGCTCTTCAGGTTTTACCTCTGCCGTGATTCGGACATATAAGTCACCATCTTTATGCAGGACGGTACTTGGCTTTTCTTCTTCCGTTATGGAAGCCACTTCTGTAAGAGGCTGGATGCCTGAGTTTGTCGCGATCGTCAAGTCTTTCAAATCTGACGTTGATTCAGGATTGACTCCTGCGTCCAGAAATACAGGTGTCGTTACATCATCGAGATTGATTGCCCCGATCGGCTGTGGATTCAATAAAGAGCGGATTTGCATAGCCGTTTGCTGGGCATTCGCTTTTTCCGTGTTGACGTTCACGGTGAAGACCGGAGACGTTTTCTCCTGGTTGCTTGATACTTTTTTCACTCCGTCCACATCTTTGATCTTATCCATGATCGTTTTGGATGTAGTCAGAAGTTCATTGGTGTCATTTCCGACGACATCATAGGTGATGCTGGAGTTGGATGAACCCCCGAAAATGGACGATGGTGAGGCTGTAATCTTCACATCTTTTTCATTCTTTTTCGTGTCATTTACTTTTTTGATGAAGGATTCCGCATCGGCTCCTTCTTTCAAGATAACAGTGTAGACCGCCGTGTCTGGATCACTCACGGCTCCGTATTGGGCATTTTCTTCACTTGCACCGTACTGGGTGATCAGGTAATCGTAACCTTCAAACCCTGCTAACTTGTCTTCGAATTCCGTCGTGCGCCCTTTGATTGTGTCTTCGGGAGTATCACTCGGGAACTCCATAGTGACAGCTACAAATGAGGCGTCATTGGCACTTGTTGCTGCTTTCGGTAACGTGATATAAAGAGCGATGGATCCTCCGAATACAAGAATGGCTAACAGGATGGGAACCCATTTATGGTTGAGTGACCAGCGCAGCACATTCACATAGCGGTGCGGCGTGTTGTGTTTTGGCAAAGTCGTGTTTTTCAGCATGCCTCGGCTTAACAACGGCACGACTGTAACGGCTACAAGAAGGGAAGCCAGTAATGAATACGTAACAGTCAAGCCGAAAGGAAGCAGGAACGCTTTTAACGATCCGTTGACGAGTCCCATCGGCAGGAATACGGCCACTGTGATGAGAGTGGACGACGTAATCGCACGGGAAACTTCCTTTGTTGCGAGCAGGACATTCTGTTTGGAAAGCTTCTCATTCTGGCTGCGCCGGAAGATATTCTCGACGACGACAATACTGTCATCGACGAGTCGTCCGACGGCCACAGCGACTCCTCCCAGTGTAAGGATGTTCAGTGTGACTCCGGATAACCAGAGCAGGAATAGCGTGATACAGAGTGATAATGGAATGGAAACGACGGTAATCAGGGTCGGCTTGAATTTTCTTAGGAACAAAAGAATGACAAGTGTTGCGAAAAGGGCACCTAGTGCTACTTCACGAACCATGGTGTTGACCGAGTTCTCCACCATATCACCAGTGGTAAACAGAGCGGTTGCTTCCACACCGTCATAGTCCTTGTTGATTTGATCGACCGTATCTTTTACATCTTCTCCAGCCGTAACGGCACTGGCATCACTCTCTTTGAACAGGACGAATGCCAAGGCTTCTTTTCCATTCACACGGGTGATGGTGTTTACGGGTTTCACTTTTTCAACGGTGGCGATGTCTTTCAATTGAACGACAGGAGCGTTCGGGACCTGCAGGGGTACCGGCAAGTTCTTCAACGCGTCGACGGAAGTCAGATTGTCCGTGACGTTGATCGTACTCTTCTGACCGTCAATCGTCGTGCTTCCCGCAGACGCGGAAACATCCTGACCTTGTAGCACGCCCATCACTGCGTTGACCGGGATATGTAACTTCTCCAGTTTGTCATGATCAAGATTGATTTGGACCCGTGGGCTGTTTTCTCCAGCAATGCTTACCTGAGACAGGGAGCCCTTATTTTCAAAGAGTGGCTTGAACTCATCATTGACGAGATCAAGATTCTTCTTCGTCAATCCGTCATTAAATGTCACAGACACTTGACTGATCGGGATCATCGAGGTGTTCAGCTGAGAGATTTGTGGCTGTCCGACTCCTTCTGGAAGTTGGATTCCTTTGATGGCCTCTTCGACCTTGTTTTTGGCTTCTTTCATGTCGCTTTTTGAATCGAAGTTGATGGTCACCTGGGAATATCCTTCCCCGGTCGTGGACAGGATCGATGTTTTACCTGAAATGGATGTCACTGCCTGTTCCACAGGCTCTGTGATGTTCGTTGTCATGGAGCCGGCGTCATACCCCTGTCCCAGGGTGACGACTGTCACTTGTGGATTATCTGCTTCAGGCAGGAATTCCATTGGCAGACGGAAATAACTGATGATGCCGATAAGCAATGTGATGATGATAAATAGTGTCATGGCTGCCTTATTGCGGAATACCCAATTGGTTAAAGCTTGCATGTGTTTCCCCCCTAATACTGATTTGGTTTTTTTAATCTTCTTTTTAAAGATACTGTAATACTGACTGCATCACAGCCACCTCCAGGCTAATATTCGGCTAGGTCTTGAGGCGGATTTCATCTTGTCACAAAATTCATTTTACTTTAGAGCAGTCCCTGTTATTCTTAAAAACTTGTAAAAATTTTATGTAAGGACCTGCTCTGTGTAAAAATATTCCTGTCACAATATAGTATTATAGTATGAATGGTAAGAAGTGGGAATAGCGAATTCTTATATAGATAAAAGATTTACAAATCGATTGTTTATTGGGAGAGTTTTTGGAATAATTGGAATTGAATGGATTGAAGGAAAGGAACAATAATCATGACACAATCACTCATTTTTGATATGGATGGAACACTCTTTCAAACAGACAAAATACTAGAAGCCTCTCTGGATGATGCCTTTGAACGATTACGGTCAGAGGGCAAGTGGGATGCGGAAACCCCGATTGAGAAATATCGGGAGATTATGGGTGTGCCTTTGCCAAAGGTATGGGAGGTACTGCTGCCTGACCATTCTCTTGAAGAAAGAGAGCAGACGGATGCCTTTTTCCTTGAGAGATTAATTCAGAATATAAGGATTGGAAAAGGGGCTCTCTATCCTCATGTTCAGGGGATTTTCAGCCATTTAAAAGATAATGATTACAGCATATACATAGCCAGTAATGGATTAATAGAATACTTAAACGCTATTGTCGATTATTATGGGTTGGACCAATGGGCATCGGAGACATTCAGTATTCAGCATATTGAATCTCTGAATAAATCAGATTTGGTCCGGCATATTGTGGATAAACACGAGATGACGAGTGGAGCTGTGGTAGGGGACCGGTTATCGGATATTCATGCGGCGAAGGACAATGGTTTACTTTCCATTGGTTGTCGTTTTGATTTTGCCCGGGAAGAGGAGCTTGCTCAGGCTGATGTGATCATTGAGGATTTACTGGAATTAAAAGCGCTGTTTCCTGCAAAAAAGCAAGGCATTAAATGAAATCGTTCTTTTGAAGGAGGGGTATTCAAGTGACCAAAAATAATTCGGTCCACATCCTGAATGGAACAGAGATATACAAACACTTCAATACGACAAAATTTCTTGAAACAGAAAGCATGATTCCTTTCAACGAAGCTATGTGTTATGGAGAGACATGCACAGCTATATTTTCAGATGAGTTCAATGAGATGCGTTCGAAGGTTCATCATGTAACACGGGATCAATATGCTGACATAACGCTCAAGCCGTTGCAGCCACTTTTTTATGAAAATGTGGACACTATTGCCTTGTGGTTTGATGAAGATATGTTCTGTCAAATGAATATGCTGACGATACTCGCATGGCTGGATCAGAGGGAGTATAAAGGGGCGATTGACCTTCATCTTGTGGATCATCAGTATAAGCCCGCGGATGAGTATAGCTTAGAGGCGAAAGGGTAT
The DNA here is from genome assembly GCF_025398035.1 of Rossellomorea vietnamensis. Taxonomy (NCBI): domain Bacteria; kingdom Bacillati; phylum Bacillota; class Bacilli; order Caryophanales; family Bacillaceae; genus Rossellomorea; species Rossellomorea vietnamensis. The sequence goes on from NZ_CP104558.1 coordinate 4,092,708, forward strand.
GCCGCTCTTTACGATCAAGTGATGATCCACCATAAAATGCCTGAGACTGTTGAGCTAAAACCTTTATATAAAGGTATTGAGCTATATTTGAATTACCTTAAGAAAGATAGTGAGCTTATGTTGTATATTCAAAAGCATCGGGACGTTTCGGCAGAGAAGCTGGTATTGCTGTTGATTGAGAATTTTAGAGAGTATGGGTTGGGGGATACGCAGTATTTGGAGATGATTGAGGATAGTAGGCAGAAAAATTTATTTTATGGAGACGAAAAGTAAAGGGGAGGGGATAATGCATGCCCATTTATAATCAAATAGGAAAAACCTATAACACGACCAGAAAAGCGGATCCTCGCATCACACACATGATCCTGCAGCAACTCAAACTGAAACCCTCCGCCGCCATATTAGACATTGGTGCAGGAACTGGTAATTACAGTTATGAACTAGCTGATAAGGGATTCCATGTCATTGCTCTTGAGCCATCAGAAATCATGAGAACCCAAGGCAAACAGTATGAGAATTTGACTTGGAAAGAGGGAGCGGCAGAACAGATTCCATTAAGGGATCATTCTGTTGACGGAATCATTTGCACACTCGCCTCTCATCATTTTCATGATTTATCCCTTAGTTTTCAGGAAATGAGAAGAGTGTTAAAGGAAAATGGCAAAATTGTCATTTTTACTTTGGATCCAAGATTATGCGAAGAGGAGTGCTGGCTGTTTGACTATTTCGGACCAGTCTTAGATGGTGCTTATAGGATTCATCCTCCAGTGAAGGAGCTGTCCCAATTACTTGAGAAACAGATCGAGCGTCCGGTTACCATGGTTCCTTTTCCATTACCTTATGATTTGGCGGATCAATTTTTCTTTACGGGATGGAGGACACCGGAGCTTTATTTAGACAGGGATTTTCAAAGGGGGACTTCTCCGCTTGCCAAGGGGGAGGAAGTGAACCAGTGCCTTGAACATTTGCAGAGGGATCTGGAGAATGGATATTGGCATGAAAAGTATCAACAGGTCATCCATTTGAATGAGTATGAGTGTGGGCATTTCTTTTTAGTCGTTTAAAACTTTAACGAGGTGGTTTAATGGGAGTTTATTATTTTGCTATTCTATTTATAGGGGTTTTTCTCATTTTCCGTGCTGGTTTGCAGGTGTCTAAGCAGGGTTCATTCCTAAAGCCAAGAGTGTTTGTCTATGGTGTGATAGGTGCTGTGTTGATTGGATTATCCATTTTTATGTTTACTCCGGGGAGCGCTGATATTGTGGCTGACCTATTAGGGATGACTAACTAGCGAAGTAATTGTTGTGGAAAATTAAAAGAGCGATTGGATATAATTATAAATGTTGAATGATACTTTAGGAAATACATAAAAAGGAGTAGATTAACCATGAACAAGGTTACACCATTCTTAATGTTTCAAAACCGGGATGCCGAGGAAGCAATGAACTTTTACACCTCTCTGATTGAGGATTCATCCATTACCAATATAGCTCGCTATGGCGCAAATGAAAGTGGAGATGAAGGGACGGTCATGCAGGCGACGTTCATGTTGAAGGGGCAGGAGTTTATGTGCATTGACAGCAATGTGAAGCATCAGTTTGACTTCACGCCTTCTTTCTCCATCTTCCTTACATGCGATACGGAAGAAGAGCTTGATCTTATCTATGGTAAGCTGAGTGAAGGCGGTCAAGCACTCATGCCACTGGGAGATTATGGATTCAGTAAGAAATTTGGCTGGCTGAATGACCGTTTCGGGGTATCGTGGCAGCTGAATTTGCCTAATTGATCTTATGCTCAAAAGAAAATACGGAAACCGTGCTGATTGGAAGAGAATAGAACAAAGGAAATACGCTCAAGTCCATCTCCACACGAAGGAGTTCCAAGGATATATCACTCTGTTGAATACAGTGGAAGTGAAGGAGCCCTTAATCACCCGATATGGAGAGAAAGAAATATGCTTTGTTGATAACGGTTATATGTGGCTCCAACAGTTTCCTTTTGGGAAACATCATTCCGTCACTACCATGTTTGATGCAAATGGGGAAATCGTTCAGTGGTACATAGATATATGCCTGGAAAATGGAGTCGAGGACGGTGTTCCGTGGATGGATGATCTCTACTTGGATATTGTGGTTCTGCCATCAGGTGAGGTCAATTTATTGGATGAGGATGAGCTGGAGCAGGCGTATAAAAGTGGAACGATCTCTAAGGAGAAATATGATATAGCACACAATGAAGTGAAAGAAATTATGAGTCAGATAGATAATGATGAGTTTAGATTAATGACACTGGCTCAAGAACATAAAAGAATGTTGGAGAACAAACTTAAATAAACAGAGTAAAGGTGTCTGACCCTCAACACATCGAGCCAGACACCCTTTTTATGTTATAAATCCATTCCGAAATACCTTGATTTATTCTTCAATGCCTCCATTAAACGTCCTCTCAAGCCTACTAACCATTCCGGTTCATGGTTCCACTGATCTTCTGTTGATTTCAAAATACGTACATACCCGTATAAATCGGCAAACCTCTTGAAAGCCGGAAGTAATGCCATCATATCATCCTGGATTTCAAATTCGGTTCGATACCCATCCAGGAAGCATTCTTTTTTCTCCTGGAACAATTCAGGCAGAATGCAGTCTTGCAAACTATCAAGTGTCCGCTCAATGTCCATCACATACCAATGATACATCGCATCGTCAAAATCTATGACATAACAAGATTGAGATTGTGCATCATAAAACACATTGTCGTATTCAAAGTCATAATGAATCAATCCAAAATTGCTCTTTGATCTAGGAATGGACTTAAAATACTCTTGTAATAACTTTGTCTCTTTTAACGCTAATGTTTCATGAGGAAGATCCATCAGAATCGACTCAATGGAAGTGAGGACATCGCAATAGGGCCACCTCTCGGATTGAAGAGGATGATACTCACTGGACAATCGATGAAGTTTCCCTAATGATTTTCCATAAGTGAAGATAATATGATTATTTAAATCGGTCTCGCTAATCGGGATACCTGGTACCTGGTTGAACACGGAAGCATAATAGTCCCCCCATGGTGTTTGAACTTCCATAAGCTCTTTCCTGTCTTTAGAACCCACAGCTTCTAGTGCGCCATACTCCTTTGAACGAAGATAAGAAATAAAATCAAGTTCCGCGAGAAGGTTTTCCAAGTACTTCTCTGATGTTGGGGCAAATCTGAGAAACTGCGTCTTGCCATTCAATTGAAAAGAATAAGTAGCACTCGATGAGATCCTGTAGGTTGTGAACATGTCAGGTGATGGTCCATCACATTCCCAATTCCTTACCAGCATTTCTGCCAGGTCTTCGTTGTTAAAAAGGTATTTCAGCTTCAACATAATCAGTCAACTCCTCATTTTGTTTGGTCACTCATTTGAGAAGAAAAACTGGAGAAGATATTGCTGTAAAAAGCGAAATATAAAAAGCCACAGGGTATATAAATTAACCCTGTGGCTAAAGATTTCGTTCTTCATCATAAGCAGATGTTGCCATACTCATTCTATTTTCACATTGTATCCGTATGAGTGAGAGGGCAATCCGTATCATTCTCCAAGGTTATCTTCATGAAATTAGTCATTGCGTCATCTCACTCCCTTCGTTATTGATAAGAAAATTATACCATTTTCGAGATTGGCAAATCAAGGGATTTCGAATGGGCGAGTATGAGGTATAATGAGTGGTAAATAAAATGAAAGCGAGTGGATGGTTCATGAATAATATCACTCAAATGAAAATTCAAAAGCCGGCACATGATATCTTCGAGGCGTTTGTTGATCCCGAAATGATAGGGAACTTTTGGTTCTCTTCAAGCTCTGAAAGGTGGAAGGAAGGAAAGACGGTTACGTTGAGATATGAAGAGTATGACGCCCAAGGAGATATACATATACTCGAAATCCAAGAAGAAAAGAAGATTGTTTTCGAGTGGGCAGGAAACCACAAAGTAACCATATCTTTTACTGAAGAAACAGGCAGCACTATCGTAGGGGTTAAAGAAGAAGGGTTCGATGAGGAAAGTGAAAATATTATCAACGAATTAGTAGATAATAAAGAAGGCTGGGTGTATATGCTAACATGCTTGAAGGGATACATGGAGTATGGTGTGAACCTTAGAGCATCACTTGTTAAATAAATCTGAATGATAGTCCATTTAACAAAAATCATCCTGTCACTGAAGGATGATTTTTATATAAATGAATACCTTGCATTATTAGGTAATATATTATATAAATATGTAAGGGGGTGTAAAATTTGGAAATTAATAAAGAGGTCTTAAAAGGTCATATCGATACATTGATTCTCTCGCTTCTGAATAGCCGGGATATGTATGGCTATGAGCTGGCAAAAACGGTCCGTGAAAAAAGTGGAGACCAATTCGAATTAAAAGAAGGTACGCTTTATTTATCATTGAAAAGGTTAGAAAAAAACCAATGGATCTCTTCTTATTGGGGTGATGAGCAGGGGCCGGGCGGAAGAAGGAAGTATTATACGCTTACCCCCATAGGCCAAGAGGGGTTTGAGGAAAAGCGCAAAGAGTGGCAATTCGTAAAGAAAATCATTGATACCTTTATCGAAGGGGGAGAGAACCTTGAGACAGATTGATGCATATGTAGATTCTGTTTATCAACATATCGGGGGTAATCGAAAAGAAATTCAGGAATTGAAGGCTGAGATGAAAAGTCACTTACTGGAGGCTGTTCATGAACTAAGAGCAGAAGGGATGGGCGAGCAAGAAGCCGTTGATGTGGCCATTGAACGTTTTGGGGGAGAACAGGAAATGCGTTCGATTGTAGGACAGCTCTTCAAGGCTCAAAAATCGTTCGCTAAATGGGTCCTTTACCTTGCACTGGCTGTCCTTCTTTTTACCGTTTCTGCATTCGGATATTTATGGTCACTTGAAGAAGAAAATGCAAATGAAAATTCTGAAGTAGCTACACAAGTTTCAACTATCCTAAAGGATAAAACCAGCGTTTCTGATGACATGAAAAATAAAATAAATAGCTTAATAGACGGGACAGATCAAATCGCAAATGTTGAAATTTACGATGTAAGCAGTGTTAAGAATACTAATATGGTATTTGATTATGTCAGGGATGCGAAGCCGGAATACCGTTACGAACAAAAAGTGTGGAGTCCAAAATGGCTACAGGCTGATTTCTTCCCATATGGAAACGGGGATGGAAAACAGTGGTATGTGGAAATGGAAACAAGACATATGAGCGATTTGATGTCGATCATTTTGTTCTCGGGAATGGCGATTTATATCACATTGTTTACGATTTGGGCAACGATTAACGCGTATCATCAAAGACGATTAAATATTGGGTGGATAGTGGTGTTTGCTTTGTTTAATATCTTGGGGTATTTGGTTTATTACGTGGTGGGGAGAAAGAAGCTTAAAACGAGAGTTAAAGAAGCATAACACGTTTAGCTGAATGACCAATATGAAGTTGTATTTAAAGAAGCTCAGAGCTATGATCTCTGAGCTTTTATCATCTTTATTCGTAGGTTTTCTACAACCCAAACGTCTCTTCCTACTTCTATTATACCACGCTAAAAAAATTCATTATAGACTGTTTCTTCCACTGCAGTACTGCTAAAATCAAAGAACATTGATGGATAAGGGGAGTGGCAGGATGAATTCATTGGTTCTCAGCTTTCAGGAAATGAAACAATCGGAGCTTTCACTTGTAGGTGGAAAAGGATTGAATCTAGGATTGTTATCAAAGATTCAAGGGATACAGGTGCCGGACGGTTTCAGTGTGACGACGGTTGGATTTCGGAGAGCGGTAGAACAGAACGAGACGTATCACACATTGCTGGCGAGGTTATCCAAGCTCAAACCGGAAGATCGGAATCAAATAGGGGAAGTCAGCAAGGAGATTCGGAAATTCCTCCTGAATATAACGATTCCTTCAGATGTAGTGGAAACCGTTACGCACTATCACTCCCGGTTTGGAGAGGAACATGCCTATGCTGTCCGTTCAAGTGCCACGGCGGAAGATTTGCCTCATGCCTCCTTTGCCGGGCAACAGGATTCATACCTTCATGTGATCGGCAAGGATTCCATCCTGGAGCATATCCGCAAGTGTTGGGCATCCCTTTTCACGGATCGGGCCATCATTTACCGTATGCAAAATGGGTTTGATCACAGCGAGGTTCACATTTCCGTTATCGTTCAGAAGATGGTATCCCCGCAGGTTTCAGGTATTCTTTTTACGGCTGACCCCGTGAGTTCCAATCGGAAAGTGGTATCGATCGAAGCAGGCTATGGCCTTGGAGAAGCCTTCGTGTCCGGCTTGGTTACACCGGATTCCTATAAAGTACAGGATGGAATCATCATAGATAAGAAGATTGCAACGAAGAAACTGGCTATCTATGGGGTGAACGGTGGAGGGACGGAGACGAAGCCTATACCTCCTGATCAGCAAAAGGCAGCGGCCCTTACGGATGAACAGGTTGTAGAGCTTTCCCGAATCGGCAGGAAGATTGAAGCGCATTTTGACTGTTCACAAGATATTGAATGGTGTTTGGAAGATGGCACCTTTTACATTGTGCAAAGTAGGCCGATCACCACCTTATATCCGATTCCGGAAGCGGTTGATGGGGAGAATCGAGTGTATTTATCCGTCGGCCATCAGCAAATGATGACTGATGCGATGAAGCCCCTCGGGTTGTCCTTTTTCCTGTTAACGACCCCTGCACCGATGAAAATTGCCGGTGGTAGATTGTTTGTGGATTGCACACCTCGGTTAGCATCACCTGCAAGCAGACAATCGTTCATTGAATTAATGGGCAAATCTGAACCACTAATAAAAGATGCTCTCATAACGATTGTAGAGAGGGAAAATTTCATCAAAACGGTAGAGGATGATGTTATGACTGCTCCAAGGAAAGGTGGAGTCGATCCAATCGACCCCGAACCTGCCATCGTTACGGAACTTATAAAGAAAAGTGAAGACTCAATCGAACAGTTGAAACAAACCATCCATTCGAAAAAGGGATCGGAGTTAATCGATTTCATCTTAGAAGATATGAAGGAATTAAAAAGGATTCTATTTGATCCCGAGAGTTCCCGGGTCATTATGGTCGCGATGGATGCTTTATTCTGGATCAATGATCATATGTACGAGTGGTTGGGAGAAAAAAATGTGGCTGATATACTGTCTCAATCGGTCCCGAATAATATCACGTCTGAAATGGGCTTGGCATTGATGGACGTAGCCGATGTGATACGGCCGCGTCAGGCAGTCATCGATTATTTGCACCAGGTAAAAGAGGACCATTTCCTGGATGAATTGATGAAAGTCGAGGGTGGGGAAGAAGCCCGGGAAGCCATCGAAGACTTTCTCTCCAAATATGGGATGAGATGCAGCGGAGAAATCGATATTTCGAGAATGCGCTGGAGTGAAAAGCCAACAATCATTGTCCCAATGATCCTCAGGAACATCCATCAGTTTGAACCGAAGGAGAGCAAACGTAAATTTGAGCAAGGGCGGCTGGAAGCGTTAGAAAAAGAACGAGAATTACTGGAGCGGTTAAGCTCATTACCAGATGGTGAACAAAAGGTAAAAGAGACGAAAAGAAGGATCGACATCATCCGGCATTTCACCGGTTACCGGGAATATCCGAAATACGGAATGATTCACCGCTATTTCGTTTATAAGCAGGCATTATTAAAAGAAGCGGAACGGCTTGCAGAAATGAATATTCTTAAAGAAAAAGAGGACATTTTCTATCTTACGTTTGAAGAATTACAGGACTTGGTGAAAACCAATAAGTCGAAGGATAATCTCATTCGTAAGCGAAAAGAAGAGTACGACTACAATGAAAAACTAACGCCGCCACGCGTGATTACGTCGGACGGTGAAATCATCACCGGTGAATACAAACGGGAAGATCTTCCCGCAGGTGCCATAGCCGGTCTGGCTGTTTCATCAGGAGTGATAGAGGGACGGGCACGTGTGATTGTCAATATGGAAAACGCGGATTTGGAAGAGGGAGATATCCTGGTTACCCCTTATACCGATCCGAGCTGGACACCGTTATTTGTCTCCATCAAAGGGTTAGTCACTGAAGTTGGCGGACTGATGACCCATGGAGCGGTGATTGCACGGGAATATGGACTGCCGGCTGTCGTCGGCATTGAACGTGCGACCGAGCGGATACAAGATGGACAGACGATCAGGGTGCATGGGACAGAAGGGTATGTTGAACTACTATAAGAGAATCATCGTCTCACTTTAGGCAGAGAAAATCATCCAGGTCGGTTATCGATCTGGATGATTTTTTTGATTTATTTACTTTTATTGGAAGTGAAAGAGGTATAATGGGAGTTAACTAAACTGGTTAAGTTAGAGGGTGAATTAGATATGCAGGGTTGGCGTAGGAAGTGGGTGTTGGTTATGCTATGTGTCCTTCCAATGATAGCTGGGTGTCGGGTGATTTTGGTGGATGAAAGCAAAGAGAAGAGTGAAGTGGAACAGGTCGTACAAAGGCCAAGTGAAGCATTGAAGTTGGATGCAAAGGTGCAGCTATTCAAGAAATCCCTCCTTATACGCGGTGAGACCACTTTACCGAAAGGAGCAGTCATGGATGTTCAATTAAAACCCTATCCCAATGACGCGACGTCCCTTCAAATCATCCGAAACGCTATCGAACCACTGGACACTGTCGCCTCTTCTGGCATTGTCAAAGTGAAGAAGGATGGGACAATTGAATCGATCACAATTCCAAGGCCGGATGAAAACAAACGTTATAGACTGGAAATCGTTCTCGATCCGAGAAAGCAAAATGAAGATGTACAAGAGGACCTTGGTCCCCTTGGTAAAAACCTCTCCAACAGTGACGGGAATGTTTCCATAACAGAAAAATCACAAGACATCACCTTCCTGAAAAAATACGCCAACATCATGAAAAGAGAAGAACCCGATGGCTTCATGGCAAAAATCAACCTCGTCGCCTTGGACGAATAATAAGAGGGACGGACCAAGGTCCGTCCCTCTTATAGTGGTGGAAGGTCAAATTTCCCTTCTTCAAACAGTTGTTTGAGCATGTGTTTGGTGTAGCCGGCAGCTTGGGAGAACTGGATTTTCGCCGGCATTGGTGCTTCGTCGGCATCTACGACGACGTCGATGATACATGGTTTCTTTTGTTGGATCGCCTTTTGGAGTGAAGGAAGGATGTCCTCCGGGCGTTCGACGCGGTATCCGACTCCACCGCAGGCTTCAGCGTATTTAGCGAAGTCAGGGTTCTGGAGGTTGGTGCCGAATTCGATATTCCCCATTACTTCCTGCTCGAACTTGATCATGGCGATTTTATGATTGTTTAGTATGACTACGATGATGGGTAAGTCATACTTGACTGCTGTGACGAAGTCCGCCATCGTCATGGCGAAACCGCCGTCGCCGCATATCGCGAACACCTGTCGATCCGGATAGGCGATTTGACTGGCAATGGCACCCGGAAGACCACAGCCGAGGGTCGCGAGCCAGCTCGAAATGATGAAGGACTGATTAGTGATCGGGAAGTGCCGGGCCATCCACACCGTTACGTTTCCGACATCAACGGACAGGATGGCGTCGTCTGATGCAACTTCCTTAAGGGCATGAATCAGTCGCTGCGGTTTGAGCGGGACCGATCCATCCTCCTCTTGTGATTCTAAGTTATCCCACCATTTGCTCGTGCGTTCCTGATTTTTCTCCAGGAATGTTCGATTTTCTTTCCTTGCGATATGTTCGGTCAGCCACTTTAGGGAAGTACCGGCATCCCCGGCGAGACCGACATCAACCGGGTAGCGCTTTCCGATTTGGGACGGGTCAATGTCAATATGAATCGTTTTGGCACTGTCAGGCAGGAATCCGGTGAATGGGAATGAGGTCCCGATCATCATGAGCATATCGGCTTCCTGCATCGCTTCATACGAAGGCTTTGTCCCGATCAGGCCGAGACCTCCCAAGCAATATGGATGCTTATCAGGGACAACCCCTTTGCCGGGCAGGGTCAACACGATAGGGGCCCCGACTTTTTCAGCAAAAGATAGTAGTGTTTCCCGGTGCCCGTGGACGCCTTTTCCCGCAAGGATGATCGGTCGTTCGGCACCCTCGATTAGTTCTTTGGCTCTTTGCAAATCCTCAGGAAGAGGCGCAATGTTCTGCTTTACTGAAAAATGAGACGTCACACGTGCTTCTTTACCCACTTCAAAACGGGGGATGTCATCCGGGATGGTTAGGACGGATACCCCTTTTTTCGCATAGGCCGTCCGGATCGCCTGATTGACGACGGCGGGAAGCTGATCTGCGGACATGATGCGCTGATTATACACGGCCACATCGTCGAACATCCGCTCAAGATTCACTTCTTGAAAAGAGTCCGTCCCTAAAAGGTCAGTTTCTACTTGACCTGTGATGGCCAACACCGGAGCTTTATCGAGCTTGGCATCATACAATCCATTGAGGAGGTGGATAGCTCCCGGACCTGCAATCGCTGTGCACACACCAAGTTTTCCCGTTAATTTCGCATATGCGGCAGCGGCCAGTGCCCCTGCTTCCTCATGCCTAACTTGAATGAATTTGATTTTGTCCTGTTTTTTTCGAAGTGGTTCTATAATGGAATTGATGGAGTCCCCGGGCATCCCGTAAATATGGTCGACTCCCCATTCAATCAAAAGATCAATCAACTTTTCACCAGCGTTTTGTTTGAACATTACATCGTCTCCTCCCGAAATTGGTTATTCCTATTTTGGTACAATACTTCCTAAATTACTCAATATTTCTATTCCGGGATGCACATACTTTAAAAAAAGATCTGGAGTGATGAACATGAAGAAGCTTGTGTTCCTTCGACACGGCGAGAGCCTTTATAATCTTGAAAACAGGTTTACCGGTTGGACGGATGTGGATTTGACCGATGACGGCTATACAGAAGCAAGAAAAGCAGGGGCGGTCCTGAAGAAACACGGGTTCATTTTCGATGTTGCCCATACTTCGGTCTTGAAAAGGGCGATCCGGACCTTATGGATCGCTCTGCACGAAATGGACCTGGTCTGGATTCCAGTATATAAATCATGGAGATTAAACGAGCGGCATTATGGGGGTCTGCAGGGACTGGATAAAGATGAAGTGACGGAACAATTCGGCGAAGAGCAGGTTCATGAATGGAGGCGGTCTGCCGATGTCCGGCCACCAGCGATTTCAGAAGAGGGGCATCGTGGCAACCTCTCCGATCCGAAATACGCCACGGTTGGCAAGGAGAATATGCCATTATCGGAAAGTCTCCTTGATACGGAAAAGAGGGCACTCGTCTATTGGCATGAGGTGATTGTCCCGAGCATCCGGGACAATAAACGTGTCATCATATCCGCTCACGGAAACACGCTCAGGGCATTAGTGAAATTCCTTGATCATATCCCTGATGACGGGGTTGTCAGTCTCAATATACCTAATGGCATCCCCCTCGTGTATGAATTGGATGATGACTTGAATCCCATCAGGCATTATTATTTGGACGATGAGGGAGAGGTGCCGCATGATCGAATTCCACGGCATATGGATATGGAGGATAGGGAGAATTGGGATTGGATGGGGTGAGGAAAAAGGAAAAGGACCACGTTGCATGGTCCTTTTTTGCTGTTACCTATCCTTTTCCAACCTGTCCAGCCAGTTCTGTACCAGAGAATCGAATAGATCCTCCTGCTCAATCTGCACATTATGACCACCCATATCAAGCACGGCGAAGGTTGCCCTTGGATAATTCTCGATTAATCGCCACGCATCCTGATATCCGACTACATGATCTTGCCGTCCGGTGAGGATCAGCGTTGGACAGTCAAGTGTATGTGAAAGCTCGAAGGTGAAGCCATAGCCATTTTCCCGGATCCTATTTACGAATTCCTCATTCGTATGAGTGGAAGGAAGCAGGATGTCATCACGGAACCTTTCCCATTCCCTCTGACCCTGCACGACTCCCATCGCTGAAAAAGCCTCTGCTTCCAGTGAGGAAAGATTCGATAGTAAGTCAGGGTCCTTTTTCAATACGATTTGCTGCGGCAGTTCTCTTTTATCCGTATCGGGTATTACCATGGGTGCCAGAAGCATTAAGCCTCGAACTCTATCTTGTCGAGCCTCTACTATTCCCCTCGCCATATAGCCCCCATACGAATATCCGCACACGATGAAGGGTTGATCGGGAATCAACTCATCCAGTAGTGCCAGCACAGCTCCCAACATATCGTCGGAGTTCTTGATGGAAGGTTTTGCTTCCGATTTCCCCATTCCAGGCAGATCTATGTAAATCCGTTTCCATCCGGTGCGGTTCTCGAAGTTCGGTTCCATTGCATGCATCATGGCCTGATGATCCAGCGTCCACCCATGCACCATTACAATGGGAAATCCTTCTCCGATGATTTTATGGTAAATAGCCACGTATATTCCCCTCCTTTTAATCTATTAAAAGTATATGTTATTTTCTGGATTAATCAAAGGATACTTCTCCATGTGTGTTGAATGCAGTTAAAGGAAGTTTATTTAAAAAATGAAACCAAACAAAGAGTAATTCGTCTTAGCAATATAAGGGAATGAGGTGACGAACGTGTGAGAAAGGTGAAGAACGACGATCATTCAGACAGCCGAGATGCCTGGCTGGAAAGAATCATGGATGAGTACGGCGAACGGCTGACGAAATTGGCTTATAACTATGTGAAGGACTGGGGGGTGGCTGAAGATATCGTTCAGGATGTCTTCATCACATGTTTCAGGCATTATGAAAAAATAGATGAGATTATTTCATTCAAAGCTTGGATCTATCGACTGGTGATCAATCGATCAAAGGATGTTTTGAAGAGTTCTGCGTTTAAGAGAGTTGTGATGAATTCAAGCCTTTACTCCATTTTCACATCAAAGGAACCGTTGCCTGACATGAGCTTGGTGAAGCGAAGCGAGGAAGAGATTCTTTCAAAGAGCGTTCTCGATTTGCCCCTAAAATATCGGGAAGTCATCATTCTTTATTATTATGAAGAATGTTCCATTGAGGACATCAAAGGATTGTTAGGTCTGAACGGCAACACGATCAAAACCAGGTTGAACAGAGGCAGGATGAAGCTGAAAAGTAGCTTGGAAAGGTGGGAGCATGATGGAAGATAAGCTTAAAGAGTTGAAGAAAGCGATGGATTCTACGACTCTCAAAGGCAGGCACTTCACGGAAATTCAAGAAAGCAAGATTCGGCGTGCCGTTCATCATCCAGTGGAAACAAAAAGCCCTAATCCATTCATGATTTTCATCATGACGACTGTAGCCCTTTGTTTAATAGGCTTCTTTGTTTCAACAGAGTTGATGGTTAATAAGAACGGCTCGATTAACGGCAGTCCCAACACATGGGAAGTTCATCACGATTACAAGGAGAATCATAACGTTCTATTTAGCATCTTACCTGATCCCGATCTGCATGCGGGTAAGGCATATGGATATATTTTCAGTTTCAAAGAACCTTTTGACACATTCAAAGGGAAAGAACTATCTATATCGGCAACTCATAAAAAAACAGGGGAACGAATAGAAGTGATGGAGCCGCAAAACATAACGGAACCTTCAAAAGGGTACTCAAGCATGCAGCGCTTCACGGCCAGTTTTCAGGTTCCATACGGGGGATTGTGGAGGTATGAAGTCTATCTTGATGGCAAGGTTTACGGTAATGTCGTCGTTAATGTGGAGGAAGAGAGTCCTGTCACGTTGCCAGAAGATATACCTGAATACGTACAAGAAAGTGATATTCATCATATCGACTGGGATCGAAAGGCGACGACCTTTGGAACGAATATGACCGGGAATGGAGGTAAGTCGGGTATCATCGGCGCTGACATGCCAAGTTTGAACGGGCAAAAGTGGATGTGGCATCTATGGGATACGGACGCCTCTGATTTAACGGTGGTTGCTTATCAAAGAGATTCAGGAACCGTGCAGCCTATATTGGATAACGGTGAAAGCTGGACGATCCCTCTTGGCGGGGAGAACAATGGTGCGGATGTTCATGCACCATCGTCTGTTACCATTCCGGAACGTGGGGAATGGGCGTTTGTGCTTTATGCGGATGGGGAGTTGTTTGATGTGGTGGTGATGGAGATTGCTAATTGAATGTGATGGAAGATATATACCTACTTTTAGGTATGGTTTGGATGCCAAACTCCCATTTAAGACCGTAAGATGGCTATTTTTAGCTGGGAATGGGGGCCAGGACCCGCATCTAGACCGTTTGCTGTGATGATTTCTCTGTTAGGAACCTCCTTCGCTGGAAGTTCATGCGGGATTTGGGATGAATCAAGCGGGATCTGTCTTTTTCATGCGGGTTTAGGATTTATCATGCGAGAATACGCATAATCGTGCCAGGATGTCGAATTTCCTTTATAAGAAGTTTCAGGAAGAAATGCAACGACATCCCGGCCGTAATATCACTAACCGTTGATGAATCAACCAGGGTAAAATACAATCTCCTCTATATCCCTAACCCACTCCATAGCATCAGTCCCATCCGCATTTCCAATCCACAGATCCCTTTTTGTATCAGTGAGGGATTTTCCCCTTAACCAAGCGAGTTTTTCAATGGATGGGATATACTGTGGAGCATAATCACCATACCCTTTTGGAGGACTCGTTATCTTCGTTTGTTTCTTCGAATCGATATTCAAGGTGTAAAGGACGGGCAGCGGATGCTTGCTAAAGTCGTTCGTCCACTCTTGTTCCTTGATCCTCGACACGACCAGTGAGTTGTCAGTCATCCAATCAAAATCAAGGTCAGCGTAATCGGCAGGTGTGTATGTCCCTGACGCAGGCATTTCTTTTAGCTTTAAGTCCTTATTTTTGAAGCCGAACACGATTCTTCCGCCGCCTGCGATATAGGCTAGTGTATCGGTTGAAGATGACCATTTGGGCTGTCCTACCTGTAAAATCATTTCGTCCAACACCTCGAAATTCTTCCCTAGACTATCAATGACACAGACCATATCGCTGTCCATGGACCAGGAAGCGGTAGGAGATACGACAAACGAAATCCACTTGCCGCTCGGGGAATAGGTCAGCTCCTCTGCATTGACGGCAATCAGTTTGTTTTGTTCATTTGTCCCGATTTCTTTAGGTAGTGTGAAAAACGGCTCCACGCCTCCGAACAAAACAATATCCTTAAAATTATCGCCGGCTTTTTTAGTAAACAAAGAGGCACTTGACCATCCATCGGGGTTGAGGGTTCCCGATGAAGAAAGAAGGAATCCACTTCCGTCCGGAATCCAAGTGTAATCACTGACCCCGGTTGCGATGTTGTAGAAACGGTTGAGGTCAGAGATATCTAAGATTCCATTATTTATATAAGCTAGATGGTTTTTATGGGGAGCCCACCCTGGTGAGGTGCCATTATATGAAATTCGCTTCTTTTGTCCGGTGTGGAGGTTGTAGGTCCATAGTTCTGACTGTCCTTCATTTAATGTCTCTACTTGATAGGCGATAAGGGTGCCGTCGGTCGACCATTTGGGCTTAGAGTGAACATTACCGGTATTGGTTAGCTGTTTTTCCTTTTCATCTACCAAGGTCCACACATTCCCCTCCCTGATAAAAGCAGCTTTCACTTGAGCGAATGGAGCTGCAGATGTGGCTAATGGAAAAAGTAGAAAGAGGACGATGGTCAGGATGAATGCTTTTTTCATTTGGTGGGTCTCCTTTTTTGTAGATGGTCTTACTATTTTCCTTGAGGGAAAACTTTATGTGATAAAGAAGGTATTTTAAAAGAAGGAGTTCATCCTTTTATGATGAAATACTATCAATGGCACGACATTATAAAGGAGGCAGACGAAAATGAATCGAACAGACCTACTCTTAAGAATGCTCGACACAACATACGACCAGGAAAGCTGGTATGCACCGTTAAAACCAGCAATTGAAGGGCTCACGGCAAAACAGGCTTGTTGGAGACCGGATGGAGAAGCAGCGAAAACCATATGGGAGAATGTAAATCACCTTACTTATTACAAAGAAAGACTGACGGCACAATTGGAAGGCCGTGAATGGACTCAAGCTCTCGATGGCAATGATACTTTCTATCTAACGGAACAAATAAATGATGACAAGGAATGGGGAGCAGTCGTTGAGCGTGTTGAATCGGCCCATGGTCGCTTAAGGGAAGCGCTTAGTAAAACAACGGATGAAATGCTTGAAGAAAATTCTCTTGAAGAGAAATTGTTGGACATCATGATGCATGATGCTTACCATACGGGTCAGATCATGCAATTGAGGAAGATGCAGGGGGCGTGGCCGTCGCAGAGGTGAATAGTGAGGCGTGAAAAGCTGGGATCAAAAAGGGTCTTCAGCTTTTTTCTATATAAAAAATAAAACCCTTTCTTTTATATCGTATATTACGATATAATTTTTACTAACGATACAAAGGGGTGTTCTTATTGAAAGATAAAGTTATGTTGTTAAACCAGTATTGGACGGATATTTATTTTCATTTGCATTATCTCCATAGAGAAAAAATTTCTCATCAGGTGGTTCGTATTCTTCAACTTGTAGACAAGAAGTCAGGAGTTGGGGTAAATGAAATTGCTTCATACTTACAAGTTTCTCATAATACAGCATCAGAGCATGTAAAGAGAACGTTTGAAAAAGGGTATTTAGTGAAGGTGAGAGATCCCCTTGATGAACGAAAAGTAATCCTGAGTTTAACAGAATCAGGGGAAGAGGTTTTGTATAGGAATACAAGCCTGGATGAAGAAAAGCTAGGGAAGGTTCTGGAGCAACTGAACGACGATGAAGAAGAACTGGTTGAACAAGCCCTCAAAATACTAAGTAAGAGGGCAAAAGAATGTACGTGATGGCGAAAATTATTGTATCGGCAGTCGTTATAGGTGTGGTGACTGAAATTTCAAGAAGATTTCCTTCATACGGAGGCAAAATCGCAGCACTGCCTTTAGTAAGTTTACTGAGTATTATCTGGCTGTACGTTCAAGGCGAACAATCCACTGAAATAAGCAAATTTGCATTAGGGGTCCTTTGGGGATTCCCGGCGACTGCTTTCCTTCTGGTACTCGTATATGTAGCGATTCAGCATTCGATTAATCTATTTTTATCAATTGGGATCGGAATATTCGGATGGGGATTGTTTTTATTTATTCAAGAGTTGTTTCTGAAATATTTTAAAGAATCTTTAATAGGTTTGTTCGTTCAGAAGTAGGACATGTATCAAAAAAGTAAATCAGGTTAAATCAGTTAAGATTAGTTGGGGCCAGATCCTCAGGAGTTTTTTGGGGGACTAGACCTCAGCTTTCGAATTTTATTTTTTTTGGATCTCAGTCTAAACAACATTCACTATTAATGAGCTGTTTGTCGGAAATTTGAATTCCAAACTTTTTCTCAAACAGATTAATAGTGTTGTTGTGAATTAGAAATTATTGGATAATGGATATAGGTTTATCATCGAAGTTGGGAGAGAGATACGAATGGTCATTAATACAATAGAATTTCATATTCGTAATCTACCTTATATCATAAGGTCAGCAAGAGAAGAAGATGCTAAGAAACTGTCAGAAGTCCGGCTTCAAATCGATGGAGAGACAGAAAACATGGATAGGGTAAAAGGTGAGGCGTACATAGATGAGCCGGGTTTTAAACATATAATCAGAGAAGATACAGAGAGTCCAAGAAACCTATTCCTCGTATGTGAAGTCGAGGACAGGATTGCAGGCTTCTCCAGATGTGAAGGGAAATCATTAAAGCGGATTGCTCACAAGGTAGAGTTCGGTGTAGGTGTATTACAGGAATTCTGGGGATACGGCATCGGGAAAAATCTATTAAAGATGAGCATACGCTGGGCAGATGACAACGACATTAAGAAGATCACTTTGAATGTCCTCGAAACCAATGAAAAAGCCATCATGCTCTATAAGAATAACGGGTTTGAAGTTGAAGGAGTATTGAAGAGTGATAAATTATTATCGGATGGACGTTACTACGATACTGTGGTGATGGGACGGTTACATCCGTAAGGAGTGGTTCCTATGAATCTGACAGATAAGCCAACGAAAAAGTATAGCCTTCTTCTATTCGACCTGGATGACACGCTTCTTGAAAATTCCTCATGGTTTGACGATGGGCTGGTTCAGACGCTTGCCGAACATTCTTTGACAAAGGAAATGGATGAACAACAATTTTTGAAGAAAATAAAACAACCTCCAAGATCTCTAATCGATAAACTTGTAAGTGGTGAACTAACTACATTTGAATTTAAAAGAGAAAGATGGAAGGGTGCCCTTGATTCCTTTGACGTGAGAGCAGACATTGAGGAAATTGATCAGCTTGAATCACTCTTTATTAACAGGAGTATGAACTTTATAACGGTTGACGAATACATATTAAATTTATTGAATGAACTGACTAAGCATTATGAAGTTGGAATTGTTACGAACGGACTTTATGACCCTCAACAAAAGCTACTCAATATGGGGTTAGGGGATATATTCAGCCAGGATAAAATATTCCATGCAGAACCATTAGGTCTTAGAAAGCCTGATTCAAGAATCTATAAGATTGCTCTAGAAGGATTCAATAAGAAACCCGAAGAGACGATATTCATAGGTGATTCGTGGACGCATGATGTAGTTGGTCCCATGGAAGCAGGAATGGAAGCGATATGGGTGAATTTCAGAGGGGAAGAAAAGCCAACGGATCATACTCCGTATGCAATTGTGTCTTCTATTATGGAAATAAGAGATATTTTGGTGAGTAGCAGTGGGAAATAGCTCAGAGGGCATTCAAATAACTTGTAAAGAAAGCACGGTTAATGAGATCCGGGTTAGAACAGAATTGTACTTTTTAATAAGAAAGTATAATTTGAAGAATTATTTCTTTACAGATGCGGTAATCATTAACGAATCAGCTGATAATCCTCATAGTCACCCGGTATTAACGTTAAATACCAGACATTCAGGAGATATTTTGCTTTCTACATTTATACACGAACAAATCCATTGGTATGCCGTTCAGCATTTTCCCAGAATGAAGGACGCAGTAGAAGAATTGAAAATCATCTATCCAACAGTTCCGGTAGGCTATCCTAATGGTGCAAGGGATGAGTTTTCTACATATCTTCACATCATCATCAATTGGCTCGAGCTTGATGCAATTTCTGTATTGCTGGAGAAGAACGAATACGAAGAAGTAGTGGATTTTTTGAAGAAAGATCATTATAGATGGATCTATAACATGGTTATTTCGGATTATGACGTTATTAAGAAGGTATTAGATAAGTATGAGATTCAATTAGGGAAGTCGAAAGGAGGAATGGAGAGTGATAAATGAAGACATAAAAAAGAAACTACATCAGCTGGAATCAATTCTTTTAAAACCAGAAATTCGCTCATCCAAAACAGAGCTTACCCCGATTCTTGCAAAAGGTTTTTTTGAGATTGGGAGTTCGGGTAAGTTTCTTTATCAAGATGAGGAGATCAGCGAAGAAGGTATTGGGGTAGTGAAGATGACAATGGATCACTTTGAAGTCCATCCATTATCGGATGAAATTGTATTGGCTACATATAGAATTTTCAATGAGGAAACGGAGCAACATTCGTTAAGAAGTTCGATTTGGAAATGGGCAGATGAGAGATGGCAAATGGTGTTTCATCAAGGTACCAGGGTTAGTTAGGATACTAAATTTTTCGTAGGAGTGAAGATATGCAAAGTGTAAAGCCTAGATTGGTTTTAAAGGTGGATGATAGAGCTTACCGGACTCCCTCGATAGAAAAATTCAAACGGAAGACCAGGGTGAGCTTACCGTCAGGAGAATGATCAAGATGGTAGCGGGACATGCCAAAGGGCATCTTGAACAGATTGAAGAAACAAGAGATATTCATCACGTGTGAGGCGAGAAGCTTATCAATTTCTAATGATAAGCTTCTTTTTTATCACTATATATTGAGTTGTTGTCAGTAAACTGGAATAATTGGAATTGTCAGTAATAAAACTGTTAGTTCAGGGAGGAGACAGATGAAGTACAAAATCGTTTTCTTTGACATCGATGGAACGATTACACATCACGAAAATGGAAGCATACCAGATAAGACGAAATACGTCATACATACACTAAAGAACAAAGGGTTCAAATTGGTGGCAGCAACGGGACGACCCTTATCCATGTGCCAGGAGATAAAGGATTTAGGAATCGATACGTTCATCACAGCAAATGGCGGCTATGTCAAACATAACGAAAAAGTGATTCATCAAGTTCCCATGGACCGGAATCTGGTAAAAGAGATTGTGGATTTTGCCCATGGCAAGCATGGCCTTTCTTTCTATACCGAAAGCTTCTGTATGAACGGAGTGGAGGAAGAAGAAATAACCCGGGCATTGAAGGAAACGTTATCGTTGGATGAATATCCTGTGCGGGCCGATCTTATTGGTGAACAGGATGTCTACTTGATGTGTTTATTTGCAACGGATGAAGTGGTGAAATCATATCAACAGAGGTTTCCTCATCTTACCTTCAGAAGATGGCATCCCTACGTTTTGAATGTGTTGCAAGAAGATGTGTCAAAGTCATTAGCCATAAAGAAAGTATTAGATTATTATGATTTGCAACCATCTGAAGCCATCGCTTTCGGTGACGGGGATAATGATGTGGATATGCTGGAACTTGCGGGTCTTGGGATTGCGATGGGAAATGGTAGTGACAGATTGAAAAGGGTTGCAGATTATGTGACCAAAAAATCCAGTGAAGATGGAATCACTTTTGCATTGGAGAGATTCGGTGTGATCTAGTTCATACCTGCTTAAAGGGGGAGGATTGTTTTGCTAACTTTATATATTACAAGGCACGGAGAAACCGAATGGAATACGGAAAAAAGAGTACAGGGCTGGAGAGATTCAAATCTCACGAAGAAAGGGAAGGAACATGCAACGCGTTTAGGAAACAGACTGAAAGAGGTTGAGTTCGAGGCCATCTATTCAAGTTCAAGTAAAAGAACCGAAATGACGGCAGACTTAATAAGGGGTAACCACGAAATTCCGATCATCCTGGATGAAAGACTGAGAGAGATCAATATGGGGATTTGGGAGGGAGAAACGGTTTCACACATTAAAGCGAACCATCCCGACGAGTTTCACTCATTTTGGAATACGCCTCATCTTTATCAACCACTGGGTGGAGAACGCTTTGATGAAGTAAGGGACAGAGTATTGAAATGTATGAGCTCGATTCGTCAGATCTACGATTCAGGAAATATCTTAGTCGTTACCCACTCTGTTGTCATCAAAACATTGCTAGCTTATTTCAAAAACCTTCCCTTAGAGAGATTATGGGAACCTCCATTCATCCATGATACCAGTCTTACCGTTGTTGAGTTATGGGAAGAGGGAAGCAGGATTGTAATGGAAGGGGATTTATCTCATCGGGAGAAATCAAGTTAAGGGGATGAGCACATGCTGAAGAAAATACTTTTCATAATTGGAACTATGCTTCTATTAGCAGGCTGCAACACGAAAGATTTCTCCTTCTCGGGTGAATCCGATCACTGGCATGCCGAACTAAACGTCAATCAGTCCAGTGATTTTGAAAAGAAGGATTTTGTCCTGAAGTATAAAGGGGAGGACATTAATTCTGTAGGTAACGTTGCCTATGACGTAGAAGAAGTTGGTGGATTTGGCAGAAAGGGTGTGACCCTTGAAGAGAATGGAGTCATCCGGCACAACAGTGAATCGGATCCGACGAATGCCAAAATGAGTGAAGATACTGAAGTTAAGGTAACGGTGAAGTGGGATGATCAAGAGGAAACATTTACTCTAGAAAAAAATTGAAAAAGGGTGAATCCTATGTCAGAGAAAACGTTTCAAGTGGGGTTGTGGTTGACAGCCGTACTGGGCTCGCTTGCACTGTTTGTTGCGACAAAATTCATCTGGAAAGAAGCGAATGATGTACTTTTACTGGTTTATTTAGGCGTTGGGCTTCTGATGAATTTTATTGTTTCGAAAATCAGAAGTATGAGGACTTGGGAAGCAAGACCTATAGGGTGAATGATCTTAAATCAGGTTGAATTAACGTTATGGTACATGGCACAAGGAGGCAAAATAATGAACTACGTCAAAGATCTGCGTAAACTTGTTGGCACTAGACCCCTCATTCTCCCCGGGGCTGTCGTCATCATCTTAAACACCCAACAGGAAGTCCTTCTGCAGCACCGGACAGACGGTGGCTGGGGGCTTCCGGGAGGATTGATGGAACTGGGCGAAAGTTTAGAAGAGACGGCAAGGAGAGAAGTGAAGGAAGAAACCGGCCTTGAGATTGGGGAGCTGTCCCTTGTAAATATCTTCTCCGGTCAGGACTATTACTTCAAAGTATCGAATGGGGATGAACTATATTCTGTCACGGCTGTTTATGTCACAAAGGACATGAGAGGGAAAATGGACATCGATGAAACCGAATCGGTGTCAGTTCGATTTTTCAAACTGAATGAACTGCCGGTTGGATTAACGGATGAATATGAAAGCTATATTATGCCATACATAGATCAATTAAAGAAGGTGCAAGAATGAACGCTTCAGAAAGCATTTTAAAAACATGGACAAAATTTGATGATTTTCCCATGGAAACGTTAACGAAAGTCTGGTTTTATCAGCAGGGGACTGTGAAGAAACAGCGTGAGGTCTCTCTTATGCGTGAACATCGGGAACAATTCGGCATGTCGGGGAATTGTTTCGATCTCGCTCTCTGGTTACTGGATGAGTTTAAAAGAGATGGCGTCGAGGCTTATCCCGTCGGTCATAACCTGAATTCAGAAGAGGCTCATGCGGCCGTCATTGCTCTGAATGAAAAAGGGGAACGATTTCTTTGTGACCTGGGCGATCAATGGTTGAAGCCGATTTTAATAGATTCGAAGAGTCCCGATTACTCCAACGAAAAATTAGAGGGTTTCTTTCCTGCTGCTAAGGTGCAGGTTCAAGCTCATCCAGAAGGCACTGAAATTCTGTACCATCGGCCCAATGGAAAAGTATCCAGACAAGTTTTCCAGACTGAACGAATCGAGATGGATATCTTCTTGAAGGCTGCTGAACATTCTCAACATATGATAAAGAATCATCCATTATTGGAGTGCAGAATCCCGTACCAATCCGAAACGGCGCATTGGGAGTTTTATAACTGGGAGAGCTTTATGAGTACGACAAAAGGATTGATGAAAGACGCGAAGCTTGAAACGGTGTCTGAATGGGCTGAAAGGATTCATGGGAAAACGAGTTACAACAAAGCCATTCTAACCGAGATATTAGAGCATTATAAAAGCATACAAGTTTGAAAGGAATCATGACTATGAAAACAACCGCATACGTGACACTAAGGGAATTGACGCTTGACGATGCAGAAGACCGCTATCATTGGTGCCTGGACCAAGAAGTGACCAAACACTTAAACATGCCAGAAAAATATCCTCCCTTCAGCCTGGAAGAAACCCGTGCCTGGATCGACATGTGCATCAGCAAAACGAATGGATATGAACAAAAGGCGATCATGACGGGAGAAGGCAAACACATCGGCTGGATCGATTTGAAAAATATTGACCGGTTAAATAAACATGCAGAACTTGGGATTGCGATCGGTGATAAAAATTACTGGGGAAAAGGCTACGGGTTAGCAGCCATGCGCGAGATGCTTCAATGGGGGTTCAAGGAACTCGGGTTGAACAAGATATGGCTAAGAGTAGAGATCGATAATGAAAAAGCCATTAATTCCTACAGAAAAATGGGATATGTGGAAGAAGGCACTTTAAGGCAGGATCGATTGAGAAACGGAGAGTTCGTCGACCGACTCCGGATGAGTATTCTCAGGGAGGAATTTGTCAATGAACCAAAAGTTTAGTCAGTTTATTGAAATTGCCAGGAAGCTAAATGGAATTGGAATTACGCCACTGCTAATGGGATCTGTGGGATTGGAAGTGGTCACCGGAAGGAGCTGGGATGCACAGGATCTGGACATCCATGTGCCTGGTGATAAGCGGGGATGGGAAGTCCCTGCAGAAACATCCATACATAACTGGAGTGAAATTGTAGAAATCATGAATTCCATGGGCTATGCGCTGATCGATTTACATGAACATGAATTTTCGAAAGGTGGATTATCCGTGGAGTTCGGGATCATCGATACGCTGCCGGAATTTGCAGGGGTACGGATGGAAGAGTTAGAGATTCATCGAAAAGGAGAGGCGACCTATTATTTGTTAAATCAGGAACAGTATCTACGTGTGTACGAAGCTTCCTCCAAGGACAGCTACCGGGCAGATCAGAATAATCATAAGGATTTGGAGAAGATCGAGTATTTGAAACATGAGCTAAATCATCACACTGAAAATATAAACCCATAAACCTTGTATGTTACAGTGAATATAAGCCAAATCCAAATACTGGAGGTGTGTAGTCATGTATTTCTTGATCTTTCTGGGAATCGTCATCTTATATTTTGCCATCCGTATTTTCATCGGTTCAAGGAAAATGGAGTTTTATGGAGACAGCATTAAAAAGAATTCGTCAAATCCAAGAGATGAAGCCTATCAAAAGTCGGCTCAACATTCTCAACAAGCTACGAATGCGAACAACCATACAGGTGGCGGTGGTGGGCCATCCGCTTAATTTTCATGAAAAGAAAGTGAGATGTTTGCCTTGAGAAGCCTGCCTTTTTCCCTCTTTCTCGTAGTAGTTATGGTATTTGGCTGCAATAACAATGGTGTTAAGCATAATAAAGACTTCGAGAAGTCCATCTATTCTATGGTTAAAGATCATAACAACAGGGAAATTGAGGTCGATTCAATAACAGACTTCAAGTGGGACAAAGCTTACCTATTTGAACCCTATTCACCCGAAGAGCATATTGAAAAACAGCTGGGGGTTGAATATGATGATCCAAGCCATATCAGTAGTAGGGATGATATCTACTTACTTGTTTTTCTACATGAGGGTAAAGTGGTTCAGTATGCAGAAATAAACCGTCAAAAAGGATATTTTTCAACTAGGGGCAAAGAGTATCTGTCTCCAAGTGAGGATGTATTGATGATTGAAAGACAGTAAAAACAAAAGGGAACTTCTCCGTTTGGAAGTTCCCTTTGATGGGGTCTTACTGATTCAATTTCTCCAATAATCCCCCATCATCCATATCCCGGATCGTCACAATATCCCCCTCGTCATTGAGGTTCATTCGTCCACTGACCGTTGTAGTATTGGTTTCACCATTTTTCTCGTATTTCACTTTGACTTCATACTCATAAGCGAGATCTTGATCTTTCTTCACTTCAATATTACTTGGCTTCAATTGATACCCTTTTTCATAAGCCATACGCTGATAAAATAAAATGTGATTCGTATTCAACATGTCTTCCCAATCCATCACAAGTGGCTTATAGTTCTCATCTACATACTCTCTTAATTCTGGTGGGAAAGCACCATCTTGTTTAAATGCAGCTTTGAGTTCATCATCAGGTCCAGTGAATTCATTTTTCAAAAAGGTTTGGATGGTTTCTGCGTTTTCATCACTTTCATTATGTGCACTGCATCCAGCCAGTAAAACCATAAGTGCTGTTAGCATGAACAATCTTATTGTCATGTTTTTCATTCGTAAAATCGCCCCCTTATTAGTCTATACGATTCTCAATGGGAAATGTTTCAAGTTATTCAGATAGGTATCAGAAGGATTTAAAATGCAGTAGGTGGAGGAAATAATATATGAATTCATTAGAAGAACAATACCGCAATCCAACGAAGCTTAATACCCGTATCAACATTCACGAAAAATATAGTGAAAATAAAGTCGATTGGCATCGATGGCTATTTGAACAAATAAACATACCTCCTAATAGCAGGGTTCTTGAAATCGGATGTGGAGACGGTACATTTTGGTTGAAAAATAGAAATCGGATTGATTCTAGTTGGAGCTTAACTCTCTCTGATTATTCAGAGGGGATGGTTCAGTCTGTTCAACAGAATTTAATAGAAATACCTAATATCCAGTACACTCAGCTTAACATCGAAGATATTCCTTTTGAGGATAATCGTTTCGATGTGATCATTGCCAACCACATGTTGTATCATGTCCCGAATAGAAAGAATGCTTTAAGTGAAGTAAGGCGAATATTAAAGCCAGGTGGAACATTCTACAGTTCAACGATCGGGCAGAATCATTTGAAAGAATTTGGTGAGTTGTTAAAGCGCTTTGATCCTAATCTGGACTTTCCATCTGCCAGAGAACATGCTTTGAACTTCGGAGTGGAAAACGGGGCTGAGCAGCTTCAGGGCTATTTCAATGAAATCGTCTATAAAGACTTTCCAGGCGGGTTGAAGATTACAGACGAAAAAGCCATTGTAGATTATCTGCTTTCTTCAAATACAGAACTTAATGAAATCTTAGTCGATGACACGTTAGAAGAGTTTCTTCGTTTCCTTGCATCTGAAAAAGAAGCGAACCATGGAGTTATTCATATCACAAAGTCAACGGGATTGTTTGAGTCTAGATCATTTAGCTTGTAAGTCATACCAATTTATAAGAAAGCGAGGCAATCACTATGACCAATATCATCATCCTAAACGGAGGCTCAAGCTCCGGTAAATCGACCCTCGCAAAATGCCTCCAACATTCATTTTCAGATACATGGCTGAGATTCAGCATAGATGACCTTATCGAGTCTATGCCTGATGCCATGCTCAGGAAAGACAGCGGAATGAAATTCGGTGAAGACGGATCGGTCAGTCCAGGTGCGGAATTTAGAGAGCTGGAATCAGCATGGATGCACGGTATTGGACAGATGGCACGAAGAGGAGCCAGGATCATCATCGACGATGTTTTTCTTAGTGGATTGGAGGGTCGTCAAAAATGGGAGACTGCCTTGGAAGGGCTGCAGGTGCTGTGGATCGGTGTTTACTGTGATCCGGCAATAGCGGCTGCCCGTGAGAAAGAAAGAGGAGACCGCATTGAAGGGATGGCTGTATCACAGGCTACTATCGTGCACAAAGGTATGAATTATGATGTAACGGTGGATACATCCAAGTCATCGGCTGAGGAATGTATTAAATTGATTAAACAAAAAGTGTAAGTTTAATATCTTATTTTTTCTGGAGGAAGATTCATGAACCATATAACAAAAGGTATCGTATTTGTATTAGCAGGAATTCTATTCTTATTATTATCATTTATTCTCCCGCTTCCAACCCCGTTGTGGGCGGTCATCCTCAGTGCGAGTATTATTCTAAACTGTACAGGGACTGTGTTTCTTATAAGGTTCATTCAAGGATTTGAACAGAAGGAGAAGAAGTCGGAATAGAAACGAGTACAGGGTTCTATGAAAATTGGTATGTGATATCCTTTCTATTTTAATGCACAAAAAAATAGCTTACCAACAACACTGGTAAGCCGCTACAAATAAGGAATTTTTCGATTTACAATAAGGGGTCCTGCCTTAAACCACTATCTTCAAGATGAAGAATAATTTCAGTATACTATTATTTTTAGGTTAGTAAAGGTGATATGCCTAGATGAATATTTTTTTCTTAATGTGGTGATCAGGATTAGTTATTCTAAGATTGGAAATCTAAGTGATTCAGTGGAGGTAGGAAATGATTATTCGAAAGCGAAACATAGATGAAGAACTTCCCATGGAGTTGCTTCTCCTGGCAGATCCTTCAGAGACCATTGTGAAGGAATATGCCACCAGAGGAGAATGCTTTGTAGCGGAGCTCGAAAAGAAAATCGTTGGCGTTTACGTCTTACTGCCAACAAGACCGGAAACCATCGAGCTAGTGAATGTGGCGGTTGCAGAAGAGCTGCATGGGAGAGGGATTGGGAAACAGCTTGTGATGGATGCCGTAAAGGTGGCTGGGGAGAAAGGGTACAAGACCATTGAAGTCGGGACCGGGAATTCAGGCGTTGGCCAATTGGCCCTTTATCAAAAATGTGGTTTCAGGATCGTTGGGGTGGATTTGGACTTCTTCGTGAGACATTATCCTGAAGAAATTTATGAAAATGGAATTCAGTGCAGGGATATGATCCGTTTGTCGCAGGATTTATAAGAAGAGACCCTTCCGAGTTGGTATCGACCCCCAAAAGTTAGAGTAGAAAACTAACTTTTGGGGGTGTTTTTATGGCTAAATATAGTGAAGAATTTAAACTAAAACTTGTCACCGAGTATCTGGATGGCCATCTTGGATATAAATCATTGGCGAAAAAATATAACCTACCTTCTAAGACACCACTACTAGATTGGGTAAGAGCTTATAAAACACAAGGAATAGAAGGTATAAAGCGAAGAGAAATAAACAAAGCGTACTCTGTTCAATTTAAATTAGATACGATACTATTTATGTTAGAGACAGGCGCTTCTTATCAGGAAACTGCGGAACAATTTAAGCTGAACAATCCTTCATTAATTCATTCTTGGACGAAAATATTTAATGAACAAGGAGTAGATGGCCTGAAACCTAAATTAAAGGGGAGACCTTCTATGTCTAAGAAACCTAATAAATCGGAGAAGAAGGAAGAGAAAAAGGTAACACGCGAAGAGGAATTAGAACGCGAGAATGAATTACTGCGATTGGAAAATGCGTACCTAAAAAAGTTGAGAGCTTTTCGGGAGAATCCGAATGCCTTCCGCGAAAAGCACAAGCCAAGCTCGCATTCGAACTTAAAGAAGAAGGATTCCGATTAAAAGATATTTTTCAAGTAGTGGGGATTCCCGAAGCAACCTACCACTATCATGTGAAGGGTTTTGACAAAGAGGATTCAAATGCAGAATTAAAAGAACTCATTACTTCCCTATTTAAAAAATTTCATGAACGTTATGGGTATAAACGGATTACGAAGGAATTAAAGAAATTAGGTCATCATATCAATCATAAAAAAGTATATCGTATTATGCGAGACATCGGATTGAAATGTGTAAAATTCATGCGGAAATCCCGTAAATACAATTCGTATAAGGGGAACGTTGGAAAGGTGGCAAAGAACCGATTATCACGCCGGTTTAACACGCATGTCCCTCTACAAAAATTAGTAACTGACATTACAGAATTTAAATGTCTAAACGAAGAGAAGTTATATTTAAATCCCATTCTTGACCTCTATAACGGAGAAATCATCGCGTACGGAATCAGGAAACGTCCCACGTTAGATCTAGTCACGGAACCTTTACATGAAACGATAGAAATAATAAGAGATCACGCAATCTATCGAACCACCATCCATTCTGATCAAGGCTGGCATTACCAGCACAATCAATGGGTGAAGACATTAAAGAAGAATAATGTATTCCAAAGCATGTCACGGAAAGCTACATGCGCAGACAACGCTGTAATGGAAAACTTTTTTGGTGTTTTGAAGCAGGAAATGTATTATGGAGAAAAATTAGTTACCTTTGAGGATTTGAGAAGCCGGATTGAAGAATATATCCACTGGTACAATCATGAACGTTCAAAAGAAAAATTGGATGGACTTAGTCCAGTCGAATACCGAACTCAGTCCATCCAATCAGCTGCATAACAAAACTCTAACTTTTGGGGTTAGCCACCGTTGGAAAGGGTCTCTTTCAATTTATTTAAGGGATCAATAAAATCTTCCCTGTGCTTTTCCTGCTCTCTAAATACTCATGAGCTTTTGCGCCCTCGCTTAAAGGAAAGACCGTTGGTTCAGAAACCTTCAATTTCCCTTCCTGTATCCATCCAAACAATTCGTGGGAACGGTTCACCCGTTCTTCGTGAGACGTCAAGACATTCCACAAATCGCCGCCTGTCAGGGTTTTCGACGTGTCCATCAGCATCCGTGGATCAACCGAAACAGGGTCGCCTCCTGCCATACCAAAGAAGACGACAGTTCCGCCGATGCGAGTTGATTCGAAGCTGTCCATCAGAGTCGAACCGACTGATTCATATACCACGTCAACTCCGTTACCACCTGTCACATCCTGCACGCTTTGTTTCCAGTCTTCACTGTATAAAAACATATGGTCCGCTCCAACAGCCAGCGCTGCCTGTCTTTTTTCTTCCGTAGACGTTAACCCGACGACTGTTCCTCCCAATATCTTGATGATCTGGACAAGCAGCTGCCCGACTCCGCCTGCAGCTGCATGGACTAAAACGGTATCCCCGCTTTTGATACTATAGCTGTCTTTCGTTAAGTAATGAGCTGTAAGTCCTTGTAACAAAAGGGATGCAGCCGTTTCATACGATATTTCATCTGGCAATGGGATGGCTTTATCCTTTGGCACGGCCACAAGTTCCGCATTTGCATAAGGTACATCGGCAAATGCGATGCGGTCCCCAACAGCCATTCCTTGCACGTTGGCTCCAATCTCTTTGACGACGCCTGCACCTTCATACCCACAAATATATGGTGGGTCTCCTGCCAAGTGATAATTCCCTTTTCTTCTATATACATCGGCAAAATTAAGGCCGATTGCCTTCATTTCCACCAATACTTCTTCAGGTCCCACTTTAGGAGAATCAATTTCCTGATAGTGGAGGACATCCGGTCCGCCGAACTTTTCAAATACAAGTGCTTTCATTATGTACTCTCCTCTTTAACATCATTCTCTTTTAGTGTAACCAGTTGTTTGGTTTTTGACTAGGGAAGAGCTTATCTGACACAAAGTCCAAGACTGAATGTAATGTATAATACTGGAATAGAGGTTTGGTTTAATGATCTACAGCAATTCATAGTTCTCTATTATTTTTACTTTTATAAAAAATGAAAGCCAAATCGTCTTTTCAGTTGTCTAATGGATGAAAGAAGATAATAAGGGGTGAAGAACATCGATCGATTAGTTAAGAAAGCTCAAAAAGGCAATGATAAGGCGTTTTTAAAACTTTTTAAACAATATGAAGAGGATATTTACAGAATGGCCTATGTGTATGTGAAAAATGAAAATGATGCGTTAGATGTCGTACAAGAGGTCGCATACCGTGCTTTTAAGAATATTGAGACATTAAAGAATCCTGCGTATTTTAAAACCTGGTTAATTAAAATTGCAATTACTACTGCATTAAATATATTGAAAAAAAATAAAAAAGTAGTTCAACTTAAACCGGAATATGAAGAAATGATCGGATTGGAAGATCGGGATACGCTCCTTAGCATCACTCTTCATGAGCTATTGGAGAAATTAAGTGAAGAAGAGAAAAGCGTCGTTACCCTGAGATTCTATGAAGGATATTCTTTCAAAGAAATTGCAGAGATAGTAGAAATACCTTTAGGCACTGCAAAAACGATCTTGTACCGTGCGTTAGGGAAACTTCGAAAGCACATGAGAGAGGCTGATACGTGTGAGTAATATCAAGCAGGAGATAAACAAAATTGTCATTCCACCCACACTGCACGAACGATCAAAAATGGGAGTAAGAAAAGCACGCCTCGAAAAAGGTGGAAGAGTCAACAGGTTAATCAAGAAAAACATGGTATCAGCTATACTTGCGGCTTCTTTAATTCTTCCAACAGGAGCCATTGCTTATCAAACCATTCTTGCCGATGAGTTTTACGGATCATTTGAAAATGTGAAGGCTCACCTATCCAGTGCAACAATGGAAGGATACCTGCTTCTGGATGCAAAATTGACTCAAGCCCAAGGGGATATGGAAAAGGAAGAGTTCAAGCGTTTTAAAGAATTATTAAAAACCGTAACAAACGCAAAGGTAGAATATGGAGATAAATATGGAAACATTGATTATTCAGAAGTTCCTGCTAAACAGCTGACTGAACTGAAAAACACCTTATATGAGATACAGCCTTACTTTGATCGACTTAATGGACAGAAATCAAGCAAAGAGGTATTGTCATCAGGTGAATATGAAGAATATATCGAAGCAATCATGATATATGAGCAAACGATGGCCAAGAGTGGAATGAAAGAATCTGATGAAATCGATAAACTTTCTGATGATCAAAGAAAAATTTTTTTAGAAGCTCAACATGTACTTAGAAAAGTAAATGAAAAACAAGTAGATCAGTAAAATAGAAAACAATACTTGAAGACCATACAAGACGCTTACTCATTAGAGTGAGCGTTTTTTGCATTGACTAGGGTACTTCCAGGTGCCTATGCCACTTCAAAGTGCGTTCTTCCCAAAAGGTTACCCAGCCCTCATAATTCAATTTAGCTTTTCAAACAGTACCTGCCTATTTTTATCCAAGAGGTTTGAAAGGCATATAGGCACTTGGAAGTCCCTAGGTTACAAAAAAGTACCTACATGACTTTAAAGTGCGTACTTCTCATAAAAAGTTGTACCCATTATCATAATGTGTACGAAGAAACGAAAGGCGCCTTCGTTTCTCATTTCATTTAAATCTTAAGGAGGAAGTTACGTTATGAGTTCAACTTCAGCTACTATACATCAGTCAAAAACGAAAGGCGGCACACCGGCGTTACTTGCCCTTGCCATCAGTGCCTTTGGAATTGGGACGACAGAGTTTGTTCCCGTTGGATTATTATCATCGATTGCCGATGATTTATCTATATCCATCACACTCGCAGGATTATTGATTTCAGGTTATGCCATTGGAGTGGCCATCGGGGCACCGGTGTTGACGGCATTGACCAGTAAGATGAGCCGGAAATCACTGCTTATGTCTTTAATGCTCTTATTCATTGTAGGAAACTCGGTTGCAGCCATGTCCACAAGCTTTGGACTATTGCTTGTAGCCCGTTTTATCACAGCATTTTCACACGGGATCTTCTTCTCGATCGGATCGACGATTGCGGCCGATCTAGTGCCCGCCCATAAGCGGGCCAGTGCGATTGCCTTTATGTTCACAGGATTGACGGTTGCAACCGTTACAGGAGTACCACTTGGAACGTTCATCGGACAGGCATTCGGGTGGAGAGCCACATTCTGGGGAGTTGCTCTTCTCGGTATTGTCGGAATCATTGCCAGTTCCATTCTTGTACCAAAAAACTTAAAAGAAGCACCACCAGCCAAGTTCAGTGAGCAATTGAAGATTCTAACAAACGGTCGATTATTATTAGCCTTTGCCATCACAGCCCTAGGGTATGGCGGAACGTTCGTCGCGTTCACTTATTTAACGCCTCTACTACAAGACGTAACAGGATTCAGCGCAAAATGGGTGAGTATCATCCTTCTTGTATACGGAATTGCCGTTGCGATTGGAAATGTCGTTGGAGGGAAAGCATCTGACAAGAGCCCGTTAAAAGCATTATTTTGGATGTTTGTTATGCAAGCCATCATTCTGGTAGCTCTTACATTCGCAGCGCCATTCAAAGTGGCAGGACTTATCGCCATCTTCTTAATGGGGTTATTCGCCTTCATGAATGTGCCGGGACTGCAGATTCTGGTGGTAAACCTGGCTGAGAAATATGTCCCTTCAGCAGTCAATGTCGCATCTGCCCTGAACATCGCCGCATTCAACGTCGGGATTGCCATCGGTTCCTTTGTTGGAGGACTTATCGTGGATGGAATCGGTTTGATTCATACACCTTGGATCGGTGCCATTATGGTGGCTGGGGCGGTTCTGTTAACAGCGTGGCTTCGCGGCATCGAACGCAAGTCAGCCTGAAAAAACGTATGAATACTCAAAAGTGAATTAAGTAAGACCTCAAGTCATTGAATTTAATGACTTGAGGTTTTTTTGTCTTCATAACGGGAGCGAACTTTCTCCTGAATTCATCTGGTAATATGGGAAATTCCCCAGTAGTATTAAAAACATAGTATTTATAATGGGGGCCGGTACATGAACATTGAACAAACATTATTCGCAGCTGCAGTGGCATTAATTGAAAAAAGATATCCAACAGGGTGGGGCGGTGCTGCTGCCATGTATACAAAAAGTGGCGACATCCTCACCAGCGTTTCCCCGGAAATCATTAATGCGTCCACCGAGCTATGCATTGAAACAGGTGCCATATTGGAAGCACACAAACTGAATACGGAAGTGACTCATTCTGTTTGTGTCGTACGTGATGATGAAAACTCCGAGTACAAAGTATTAACACCTTGTGGAATTTGCCAGGAACGACTCTTCTATTGGGGACCACAAGTTCAAGTGGGTATTTACCATCCAGAAGGCAATCTTCAATTTAAGACATTAAAAGAAGTCCAGCCCTTTCATTGGTATGAAGCCTATAGAAAGTAAATTGAAGGAACATTTCAAAAATACGAAATGTTCCTTTTTTTAATGCTATAATATGAATGGATAAAAAAGGGAGTTGTCATCTTGGAATTTTTATCGTTACCAGTACTCTTTATTGCATTATTCATTTTAATCATACATAGCATTGAAACACTCGCTTATGCGGTCAGGTTATCCGGTGCAAGGGTGAAGTTGATTGCCTCAGGTCTTTCCCTGTTTAATATGATGGTCATTGTGTCACGAATGTCGAATATGATGCAGCAGCCCTTTACAGGTGGGCTCACCGATGCTGCACCTGAGGGCCGGAAATTAGAAGTGGTGGAAGAGCAGTTCAGGGTGCTGATCGGTGCTTCGACTTTAGGTACTCTCCTTGGAATTGTGTTATTGCCTACGTTTGTTGCATTGTTTTCAAGGGGGATTATCCACCTATCCGAGCAGGGAGGTTCTGTGCCAAGGTTAATCAAGCTTGGGTTTAAGAATGATCTATATAAAAGAGGGATCAATCATTTTGCTAAACCAGGTAGAAGATATTTGACAGGAATCAATTTCAAGGCCATTCCAAAAAGATTGTTTTTTATTAATATGATCATTACGGCGGTTTACACGATTGGCGTTCTTTCAGCGCTTTATGCAGCGCTCATCGTACCAGATCGATCAGGCAGTGCGACCATGGCTTCAGGCTTGATCAATGGTATCGCAACCATTTTATTGACGCTGTTTATTGACCCGAAGATTTCCGTCCTTGCCGACGATGTGGCAAATGGGAAGGGGAATTACCAAGAGCTGAAGGGCCTTTCTATCATGATGGTCATCTCCAGGCTGTTCGGGACACTGCTCGCTCAACTGATCTTTATCCCGGGTTCATATTATATTGCCTGGATGACTCAGTTTTTTGTGTAATAGCAAACTGTTTAAAGCAGGAAACTGTATGTAAATCAATTTTAGAAAATTTAGGGGGGATTCAATGCGACATTCAAAATGGTTATGGATACTTGCCATCATCTTGGTTTTTCTCACAGCATGCAATGAATCCAATCAGACCGCAGAACCTACCGCAGAACCTACTGAAGAAAATGATTCTGAACTGAATGCGGATGTAGTGGACATGCATGGTGGGATTTCAGGATTGGATAACATGGAGAACTATTTTCAAAAGGTAAAGAAGCAGAAAAAAGGAGATTTGAGAGTTGTATCCTACACAATCGAGGGAGATCCCATACTCACGGATTTAGCTTACGATGGGAAACAAATCGATGTAACATTCGATTACACTAGAGACCAATATGGCGATGGCGGGGTGGAGTCCTTTCAATGCGGAAAGCTGAAACGGGAAGAGAATCCTACCAATCTGTCCTATTATCTGACAGGTTGTGAGGGTGTAAGGGGTGAAACCTGGGGGGTTCTCG
The DNA here is from genome assembly GCF_025398035.1 of Rossellomorea vietnamensis. Classification (NCBI taxonomy): domain Bacteria; kingdom Bacillati; phylum Bacillota; class Bacilli; order Caryophanales; family Bacillaceae; genus Rossellomorea; species Rossellomorea vietnamensis. The sequence goes on from NZ_CP104558.1 coordinate 4,128,269, forward strand.
AGACTTCTTATGACGTAAAGCGCCAGGATGTGTTTGAAGTGGAGTTAAGGTACGGTCCCAAAGAAGGAGAAAAGAAAACGATTCAACTGAATGATGAGGAAAAGCAGGAAGTCTATAAGCAGTTGGTGTTGGCGAATTATTTACGGTCCAAGCCTACGAGTGATGAATGCCCTAAAGGAAAACAGGCGGACAACTATCTGATGAAAGTGAAGATAAATGGAGGTGGCCGAACGCTTAACTGGAATGCTTGCGGATCTCATGAAAAATCTAAACCGTTCACTGATATTGCTGAGTACATTATTTATGCATCCAAACATCCCACTAAAACCAGTGAAAATGTCGTCTACGGTTACATCTTGGAGGTGAAGGAAAATCAGATTCTGATTGGAGAAGATTTGACGGCCGCTGATTTAGTGTCTCTGGAAAAAGTAAAAGGGGAAGATTTAGCGAATTTAAGCGGTACCTTTTTATATGTAGAAACGGAAGACGCACAAGAATTTTCAAAGGGAGACAAAATTGTCATGAAAGTCGATGAGGTGTTGGAGGAAGGGTCTCCCGGAAGGGTCAGGGCAAGTGATATTCAGACGATAAAGGAATAGATATGATTAATGATTGACCTTTCAATGGACGTTACGAAAGGGAATAATCAGGTTTCCCATTTCGGGCTGCCTTTTTTATAAGTGGAAAGGGGTGAAAGGATGGAGGCATGGGAAAGAAAGTTACTGCATACAGAACGGGGAGTATTTGAAGTATTCATCAAGGGTGATGGAAATCCTCTATGTGTCACCCACCATTATTCCGAGTTCAATGAGACCGGGGACTATTTCGCAGAGACGTTCACAGTTACCAACCAGGTCTTCTTGATTAACTTACGGGAAGCAGGAGGCTCTGACAAATCTCATGAACCCTATCAGTTGAGTATGCTGGAAACCATATTTGACCTGGAGGCGATCCGGGAAGCATTAGGGTTATCTCATTGGGGGTTTGCCGGGCATTCCACTGGTGGGATGTTAGGGATCCTTTATGGAATTCACTTCTCAAAAAGTCTGGATTTCTCTGTGATTGTCGGGGCAGCTGCGAGGGAGTATATGACCTTTTCGGAGGACTGCATTTACAACGAAGCGCACCATGATTTTAGCAGGATGCAGGATATGATTGAAGCGTTGAAGCAATCGGATTTATCACTTGAAGAAAGAAAAGAGTTATCAGTGGAAAGGACAAAGTTGTCTTTACATAAACCTGAAAGATATCGCGAGCTATTTTCCCTTGATATTCATAAAGGGATGTCGGCAGCACGGATGAACTTCTTTATCCGAGAATTGCAAATATATGATGTGACGAGAAAGCTGGAGTTTATTCGAGTCCCGACGTTAATCATGTGCGGCCGCTTCGATGTGCAATGTCCATTGAAGTATTCGATTGAAATGGCTGAGGGGGTACCGGATTCGAGACTGGTCATTTTTGAGAGGAGTAATCATTATCCGTTCCTTGAGGAAGCAGAGCGGTTTAGGGATGAGTATGAATTGTTTTTAAATGAAAAGAAGTAGGGGGAGCAAATATGGTATCAGCTTATGAAAAAAGAATAAGAGAGGTGTACCCTGAGTTAACGATCACCCACAGCGAAATGAATGAAATCGGTCAGAATAATGATGTCCTTATGGTTAACGACTCTCTTGTTTTCAGATTCCCGAAGTATGGGGAAGGAATCAGGAAATTGAAGAAAGAAACGAGGGTGTTGGAAGGGATAAAGGGGAACATCCCGTTACCGGTCCCTTATCCTATTTATCAATCCTTGGAACCAGAGGAAGTGGGAATGGTATTTACAGGTTATAAGCTGGTTAAAGGCAATCCATTGTGGCCAGGCGTATTTATAGAAAATAAAGAACATCATGAAAAAATCGCTTCCCAATTGGTGGGTTTTTTGACTGCTCTTCACTCACAATCTTTAGAATCTATTAACATCGAGAAAAAGAGTATAGGTGAGATACGAAGTTCAATTGAAGACCTATACGATCGGTTCAAGGAGAAAATTTTTCCCCATATGAATGAACGAGCAAAGGTGGAAGTCAGCCAGCATTTCAATTCGTTTTTATCAAAGAATGAACTTCTGGATTTTCAACCGGTCCTCACTCACGGTGACTTTGGGGCATCCAATATCCTGTGGGATCCGGAACGCCATGAAATCTCCGGGATCATCGACTTTGGAGAAGCCGAAGTGGGTGACCCTGCTTATGACTTTGCCGGACTATTATCCAGTTACGGCGAACACTTCGTCAGGAAATGTCTGGAGGTGTATCCGAACGGGGATCGGATTTTCGACAGAATGAATTTTTACCGTGGTACATTTGCGTTGCAGGAGGCACTTCATGGAATTGAGAATAATGATTCGGTAGCATTTGAGAATGGGATGAAGGGGTATAGATGATACCTGCTTGGAAATGGGGGACGCTTATGGAAGAAATCAGAACACAGTCTATTCACCCGGATATTAGAAAATTATTATCCTTTGCAACTTCTGTAGAAAAAGTTGAAGAGGAATATGATCTGTACATCCATTCCACCGAACGGAAATTATATGGGTTTACGGCTGGAGATGAATTGGTTGGATGTATAGGAGTTGAATTCCTGGATGAGGGAGAGTGTGAAATTAAGCATGTAGCCGTGATGCCTAAACACCGGGGTAAGGGGATAGGCCATAAAATGATCGATCACATCGGCCATTGCACTAGGATTACTGCTGAAACAGATCGGAATGCAGTGTTGTTTTATAAGAAACGTGGGTTTGAGATTATGAGTTTGGGTGAGAAATATCCTGGTGTGGAGCGGTTTAGGTGTGTGCTGGAAAAGCTTTAGTCAGATTGATTATAGAAAGTGTGATCATCTGGTAAGATCACACTTTCATGAAAAAGGCTTACAGAAATAATACGAGTATCATGACGGAAATAGTGAGTCGGATCAAATGGTGTTTCTTGTTGATTTTGCCGTGTAGATAAAAGCCATTGACGAAAGCCGTTAGATGCATCCACAAAAGGAAGAAAATTAAAGCGAGTAAATAATTTGAGTTGAAGTAAATGAGGTAGGGTGAACCCAAAACCCCGGCGCCACCTAATATTAATGAGATGGCAGACCAAAAGGGGATGTTTCTTGCCCTTAATTCTATAGCTCCGGTTAATATAGATAATCCACCGTAAATTATCGTAAGAATGGTCCCAATCAAAAAGGGAGTAGTCATTGTCATTCCTCCATATGAACTTGATAGTTTCATTAAAATATATGGGGTTAACCCCACGTCAAAGGTTTTTTTAGAGGTGAGTATAGATGAAAATTGGGGAGTTTGTATCCATGCTTAATACGACCAAGGATACGGTCAGGCATTACGAGGACTTACAGTTGATCACTCCAACATGGAATAAACATTTTAGAGAATATAGTAAGAAGGACGTTTTAAACTTTCAAGTGGTCAGAGAATTGAAGGAATACGGTTTATCGTTGAATGACATTCAACTGATTTTTAGTTTGAAGGAGGCGCATTCTTGTGGGGATAAAGAGTTGGTAAATAAGGTAGTTGAGCAGCTGAGCCTCCATTTGTATAAACTTCAAACAGAAGAAGAGGAATTAAGGGTTAGGAGGAAGACTTTAGAGAGTGAGATGGAACAGATACGAAGTTTATTGGGAGGGGATTCGGGGCATGATTAACAACTACATCCCCTATTAAAGTCTAAATTTCAACTTCAATAGGGGATGAGAAATTTATTTTTCTAAATCAATGACAATCGGTTCGAGTTCAATTTCTGTATGACCTTTCCCCGAACGGAGACTGGCAATTTCAATGGGTTCGATGATGAGTCGGCTGGCTCCATCCTGGATGGTTCCGAATTCTGTTGTCCCTTCGTATGTTTTTCCGTTATCGGTTGAAAAACCGCCACCGCCCGTTCCGTCCATATATATATGACCCTGGTCGTCCGTCACTTTGAAGACCGGTGATACTTCGGGCCACTCCTCGAGCAGGGCATCCGCTGCCACCTGGTTATAAGAAATGACGGTTGATACATCGGTAAACTCAACAGATTTCAACGTGAAGGTTACATCTTTATTCTGGACCGTTTCATTGATTAACTGCAGATCGCCTTCCAGCCGTTTTAATGAGAAGGCGAATGACCAGTCTCCTTTGACTTCTGTATCATTGGACGTGCTGTAAAGAGTTTCTGGTTCCCACGTGATGTCCACCTTTTCCGGAAAGTCCCCCCCTTTAAAGCTCGGAGTGATGGAGGACAATCCGACATAGCGGGTTGGGCTGATCTTGGTAAGTTGACTGCTCCCGCCGCTTCCGTTCGCACCCTTGATATCAAACCATTGTCCACCGCTGTGGATGTCTTCACCGAAATCTTTGTCTGTTTCGATGGCATAGGATATTTTGATATTCGTGCCGTCATAAACGGCGTTATCAATCAGGATAGTCACACCATTGCTTGTCTCGGTAAGTCCGATATCAGTCGAGTAGTCTTCAAACTCTTTGTATGGCTCATCAGTAAAATAGCGTATGACATCGTCCATGAACGGGAGCTGTGTGGCAAAAGACGGATAAGCAAAGCTTGCCGCTGTGGAGACGCCGATCAGCATAACGGATGCAACGGCCATATTCCTCCAAACGTTTGTCTTTTTCCGTTTATTTAACACATGTTGTTTGACCCGCTTTTTTTCCAAGTGGGTCACTTCTTCTAGTTCCAGTGAGTCGATATCTAATTCCATCCATTCCTTCATGCTCATACCAGTCGCTCCTTTAACTTTACATTCGAGGCCAATCTTCTCTTACCGCGATATAAACGATTATCCACAGCCGCTTTGGAAAGATTTAATTGATCCGCAATTTCTATATTGGATAAATCTAAATAATACTTCATCATAAAAATATCACGGTCCAGTTCCTCCAATTGACTGATCGCTGCCAATAATTCATTTTTTTCTTCCCGTCGCAATATGGATATATCGGTTCCGGGAGTACTTGATTTTGAAAGGAAGGATTCGTCGTGCTGTTCACGGACGTTCCGTTTTTCAGCCTGCCGGTATCGGTCGATTGCCTTGTATTTTGTGATCATCCCAATCCACTTTCTGAAATCTTCAGACTCTCCTTTAAACTTATGGGCGTTTTGCCAGACAGTCAGGAAGACATCGTTGATACATTCATCGACGTCCAGCCGATTATGATTGTGTAGAATTTTTGTAGTGATAGTTTTCACAAGCGGCATGTAAGAATCGATGATATACTCCAATGCATCCTCTTTTTTCTTTTTTAACCTTTTGATGAAATTTGTCGGTGAACTTTTCATTTGATTCGCTCCTTATATGGTTGAAAGGCCTTTACACTATGTACAACGAATGGATGTGGAAGTTATTCTCATGTAAGTTGAAATTCTTTTTTGACTTATTCCAGTATACAATTAAGGCAGGGGTCAGAGATGGGTGATTTTGTCATTTGACACAATGATCGATGGGAATGACGCAAGATAACTTCAATTTTGACGCAATCACCGCCGAAAATGACGCAATCACGAAAGAACGTGAAGACGATGCCCCTCATAATACCCCTCAAAGAGGGAATCAAACGGCCATTTTCAATCAGTCGTGCTCAAATCAAACAAAAAAACCCGCCACCCGGCAGGTTCACAGCCAACAACTCTTAATCATCCTCATACTTCAACTCAAGCGTAATCTGCGTGGTTGTATAAAAGTACATTTCCTTCACTTTCAGCCGGAAGTTTTTATCATTCAGCTTGACGGTTTTATTCTCAATGATTTTCTTAATGAGCTCCTTATTCCCATATACCGTTTCCAGGTCCTTGGTCAAAAGGCTCCGGAGATCTTCGCTCAGTTTGTCCTCGGTTTCATGGATGCTGAGCAGTTCCACTTTTGTCTTGGTTGTATTGATGATCTTGATTTTGACTTCCTGGATCACCAGTTCATTTTCGTTTTCCTGATTAAGCTGCTTGTATTCTTCCTGTAAGTAGGAGAGGGTGTTTTTCAGTTTGCTGATGTCGTTTTTCTGTTCTTCTATTTTCAGGGCCTGTTTTTCATGCATGGTGCCGAACATGAAGAGGAAGATCATCCAGCTGATGATGCCTCCCACGACCATTCCGGCGAAGAACCGCTGCCAGGAGGGGAGCCGGTAGAAAGGGGGGATCCTCATGACGGCATATGTTCCTGGGTGAGCCAGGTGATGATCATGGCAGCCGTGTTCGCTCCTCCGAGTGCAGACAGGATCCACAGGAATTGTTTGAAGAGTTCTTTCGTCTCCCCGTTCAGGAAGCCTTTTTCAAAGCTGTACACTGTATCGAATGTGCCTCCGATCGCTGCGATGATGGCCCAGATCCGCAGGAAATCGGATAGTCGTCTCATTTCAATGAACAGGGGCTGCCCCATGGCAAACGAGGCCAATCCGCCGAGCAGTGATCCACCGAGCAGTACCCCCATAGCGATAAAGAAGCTTTTGAATAATTCCGGAAAGAAAGCTTCCGCCATTTCATCATCTCCATCTATTACGTGTCTTTACGATAACTATATGGGATTCGGGGACAAGATATGAGGGAGAACATATTTTCTTTTTTGCGGTTTCTTACCTATAATAAAGGTATATTGAGAAAAAGGTTGTGCATAACATGTCATTTGTTCATTTACAAATAGCGAGTGCCTATAGTCTCTTGTCTAGCACGATATCGATAAATGGACTTGTACATAAAGCGAAAGAATCAGGGTATAAGGCGCTTGCCTTGACCGATAAAAATATGATGTATGCCGCGATTCCTTTTTATAAGGCGTGTATAAAAGAAGATATCAAGCCGATCATCGGATTGACCGCAGATATTGCCTCAGAGGAAGGCTCCCATCCCCTTGTTCTCCTTGTGAAAAATCAGACGGGCTATCAGAATCTATTAAAAATCTCGAGTGCCATCGGGGCGAAGTCGAAAGAAGGACTACCGCTGAAGTGGCTCTCTTCCTACAGTAAGGGATTGATCGCCATCACTCCAGGTGTCTCGGGTGAGATTGAGAACCTCTTATTGAATGATGAAAAAGAAAAAGCGAAGGAGTGTATCCGCACCTATCAACAGATGTTCGGTCGGGATTCCTTTTACTTGAGCATTCAAAAGCACAGCATTGACTCTGAGGATGCCCTTTTGCCTTTACTTCAGCAGGTGGCGGAAGAGACCGGTACGGAAATGGTCGTTACCAATGATGTACAGTACCTCGAGCAGGAAGATCATTTTGCCCATGAGTGTATGGCAGCGATCCGGGACGGGGTGAAATTGTCTGAGGATGACCGGGACGTCCTCGGGTCCCAGGAATATTATTTCAAGAACAAGGATCAGATGGTGGAGCTATTCTCAGATTACGTTGAGGCATTGGAAAATACGATGAAGATTGCCGACCGTTGTCAACTGACCATTCCTTTCCATCAGCAGCTCCTTCCGAAATATCCTCTGCCTGAAGGAGTCACCGCCCTCGAGGAATTGACGCATCTTTGTGAAAAAGGGTTAAGCGAGCGGGTGGAAACGATAACTGATGAGTATATCGAACGGCTTGACTATGAGCTTGAAGTCATCGGCAGGATGGGGTTCAGCGACTACTTCCTGATCGTGTGGGATTTCATGAAATACGCGAAGGACAACAAGATCCTGACCGGACCGGGACGTGGGTCGGCAGCAGGTTCCCTCGTATCCTACGCCCTCAGGATTACGGACGTGGATCCCCTGGAGCATCAGCTGCTGTTTGAACGCTTCCTGAATCCTGAACGGGTGACCATGCCGGATATCGACATCGATTTCCCTGATCACCGGCGCGACGAAGTGATCGAGTATGTGGAAGGGAAGTACGGCAGCCTGCATGTCGCCCAGATCATCACGTTCGGGACGTTTGCAGCGAAAGCGGCTCTCCGTGATACGGGTCGTGTGTTTGGACTCAATATGAAGGAGCAGGAGCAGGTGTCGAAGCTCGTGCCGAATCAACTGGGGATCACTTTAAAGGAAGCCTATGAAAAGTCGAAGGGATTCCGAGACTTTGTGACGGGCTCTGATCATTATAAAAAATTGTTCCAGACTGCTCTCAAGCTTGAAGGACTACCGAGACACACCTCCACCCACGCGGCGGGAGTCGTGATGAGTGAAGCTCCTTTAGTACAGTGGGTACCGATCCAGGGGAGTTCATCGGGGATTCACCTGACACAGTACTCTATGGATATTTTAGAAGAGATCGGATTGTTGAAGATGGATTTCCTTGGGCTTCGCAATCTGAGTATATTGGAAAGAATCGTGAAGAATGTTGAAATCGGGACGGGAAAACCGTTTGCCATCGAGTCAATCCCGATGAATGATGCCAAAACGTTCGAGCTGCTCACTAAAGGACAGACGAACGGGATCTTCCAGCTGGAATCGGATGGGATGCGGAATGTGTTAAAAAGGCTGAAACCCAATTCCTTTGAAGACATCGTGGCGGTGAACGCCTTGTACCGTCCGGGTCCGATGGAGAACATCCCGATGTATATCAACCGGAAACATGGGAAAGAGCAGGTGGAATATCCTCATCCCGATTTGAAACCGATCCTTGAAATGACGTATGGGGTCATTGTCTATCAAGAGCAGATCATGCAGATCGCATCGAAAATGGCGGGGTTTTCCCTCGGGGAAGCGGATCTCCTCAGACGAGCCGTTTCCAAGAAGAAAAAGGATGTCCTCGATCAGGAGCGGGAGCATTTTGTTTCCGGCTCGATCCGTAAAGGCTACAGGGAAGAGGTCGCCCATACAATTTATGATTTGATCGTCCGCTTCGCCGATTATGGATTCAACCGGTCACATGCCGTTGCATACAGCATGATCGCCTATCAACTGGCTTACCTGAAAGCCCATTATCCTGCTTTCTTCTTATCGTCACTCCTGACATCTGTCGTAGGAAATGAAACGAAGGTGGCTCAGTATATACGGGAAGCCACGCAGTATGACATTGAAATCCTGCCTCCTTCCATCAATCGCAGCCAGTTTGTTTTTACAGTCGAAGGAAAGAATGTAATCCGCTACAGCATAGGGGCGATTAAAGGAATCGGGGCCGCGGCTTTGAAGGAGATCATCCGTGCGAGAAAAGAAAAGCCGTTTCAGGATCTGTTCGATTTCTGCATGCGGGTGTCCTCGAAGACGATCAACCGGAAGATCTTAGAGAATCTTGTGCTCTCCGGGGCATTTGATGAATTCGGTATCGACCGCGCCACCTTGCTTGCAAGCCTGGATGTGGCAGCGCAGCATGCAGAGCTTGTGAATCCTGACGACGTTCCTGACCTGTTCCATGAAGAAGAGGCGTTTATGTTAAAGCCCAAATATGTGGAAGTGGATGACATGACGATCGATACGAAGCTTCAGTTTGAAAAACAGGTACTTGGACTATACTTATCGGATCACCCGGTTTCTTCATACCGGTCTTTATTTGAAGGAATGGGATTGCAGCAGATAGCCGACCTTCAAAAAGGATCGAAAATCTCACTCGGCGGTTATATCACGGGGATGAAATCGATCCGGACCAAAAAAGGGGAAGTGATGGCTTTCCTTGAAATCGGGGATGAAAGTGGAGAGATGGAAGCCGTTGTGTTTCCGAATGTGTACAAAAATAACATGCCATTGCTTAAAGAAGGGAATATTCTCCTATTTGGGGGCAATGTGGAAGACCGCAACGATAAGCTGCAGTTCATCGTCAATCAGTTGGAAACCATGGATGACGTTCAGGCAAGGGTGAAAAAGAGCAGCCAGAAGCTCTATTTGAAAATCGCCGCGGGTCAGGATGAAGAAGCTTGTATAGAAGGAATCCATCGAGCCGTGAACCGATACAAAGGGAAGAATCCGGTCATCGTCTATAACGAGAAAGCCAAAAAGAGTATAAGGCTTCCGGATCATCTGCGCATCAGTCCTTCACAAGAGGCTCTTAGGGAATTGTACCGAATTCTTGGGGAGTCAAATGTAATATTGCAATAACATACTTTACTAAAACCATAATTTATATTATTGTTTAATAGAAAAAGGTGGTCTGACCACCTCTGAACTTATTATTTTATTATCCATTTTTACATTTAGAAGAGTCGTCTTTGGCACGATTCGATCCATAGCATGTAAAAGAATCAGAAGGAGTGAGTCAATTTGTCATTACGCGAAGAAGCTCTGCATATGCATCGAGTGAATAAAGGGAAATTAGAGTCGAAATCCAAGGTGGAAGTCCGAAATGCGGATGACTTGAGTTTAGCTTACTCCCCCGGGGTGGCGGAACCCTGCAAGGTGATCTATGACAAGCCTGAAACGGTCTATGATTACACGATGAAAGGGAATATGGTCGCGGTTGTTTCCGATGGTACGGCTGTTCTGGGTCTTGGGAATATCGGACCTGAAGCGGCTCTTCCCGTCATGGAAGGAAAAGCGGTACTATTCAAGAGTTTTGCAGGAGTCGACGCATTCCCGATCTGTTTGAACACAACGGATGTGGACAAGATCGTTGAAACCGTCAAGCTCCTTGAGCCGACGTTCGGAGGCGTGAACCTTGAAGATATCGCCGCTCCGAATTGCTTTGAAATTGAAGAGCGCCTGAAAAAAGAAACGAATATTCCTGTTTTCCATGATGATCAGCATGGTACGGCGATCGTCACCGTGGCTGGACTTGTGAACGCTCTCAAAATAGTCGGAAAGAAAATGTCCGAAATCAAAGTCGTGGCAAATGGTGCCGGTGCTGCCGGTATGGCCATCATTAAGCTTCTTTACCGTTATGGGGTAAGGGACATAATCATGTGTGATTCCAAGGGTGCGATTTATGAAGGGCGTCCTGAAGGGATGAACTCTACGAAAGATGAAGTGGCGAAGTTTACGAACCGTGACCATATCAAAGGCGGCTTAGGTGAAGTATTGAAGGACGCCGACGTATTCATCGGTGTTTCCGTTGCCGGTGCCCTGACGGAAGAGATGGTTTCTTCCATGAAGCAGGATCCGATCATCTTCGCCATGGCGAACCCGGTTCCTGAAATCATGCCTGAGCTCGCAAAAGCAGCCGGAGCCAAAGTAATCGGGACAGGCCGGTCTGATTTCCCGAACCAGGTGAACAATGTCCTTGCTTTCCCTGGGATTTTCAGGGGTGCACTGGACGTACGCGCAACCCACATCAATGAAAAAATGAAGCAGGCTGCCGTTGAAGCGATCGCTTCTTTGATCACGGAAGACGAACTGAACGCAGACTATGTCATTCCTGCGCCATTCGATAAGCGTGTCGCTCCAGCCGTTGCTGCTGCCGTGGCGAAAACAGCGATGGAAACAGGGGTTGCCCGCTTAAAGGTGGACCCGGAAGAAATCCGTAAGAAAACAGAAGATTTAGCCGTCATCGGGAAGAGTGAATGATGACAGAAGTGAACTCTCTCCAAACTCACGCTAAGGTATATATTGGAATTGTTCACCAGCTGAGAGAAATGATATCAAAGGACTGTCTAAAGCCGGGAGATAAGATCCCGTCCGAAAGGGAATTGTCCGAGCGCCTGAATGTCGGGCGCTCTTCGGTGAGGGAAGCACTCCGGGCCCTTGAACTGTTGGGACTGATTGAAACCCGCAGAGGGGAAGGGACCTTTCTGCGGGATTTCAGGGATCACCACCTGATCGATCTTCTGGGCATGTTTATCCTCCACGATGACATGGCTCAGGAAGACATCCTTCAGACGAAGATGATGATTGAAAAAGAAGCACTGAAGGCTTTGTATATAGATAAAAGGAAAACAGATTCCCTGCATGTGAGCGTTTCAGAATGCGAGAATCTGGACGACGTGTTCAGGGAGATCGTCATGATGAGTTCGAATTACTTATCCCAACGAATCTGGAATATCCTGAATGATTTCGAAACGTTGATCTGTGGTGAGAAGAAGCTCACGGCAGCTGTGAGGGAAGAATTGATCACAATGCTTAATGGCATCGATCACCAGGAGAAAGAGACTGTGCAAGAGACATATAGAAGGGTTAGGAAAATTGTCGATGAAGACGCGACAATTTCCAACATCTTTTTTTAAACACTTCCATTAAACTGATAGTCAAGCAGTTAATGCACTTACTATAGAGAAGCGAATGGGCAGCTGTCATGTAAGGGAATATTTCCCCGCTAAAAGCAAGCTAGTGTCATTCGGTAAGGAGGTTTCACCTTGCTAAAGGAACTTTTTAACAAATCAAAAAAAGAAAAGAAAAAATACGCAACGATTCCTTCTGAAGCGGCCAAACATGACGTTCCGGAAGGCATCATGACAAAATGTCCTGATTGCAAAAAAATCATGTACACGAAAGAACTTCAAAAAAACTTAAAGGTGTGCATCCATTGTGGATACCATCATGGCATGAGCTCACCAGAGAGAGTCGATAGTTTTATAGATGAGGGCACGTTCAAGGAGTTCGATCAGGACCTGACTTCGGGTAACCCCCTGAACTTTCCTGATTACGAAAGTAAAGTGGAAAAAGACCGTAAGAAGACCGGCATGAACGAAGCCGTTCTGACGGGTTCAGGAAAAGTTAATGGAGTGGAAGTCGTGACAGCCATCATGGATTCCCGTTTCCGGATGGGAAGCATGGGATCGGTGGTTGGAGAAAAAATCACGAGAGCCATTGAAGAAGCCGATAAACGGAAGGTACCGTTCATCATTTTCACCGCTTCAGGCGGGGCCAGGATGCAGGAAGGTGTCCTTTCTTTGATGCAAATGGCGAAGACCAGTGTAGCGCTGAAACGTCTGAGTGATAACGGAGGGCTCTTCATCTCGATCATGACCCATCCAACGACAGGCGGAGTATCGGCGAGTTTCGCATCCGTCGGGGATTATAACTTTGCGGAGCCTGGGGCTCTGATTGGATTCGCAGGCAGAAGGATCATCGAGCAGACGATCCGTGAAGACTTGCCGGAAGACTTCCAGACATCCGAATTTTTATTAAAACATGGACAACTTGACGGAGTCATCTCGAGACTTGAGTTGAAAGAGAAAATCGGGACAATACTTGATATACATCAGTGGGACGGTGATCTGCCATGGTAAATGAGATGGAATTTGAAAAGCCTGTATACGAACTCAAGAAGAAAATTGCCGAACTGAAGGAGTTCACACAGAAGTCGGACGTCGATTTATCGAAAGAAATCGAGAAGCTTGAGAACCGTCTCACAAAGCTTCAAAATGATATCTACGAAAACATGAAGCCGTGGGAAAGGGTCCAGGTGGCCCGTCATCCGGAGCGTCCGACGACTCTGGATTATATCAAGTATCTCTTTACGGACTTCATTGAAATGCACGGAGACCGTCTATATGGGGATGACGAAGCGATTGTGTCAGGCGTCGGGAAGTTTCACGATGTCCCTGTGACGATCATCGGTCACCAAAGAGGGAAAGATACGAAAGAAAACATCCGCCGGAACTTCGGGATGCCTCATCCGGAAGGATACCGAAAAGCACTGCGCTTGATGAAGCAGGCGGACAAGTTCAACCGTCCGATCATCTGCTTTATCGATACAAAGGGTGCGTACCCCGGGAAAGCGGCAGAGGAACGCGGTCAGAGTGAAGCCATTGCACGGAATCTTGTAGAGATGGCCGGCCTCACGGTTCCCGTCATCTGCGTCGTCATCGGTGAAGGCGGTAGTGGCGGAGCCCTGGCACTTGGAGTGGGAAATCATATTCATATGCTTGAAAACTCCACCTACTCCGTCATCTCACCAGAAGGGGCAGCGGCCATCCTCTGGAAGGATTCCACCCAGGCGAAACGCGCGGCTGAATCCATGAAGATCACGGCTCCCGACCTTAAGGAGCTTGGCATCATCGATGACATCATCACGGAAGTAAAAGGCGGAGCCCATAAAGATGTCGAGGAACAGGCGAAGTATATCAACGACGTCCTTATGAGCTCACTGAAAGAGTTGGTTCCGATGAAAAAGGACGAGCTCATCCAACATCGTTATGAAAAATTCAAGGCGATGGGTGAATATTCGGTTTTAAATGATCTTATCGGGGTAAAATCATAACAAACGATGGACTGACAAATAGGAGATACCATTTGTCAGTCTTTTTCATTCAATCTTCCTAATTCCTACCCGGAAAAAGGGCTTTGTGACGATATTTTGAAGGTTTTAACAATTAAAACGCTTCCATTTAATAGATTATTTCGTCTTTTGCTTTTCACCCTAGTAACTTGTTGAGAACCTTGAACCTTCGTGTTATTTTAGAAATAATCCAAAGTCTATTGGTCCATAATAATGTAATGAATGAAAACTGGAATTTTCCTTTTCTTTGATTTATGTGAAACGATTAACAATACCATTCAATTACATATAAAGGCATATTTCTTAATGAGGTGATCGTAGTGAAAAAGATTGGTGTATTGACAAGTGGTGGAGATTCACCCGGTATGAATGCAGCAGTCCGTGCAGTTGTGCGTAAAGCCATCTTCATGGATATAGAGGTATATGGTATTTATCAAGGGTATAATGGATTAATCAACGGGAACATCAAGAAGCTTGAGCTTGGTTCTGTCGGTGATATCATCCATCGTGGCGGAACGATGCTTTATACAGCCCGCTGTGAAGAATTCAAAACAAAAGAAGGACAGAAAAAAGGGATCGAGCAACTAGAAAAACACGGCATTGAAGGTCTTGTTGTCATTGGTGGGGACGGTTCTTACCAAGGGGCAAAAGCCTTGACGGAATGGGGATACCCATGTGTCGGTGTACCGGGGACGATCGATAATGATATCCCAGGGACTGAATATACAATCGGTTTTGATACAGCTCTGAACACGGTCATCGATGCGATCGATAAAATCCGTGATACGGCTACATCCCATGAGCGGACGTTCATCATTGAAGTAATGGGACGCAACGCGGGGGATATCGCTCTTTGGGCAGGTCTTGCCGGCGGAGCGGAAACGGTCCTGATCCCTGAGGAGAAATTCGATCTTGACGACGTTGTCGGCCGTTTGAAAAAAGGACAGGAACGCGGAAAGAAGCATAGTATCATCATTGTTGCAGAAGGTGTCATGTCTGCCAATGAATTTGCGAACCGCTTCACAGAAGCAACAGGAATGGATACGCGTGTCTCCGTCCTTGGTCATATCCAGCGCGGTGGAACGCCGACAGCTGCAGACCGTGTTCTTGCCAGCCGTTTAGGGGCTCATGCCGTTGAACTATTGGCCCAGGGTAAAGGCGGAAGAGCGGTAGGAATTGAGAAAAATCAACTAGTTGATTACGATATTATTGAAGCACTTGCCAAGCCACATCAAATTGATTTGAACATGTACAGACTTTCCAAAGAGCTTTCAATCTAAATTGTTGTAAGATTTCAGGAGGTAAAGAAAATGAGAAAAACGAAAATAGTATGTACGATCGGTCCTGCCAGTGAAAGTGTAGAGAAGTTATCTCAACTGATCGAAGCCGGAATGAACGTTTCCCGCTTGAACTTTTCACATGGTGACCATGATGAGCACGGACAACGCATCATCAATATCCGCGAAGCAGCAGAAAAAGCCGGTAAGACAGTAGGGATCCTGCTTGATACAAAAGGTCCGGAAATCCGCACAAACAATATGCAGGACGGAGCGATCGAATTAACTCAAGGATCCAATATCATCGTTTCCATGAAAGAAGTACTGGGAACAACTGAGAAATTCTCCGTTACATACGAAGGATTGATCGATGATGTTCATGTTGGTTCCAAAATTCTTCTTGATGACGGTCTGATCGGGTTGGAAGTAACGGAAATCGACAAAGCCAACGGTGAAATCCATACACATGTTGCCAACAGCGGTACACTTAAAAATAAAAAAGGTGTAAACGTACCGGGCGTTTCTGTGAACCTTCCTGGGATCACTGATAAGGATGCCAGTGATATCGTATTCGGTATCGGACAAGGCGTTGACTTTATCGCAGCATCATTCGTACGTCGTGCATCTGATGTACTTGAAATCCGTCAATTACTGGAAGAGCATAATGCGTCTCATATTCAAATCATCCCTAAGATCGAAAATCAAGAGGGTGTAGACAACATCGATGAAATCCTTGAAGTATCTGACGGATTGATGGTGGCACGTGGAGACCTTGGTGTGGAAATCCCTGCTGAGGAAGTACCACTTGTGCAAAAAATGCTGATCAAGAAATGTAATTCTCTTGGTAAGCCTGTCATCACAGCAACTCAAATGCTTGATTCTATGCAGCGTAACCCAAGACCGACAAGAGCGGAAGCAAGTGACGTTGCCAACGCCATTTTTGATGGAACAGATGCGATCATGCTTTCTGGTGAGACGGCGGCAGGTTCTTACCCTGTAGAAGCGGTTCAAACGATGCATAATATCGCGTCAAGAGCAGAAACGGCCCTTGATTACAATGCGATCCTATCTTCCCGAAGCAAAGACAGCGAGCACAATATGACGGATGCCATCGGTCAATCCGTAGCATATACAGCTCTTAATCTTGATGTGAATGCCATTGTCGCTCCGACTGAGAGTGGCCACACGGCACGCATGATCTCTAAATACCGTCCGAAAGCACCAATCGTTGCCGTGACTGGTACAGACTCTGTATCACGCCGCCTGGCACTTGTATGGGGTGTCTACCCTACAGTCGGCCGCAAAGTGACGACAACCGATGAAATGCTTGATATGGCAGTAGAAGAGAGCGTCAACTCAGGTATGACGAAGCACGGAGACCGCATCGTCATCACAGCGGGTGTTCCGATCGGTGAATCCGGAACGACGAACCTGATGAAAATCCACGTAGTGGGCGATGTCGTTGCAAAAGGTCAAGGAATCGGACGTAAATCTGCATACGGTAAAGCAGTCGTTGCCACATCAGCTGAAGAAGCGGTGAAGAACATGACTGATGGTGGCGTCCTTGTCACAATCGGCACGGACAAAGAAATGATGCCTGCCCTTGAAAAATGTTCAGCACTGATCGTTGAAGAAGGCGGTCTGACAAGTCACGCAGCCGTAGTCGGAATCAACCTTGGAATTCCTGTTGTGGTCGGAGTCGACCATGCCACTTCACTATTCAAGAATGGCCAGGAAATCACGGTGGATGCGACTCATGGCGTGATTTATAATGGGTATGCGAGTGTATTGTAAGTAGATAGTTATGGGAAAACCAGAGTCTTTTTATGGGCTCTGGTTTTTTTGTATAGGATGGAGTGATCGTCGAGCCATCCCATCCAAAAGCACCGCAACAAGGATAACCCTCAACATAAAACAGAATTTCTCTAATATGCTATAATAAATACCAAGCAAGTATTAAACCAAATGGAGGAATCCATCATGAGATATATGCTTTTACTATTGATTATCATACCGGCACTTGAAATTGGCTTATTGGTCCTTTCCGGACAGGCCATTGGTCTCGTCCCGACCGTGTTATTGATTATTATGACAGGGATCCTTGGAGCGTACCTTGCGAAGAAGCAGGGGATCGAGACGATAAGGAAGGCTCAGCGGGACATGCAGTATGGTCAGATGCCCGGGGAGGCCATCATGGATGGTTTGTGTATACTGGTGGGCGGAATCGTCCTGCTGACACCGGGATTCATTACGGATGCCCTTGGATTTCTCTTATTGCTCCCGGCCACGAGGAGAATGTTCAAGCCATTCTTCTATCGGTTATTTAAACGCTTGATCAACAAAGGGAACGTCATCATATACAGATAACGGAAAACGCACTGCTCACAGATGGAGCAGTGCGTTTTCTTATTTCACACCCATGATGAATTTCCAAGTATCTTCAAATACCCCTGCTCTTTTTAAAGTTGATAATATCACCAGTACAACAGGACCGACGATCAGTCCGAGAAAACCGATGAGCTTAAACCCGACAAATAAAGCAATAAGGGTGGCCAAGGGATCGAGTCCGATGCTTGAAGACAGCACTTTCGGTTCCATGATCTGCCGCTGGACGACTACGACCAGGTACAGGACCGAAAGCCCGATCCCCAATCCTGTATTGCCTGTAATGAATTCATAGATGATCCACGGCACGAATACTGCCCCTGTCCCGAGATAAGGGAGGATATCCACGAGACCTGTCACGAGTGCGATGGTGATTGCGTAATCTACTCTCAGGATGATCAAACCGATCAGAACGATGATCGCTGTGATGGAAATGAGAGTGAATTGAGCACGGATGAAACCGAACAGTGCCCGTTTTAAGTCGAAGAACACTTTTCTCCCACTGCTCATCGCCTTACCCGGAATGATTTTCTCCGCTTTGGCAGATAATGTATACCAATCCTTGCTTATGAAGAATGTAGCGAGCGCCGCGAAGATCAGGACGGACGCAGCATTTGGGATCCACGAGATCAACTGGGGCAGTTTGGTAAAAAAGTTTTGCAGGAAATCACCAGCCGACGTCGCAATTTTCGTTCCGGCAGTCTGGACATTTTCGAGAATCGTATCCTGCTGGCCGGCTTCAAGATTTTTGAATAATCCTGCGAGCTGATTGTAGAGAGGGATGACCTGTCCGACAATGATATCCTCTGCATATGTAACAAGGGTTTGAACATGCTTAGGCAGTTCTTCTGCCAAATAATTGGCTCCGGAAACGATTTCGGCAATCAATAATGTGATGAGACCTGCGAAAATGGCAACGATCAAGATGAGGGACACGGTGACGGCCCATATCCTCGGGAGCCATTTCTCCAGCCCGTTCACCAGGGGATTGATCAACAAGGCGATGGCAACGGCGATGATGAATGGATAAGCAAGTTTCCATATGTAATAGAGTGAAATCAATGAGAGAATGATGATCGAGAGAACGATCAAAAAGCGGATCGTTCGATAAACATAATCTAAATTCAAGGGTTTCCCTCCTACCGGGTCTAGTACTTCTATTTTATAGGAGACAGGAAATGAAAGGAAGATATATTTGCAGTGGTTGGAGCATTTTATGAATGATATGAAAAGTTGATATGGTAGGATAATGATTGGAGTACATATAGGAGAGGCAGGGGATTCATATGACTCAGCCATTCATGTTTTTACTGCTTTTATTGGGAATCGGGCTGATAGCGAAAAATCAATCCATTATTATAGCCGTAGCATTTCTACTTGTACTAAAGCTGCTTGGGCTTGATGAGAAAATGTTCGCGACGATTCAGTCGAAAGGCATTAACTGGGGTGTGACGATCATTACCATTGCCGTCCTTGCACCGATTGCAACAGGGGAAATCGGCTTTAAGGATCTCTTTGATTCGTTGAAGTCCCCTTATGCCTGGATTGCACTCGCCTCTGGAATGGCAGTGGCTTTGATTGCAAAGAATGGGTTGATTCTACTGGAAGATGACCCCCACCTGACAACGGCCCTCGTTCTTGGCACGGTGCTAGCCGTCGCTCTCTTTAAAGGGGTTGCGGTAGGGCCTTTGATCGGCGCCGGGATCGCCTATCTTGCTATGAAATTGTATGAATTATTTCTGTAAACATGCATGGGCGATCCCCCGGTTCGACCCTCTTTTTTATCCCTGGTTTATTTTTCTAGAAAAATAATTTTTATAGAAATTGATGCGTTTTCATTCACAAAAGTCAGATAATTGTTTATAATAGGAAATGTAAGCGCATCCCAAGCTCTCATGATAGTATAGGAAGAGCCGGGAATCATTTTTTGTATAGGAATTGAGCAATCGCTCAGCGTTTTTTTACGTTCTATTTAAACAAGCCTACTAGACTTAATAGATCGTTCTGTAGGGTTTTATACTCATATGAAAATGGGTAAAAGACAAGTATATAACAAAAGGAGAGGTTATTATGACAGCAACTCGCGGATTAGAAGGAGTTGTAGCGACGACATCGTCCATCAGTTCAATCATTGACGATACTCTTACATATGTTGGCTACAACATTGATGATTTAGCAAATAATGCAAGCTTCGAAGAGGTTATCTACTTATTATGGCATCTGAAACTGCCAAATGCATCAGAACTTAAGGAATTTACAGAGCTGTTAGCAGCGAACGCTGAATTGCCTAAGGAAGTCATCGAGCATTTCAAGATGTACAACATCAAGGAAGTCCATCCGATGGCCGCTTTACGTTCAGCTGTATCCCTGCTTGGGTTGTATGATGATAAAGCAGACGTGATGGAAGATAAGGAAAACTATCTGAAAGCCGTTCGCCTTCAAGCGAAGATCCCGACGATCGTTACGAGCTTTGCCCGTATCCGCAACGGTCAGGAACCGATTGCACCACGTCAGGACTTAGGTTTTGCAGCTAACTTCCTATACATGCTGACAGGGAAAGATCCTGAGCCTGTTGAAGTTGAAGCATTCAATAAAGCGCTTGTCCTTCACGCGGACCATGAGTTAAACGCTTCCACATTCACAGCACGTGTTTGTGTCGCGACTCTATCAGACGTCTATTCAGGTGTTACCGCTGCGATCGGTGCCTTAAAAGGACCTCTTCACGGTGGGGCAAATGAGCAGGTTATGAAGATGCTTACTGAAATCGGTTCTGTCGATAAAGCAGAAGAGTACATCCTCGACAAACTGGAGAAGAAAGAAAAGATCATGGGCTTCGGTCACCGTGTATACCGTCAGGGAGATCCACGTGCCAAGCACCTGAAAGAAATGTCCAAGAAATTAACTGAATTGACAGGACAAAGTAAATACTACGAAATGTCCGTTAAGGTTGAAGATGTATTCACATCTAATAAAGGCTTACCGCCAAATGTTGATTTCTACTCAGCATCTGTTTACCACAGCTTAGGTATCGATCATGACTTATTCACTCCGATCTTTGCTGTAAGCCGTGTATCCGGCTGGTTGGCACACATCCTGGAACAATATTCAAATAACCGCCTGATCCGTCCTCGTGCTGATTATGTAGGGCCTGGCAAGCAACAATACGTGCCGGTTGAACAAAGAGGTTAATCTTCAATATTTACAAATAGTAAAAATATTGGTGTAATAATAAGTGAAGGGGAATGACTCTGCATGGGTAACTTACGGGTCATCCCCTTTGAAATGAATAAATGGAGGTTACATAATGACACAAGGTGAAAAAATTACAAACCAGAATGGCCAACTTAATGTGCCTAACAATCCAATCGTCCCATTCATTGAAGGTGACGGAACGGGTCCAGATATTTGGGCAGCAGCTCAACGCGTCCTGGATGCTTCTGTAGAGAAAGCATACAAAGGCGAACGCAAGATTTCCTGGAAAGAAGTATATGCTGGGGAAAAAGCATTCAACAAAACGGGTGAATGGCTTCCAAACGATACACTAGAAGCAATCCGTGAATATTTCATCGCGATCAAAGGTCCACTTACGACTCCTGTCGGCGGCGGAATCCGTTCATTGAACGTGGCTCTTCGCCAGGAATTGGATCTATTCACATGCCTGCGTCCAGTACGCTACTTCGAAGGTGTTCCTTCTCCGGTTAAGCGTCCTGAAGATACTGACATGGTCATCTTCCGTGAAAATACTGAAGATATCTATGCAGGTATCGAGTACGCTAAAGGTTCTGACGAAGTGAAAAAATTAATCAGCTTCCTTCAAGACGAAATGGGCGTTAACAAAATCCGTTTCCCAGAAACATCAGGTATCGGAATCAAGCCTGTGTCTGAAGAAGGGACAAGCCGTTTAGTCCGTGCAGCAATCAACTACGCGATCACTGAAGGCCGTAAATCTGTAACACTTGTTCACAAAGGGAACATCATGAAGTTCACTGAAGGAGCATTCAAAAACTGGGGTTACGAAATTGCTGAGAAAGAATTCGGCGACAAAGTATTCACTTGGGCTCAATATGACAAGATCAAAGATGCTGACGGATTGGACGCTGCAAACAAAGCTCAATCTGATGCTGAAGCAGCAGGTAAGATCATTGTGAAAGATTCAATCGCTGATATCTTCTTACAACAGATCCTTACTCGTCCAGCTGAGTTCGATGTAGTGGCAACAATGAACCTAAACGGAGATTACATCTCTGACGCACTTGCTGCTCAAGTTGGTGGAATCGGTATCGCTCCTGGAGCAAACATCAACTACGAAACAGGACATGCCATCTTTGAGGCGACTCATGGAACGGCACCTAAATATGCAGGTATGGATAAAGTGAATCCTTCATCTGTCATCCTTTCAGGTGT
The DNA here is from genome assembly GCF_025398035.1 of Rossellomorea vietnamensis. Taxonomy (NCBI): domain Bacteria; kingdom Bacillati; phylum Bacillota; class Bacilli; order Caryophanales; family Bacillaceae; genus Rossellomorea; species Rossellomorea vietnamensis. The sequence continues at coordinate 4,150,393 of NZ_CP104558.1, forward strand.
GCTTATGCTTGAACACCTTGGCTGGACAGAAGCTGCTAACCTGATCACAAAATCAATGGAAAAAACAATCGCTTCTAAAGTGGTAACATATGACTTCGCCCGTCTGATGGATGGCGCGACAGAAGTGAAATGCTCTGAGTTCGGTTCTGCTTTAATCGATAACATGGAAGCATAATAAATAGACATAAGGTTGGGGTGCTTCGTATTGAAGCACTCCTTCCTTTAAATAATGAGACGAATAGGAGGAATCATGATGGCAATTAAACGTAGAAAAGTATCTGTGATCGGTGGAGGTTTCACCGGGGCGACAACGGCACTGATGCTCGCCCAGAAAGAGCTTGGAGATGTTGTATTGGTTGATATTCCGCAAAACGAGGATCCAACGAAAGGGAAGGCACTCGATATGCTTGAGGCAAGTCCTGTACAGGGCTTTGATTCAACCATCAACGGTACGTCCAATTATGAAGATACGAAGGACTCGGATATCGTTGTTATCACTGCCGGGATTGCCCGTAAACCGGGTATGAGCCGTGATGATCTGGTTCAGACCAATCAAAAGGTCATGAAATCAGTGACTCAGCAAATCGTGAAGCACTCACCTGACTGTTACATCATCGTACTGACCAATCCCGTGGATGCCATGACCTATACAGTCTTCAAGGAATCCGGTTTCCCGAAAGAGCGCGTGATCGGACAATCAGGAGTCCTGGATACAGCCCGCTTCCGCACCTTTGTCGCACAGGAATTAAACCTGTCCGTGAAGGATATTACAGGATTCGTCCTCGGCGGTCACGGTGATGACATGGTCCCTCTTATTCGTTACTCATACGCTGGAGGCATCCCTCTGGAGACACTTATCCCGAAAGACCGCCTCGACGCCATCGTGGAGCGCACCCGTAAAGGCGGAGGAGAAATCGTGGGACTTCTCGGTAACGGAAGTGCCTACTATGCACCGGCCGCATCCCTCGTCCAAATGGTCGAAGCCATCCTTAAAGACCAGCGCCGCGTCATCCCGGCCATCGCCTACCTAGAAGGCGAATACGGATTCGAAGGCATCTACCTCGGCGTCCCGACCATCCTAGGAGGAAACGGCCTAGAGAAAATCATCGAACTCGAACTCACAGAAGACGAAAAAGCCGCACTTTCCAACTCAGCCGACGCAGTGAAAAACGTCATGTCTTCATTGGCTTAACCACATAACCAAAGCTGACTTCCAATATGGGGGTCAGTTTTTTTTGTTGTATAAACTCTTTTAACGATTTCGTCTATTTTTAGTAATCAATAAACCAACAATGCTCTGTCAACAAAATACTACTGAGGATAGGGTGTGTGCTACGCTTACAGCTAGTGTTTGTCATTTATTATCTCTGTCGTCTATTTTAGGATTATTAGAAGGGGATTCTATAATAATAGATTTTGAAGTAGTATTAACATATGCCCCGATAGTTGATTGTAGCGGAAGGTGCTCGACTCCTGCGGGAAACAACGAAAAGCGCAGGCGGCTTGTTCAGCCCCGACAAGCATAAGATGAATGGACCGGGAAGGCGTTTTTTGCCTTCTTGGACCATTTAGCTTATGACCTCGAGGGGCTAGCCGCCGGAGCTGGACAAGGGTAGGACACCACTTGCAGCAGAGGAGGCTCACCGCCCGCCCCGCGGAAAGCGAGCACCTGCAGCGGAAATCAACCAGCACTCGCTCATCTCATTATTCGCCTTTCTTTTGAAACCAATCAGAAAACGAAATGATCAATCCACGCGTAAAAACTCTTTGTATGGTAACCCTAAAAATGATAAAATACTAATAGACAGACAATAAAAACAATTTTTATTATTTAAAATTGTAATCGTTTACATACTTGGAGGTGCTTCTTATGTTATTAGGGAAAAAGAGAAAACTGGGAAGAAAAATCGAAGAAATGACCGTCGGTGAAAAACTGACCCTCACAGAAAAAATTGAAGACAATGAACTTCTTCTATACCTGGGCCTCACAAATGATGCCAATCCATTATATATCCAGCACGATTATGCCTCACAGACACCCTTTAAAAAGCCGATCGTTCCATCTATCATGCTGACGGGGATCATTACATCGGCGGTGTCGAAGTATCTGCCGGGACCGGGCTCCCATATCGTGGAGCAAACCATTGAATTTCCAAAGCCGGTCTATCATTATGCAACAGTTCAATTCCTCTTTGAAGTGACAGAAGTCAATCCACATAACCATCTGGTTACCATCCAGGTATCGGCTACGAACGAGGAAGATGAAAAGGTGATCAACGGAACCATCAAGGTGTGTCCGCCTCATCACCTGGAAAAAATGAATAGTCATGCATTGGAAAACTTCTAATGCCGGGAGGGAGCTATGTCATCATAGCTCTTTTTTTATGCATGAAAATGATAAAGAAAAAGCTTGATGTGCATCCTATCATAAAGGGCAGTAAAAAACTAAAAAGGATTAAATGATGGTAAGCCCGGAGAATTATATTATAATGAAAGTACAATTACATAAACAGTTTGGATGTTGGGGTTAATTTTCTTTGGTATGGAGGCACAATACATGAGCAAAAAAATCTTGGTAGTCGATGATGAACAATCCATTGCAACACTCTTAAAGTACAATCTGGAGCAATCCGGTTATTCAGTGACAACAGCACATGACGGAGCGGAAGGAAGGGATCTTGCGATTGAACAGTCCCCGGACTTGATCGTCCTTGACCTGATGCTTCCGTCCATGGATGGAATCGAGGTATGCAAAGAATTGCGGCAGCGAAAAATCAATATCCCGATCCTGATGTTAACGGCGAAGGATGATGAATTCGATAAAGTCCTCGGTTTGGAGCTTGGTGCAGATGACTATATGACAAAACCGTTCAGCCCCCGTGAAGTGGTGGCGAGGGTGAAGGCGATCCTAAGGCGAAGTCAGGCCATTCGGGAAACGGAACCGGCTGCCGAAGAACCGACCGATTATAAGGAAGTCGGGGAACTAAAGGTATACCCTGAACAATATGAGGCGTATTTCCAAGGAGAATTACTTGAACTGACACCAAAGGAATTCGAGCTTTTATTATATTTGACGGATAACAAAGGAAGAGTCCTTACGAGGGATCAGCTGCTGAGTGCGGTATGGAACTACGACTTTGCAGGAGATACGAGAATCGTGGATGTGCATATCAGCCATCTACGGGAAAAAATTGAGTCCAATACGAAAAAACCAACCTATATCAAAACGATTCGTGGTCTCGGGTATAAATTGGAGGAGCCTAAAAATCGATGACCAAATTTAGAACAAAGCTCCTATTTGCTCTCATTACGTTGATCATCGCTGTCTTAATAGGGCTTGGTCTGCTTTTGGGCCAGATTTTCAAGAACTTCTATTTGGATACCTTTAACTCCAGGATTCAAAAGGAGACCAGGTTACTGGCAAGCTCCATTGAGGAGAACGGGGCACCGAAAGAAATCGATCCTGAAATGATCAAAGGGTTGAGCGACATATTGGATGTCCGGATCACCGTGCTCGATAAATCCGGGGATGTAGTCCACGATACGGATACGGCAGATTCATTGGTTGGTCCACAGCAGAAGAAAATCGTACAGGAAATCCAGAAAAATTGGGATGTGAAACAGAAGCATAAAAAACTCGTCACATCTGGAAATGAATATCGGTATTACTGGTATCCATTAAAAAATGCCAACGGTGAAAAGATGGGACTTCTCATTATGAGCGCAGAGGTGGATGCCCTGGAAAGAGGCACTCAGCAAATTTGGTTCGTACTGTCCATTTCCTTGGGGCTTGCCCTGGTACTCATCATCATCCTTGGCTCAAGGATTACGGTGAGGTATACAAAGCCCATTGAATCAGCGACCAATGTGGCAATGGAGCTCGCCAAGGGGAATTACCGTGCCAGGACCTACGAGGACCGGCTGGATGAAACGAGTATGCTCAGCACCTCCATCAATATTCTGGCGAGAAACCTTCAGGAAATGGTGAATTCCCAGGAAATGCAGCAAGACCGCTTAACGACATTGATTGAAAATATGGGGAGCGCTCTTCTATTGATCGATCACCGGGGGTTTGTCGTCTTAACGAACAGGACGTTCAGGGAATTCTTTAACCTGGAAGAGAGCCAACTGAAGAAAGTACGATACCATGAGGTGATTCACTATTCTGAAGTGAATAAGCTTGTGGAGGAAATCTTTATGACGGAGGAGCGATTGAGAAAGCAGATTCTCCTTCCGTACAAGCTTGATCGAAAGCACTATGAAGTGTACGGAGCCCCCATTATCGGCAACAATGACGTATGGAAAGGGATTGTCGTCGTATTCCATGACATCACCGAGCTTAAAAAGCTTGAGCAGATGCGCAAAGATTTTGTGGCGAATGTTTCACACGAACTGAAGACGCCGATCACCTCGATCAAAGGATTCTCAGAAACGCTACTGGACGGGGCAATGGATGATCCTGAAACGCTGAAATCCTTCTTAGACATCATTCTAAAGGAAAGTGACCGGCTGCAGTCCCTCATTCAGGATCTGCTGGAGTTGTCTAAAATTGAGAAGCAGGGATTCCAGCTATTCGTCGAGGAAGTGGAAGTAGCAGGGCTGATAGAAGATGTGCTCCCGATTTTAAAAGAAAAAGCTAAGCCGAAGGACATCTCCCTACAAGCCGATTTCGAATCAAGGGGAACGGCAGAAGTGGATTCCTACCGGTTAAAACAGGTATTCATCAATCTGATCAGCAATGCGATCGCTTATACTCCGAAAGGCGGAAATGTCTCGGTCACGGTGCAGGACGATCAGGATAAGGTGTATGTGAAAGTGAAGGATAACGGGATGGGGATCAGCCAGGAAGAGCTCCCCCGCATCTTTGAACGTTTTTACCGGGTGGATAAAGCGAGAAGCCGGAATTCAGGTGGAACCGGTTTGGGCTTGGCGATTGTCAAGCACATCATCGAAGCCCATGAAGGTGATATTGAAGTGGAAAGTGAACTTGAAAAAGGAACGACTTTCACTGTCACATTGAATAAAATTGCTTCAACCATCTCTCATGGTGGAAATCAAGGAAAACCTTAGTCGTTTTTCACCTTATTTACATTGTTTTTACAATCACTTTAAATTCAATTAACAATGGGGTGTTACGATACTAAGTGAAACCCCTTCATCCAAGGTGTTACGAAAAGACGAGAACCAACCCCGTTCTCGTCTTTTCGCTTTTTATTTTTGAAAACGTTTTCTTGAACTACTTTGTCATCTTACCTTAATATTATTGAAACCTTTTTGTCTTACGTCCGTATATCTTAGTAAGCAGAAAATAAGATATAGAGATGGAAAAGGGAGGGTGCATATGAGCTTGAAGCGTGTTTATACTCTGGCAGGAATGGTTCTCGCAGCCATTATCCTGATTGTTGTCCTACTGACATCCTGGTATACCGTTGACGAATCAGAACAGGCACTGGTGTTGACGTTCGGGGATGCAGGGGAACCGGTTGTGGAGCCTGGACTGCATTTCAAGATGCCTTGGCCGGTGCAGTCAGTGGAAGTGCTGTCGAAAGAAACCTTCAGTCTTCAATTTGGATATGAAGAAAAAGACGGGAAAATCAAGGACTTTCCAAAAGAAACAAAAATGATTACGGGAGATGAATACATTGTGCTTGCCGACCTTGTGGTGCAATGGAAAATCACGGATCCTGAAGCCTATTTATTCAACTCGGATAAGCCGAAAGAAATCCTGTATGATGCGACTTCTTCTTCACTAAGGAGTATTATCGGAAGCTCATTGATCGATGATGCCTTAACGTCCGGGAAAGCCGAAATCGAGGCAGATGTAAGGGATTTATTGACGGAGTTGATCGATGATTATGATATTGGGATCTCCATTCTTGCAGTGAAGCTGCAGGATGTTGAGCTGCCGAATGCAGAGGTCCGCTCGGCGTTTACGGCGGTCACGGATGCAAGGGAAACGATGAATACCAAAATCAATGAAGCCAAGAAATATCGAAACCAGCGGACCAACGAAGCCAAAGGGGAAAAGGATGCCATCATCTCAAGGGCCAAAGGGGATAAAATTGCACGTGTGGAGCAGGCACGTGGAGATGTAGCGGTATTTGATAAATTATATAATGAGTACAAATCAAATCCTGAAATTACAAGAAAGCGTCTCGTGCTGGAAACATTGGAAAATGTCCTGCCGGATGCAGAAATTTATATTATGAAGGATAGTGGAGAAACCCTGAAATACTTCCCTATCCGTCAAATGGAGAATCAGAATCCTCCGGCGAAGCAGGAAGGAAGTGATGAGAATGAGTGATCAAAACGTATTTGATATCAATACAAAGAAGAAAGAACCGATCGAGTGGAAGCGTTATACGAAATTAGGAATCTTTTTCGTGATCCTCATCGCTGTCATCCTTCTCCTCTTCACTAGTCTCTTCATTGTCAAAGAAGGAGAATACAAAGTCGTCCGTCAATTTGGGGAAGTGGTACGGATCGATAAGGAACCGGGTATGAAATATAAAATCCCGTTCATCCAATCCGTCACTACCTTACCGAAGCACCAAATGACGTATGACGTGACAGAAGCAGAGATCAATACGAAAGATAAAAAACGGATGCTCATCGACAATTATGCCGTGTGGCGCATTGAAGATCCCCTTAAGATGATCAAGAATGCCAGAACGGTGATCAATGCCGAGACCAAGATGGAAGAATTCATCTATTCCGTTGTCCGCTCTGAGCTTGGTCGATTGGAATATGATGAAATCATCAATGATGAGAAGTCATCAAGGGGAAGCTTAAATGATAAAGTAACAGACAAGGTGAATGAACTCTTGCAGCGGGATAACTATGGAATCGTCGTTCAGGATGTTCGCATGAAGCGCACCGACCTGCCTGAAGCGAATGAAAACTCCGTCTATACCCGTATGATCTCGGAACGGGACTCCAAAGCACAGGAATACCTGTCCATGGGGGATGCCGAGAAACAACGGGTGACGGCTGAAACCGATCGCGAAGTGAAAGAGCTTCTTGCAAAAGCCGGTGCCGATGCCAATGTGATCCGGGCAGAAGGAGAAGCCGAAGCCGCACAAATTTACAACAAATCCTTCTCGAAGGATCCGAGCTTCTATGACCTCTATAAAACACTCGAAACGTATAAGAAGACCGTGGATGATAAAACCGTCATCATCTTACCATCCGATTCGCCGTATGCGAGGCTGTTGATGGGGTATACGGAGTAATAGGAAGGGACTCTTTGAAAAATGGAATGATCCATTTTCGAAGAGTTTTTTCTTTTATAAGGAGGGGAATGTCAAGAATCACAGTCCCATTCCATAAATAAGGTCCCCGTTTTTCCTTTCATTCCCCAACATGATAGAATGAATATATAGAAACAGAAGCCTTTACAGGAGGTACTTATATGTCCAAAAAATTAGTCCTGATTGACGGTAACAGCATTGCTTACCGTGCATTCTTTGCCCTACCACTATTGAATAACGACAAGGGTGTACATACAAACGCAGTTTACGGCTTTACCACCATGCTGCAGAAAATACTCGAAGATGAAAAGCCGTCTCATATCCTCGTGGCCTTTGATGCGGGGAAAACAACGTTCCGTCATAAGACATTCACGGAATACAAGGGAGGCAGGCAGAAGACCCCGCCTGAATTGTCCGAGCAATTCCCTTATATCCGGGAGCTGCTGGATGCTTACGGAATCAAACGGTATGAAAAAGAAAACTATGAAGCCGATGATATCATCGGGACCCTCTCCCTGCAGGCAGAGTCAGACGGGTTTGAAGTGAAAGTGTACTCAGGGGATAAGGATTTAACCCAGCTGAGCTCCAAAGATACGACGGTGTGCATCACAAGAAAAGGAATCACGGATATCGAGGTGTATACACCTCAGCACATCAAAGAAAAATGGGAGATCACCCCTGACCGGATCATTGATATGAAAGGGTTGATGGGGGATAGCTCCGATAATATCCCTGGTGTACCCGGTGTCGGTGAGAAAACGGCGATCAAGCTCCTGAAGGAATTCGATTCTCTTGAGAAGCTGCTGGAGTCAATAGACAAAGTGAGTGGAAAGAAACTGAAAGAGAAGCTTGAAGAAAATAAAGACCAGGCGATCATGAGTAAAGAACTGGCCACGATCCTCAGGGAAGCTCCCATAGAAGTCACGGTTGAGGAATTGAATTACGAGGGCTGGGATGAAGTGAAACTGAAGGAAGTGTACCGGGACCTTGGCTTCAACTCCCTTCTCGAGAAAATGGGTGAATCCGTTCAAGAAGAGCCCCAGGAGCTGGATGATATCTCCTTTGAAGTGGTGGAAACCATTACAGACGAACACTTGACAAGTGAGAGCTCCCTATACATCGAAATGCTTGAAGAGAATTATCATCTTGGTGAAGTGATCGGCATGAGCCTTCATAACGAAAATGGGACGATTTTCTTTACCCTTGAAACGGCACTGAAATCAGAAGCTTTTAAAAAATGGGCAGAAGACGGATCGAAGTCGAAGAACGTCTACAACTCGAAAGAGACCGTCGTTGCCTTGAAGCGACAAGGGATTGACATCAAAGGGATCGGGTTCGATCTGCTGCTCGCGTCTTACATCATCAATCCTTCTGAATCGAGTGAAGATTTCGCCTCAATCGCAAAAGGTCATGGTCAGCCATCCATCGAATCGGACGAAGCGGTGTATGGAAAAGGGGCCAAGCAGAAGGTCCCTGCCACTGAAGTATTATCCGAACATCTGGCCAGAAAGGCATTCATCCTTCAAGACTTGAAGGAAACATGCATAAAAGAGCTTGAAGAAAATGATCTTTATGAATTATACATGGAGCTAGAATTGCCTCTTGCCCTTATCCTGGCTGAGATGGAATTCACCGGTGTGAAAGTGGATCAGGATCGTTTGATGACCATGAAGGAAGAGCTTGCCCTCCGACTGGAAGAATTGGAAAAGAACATTCATGAACTGGCAGGGGAGGACTTCAATATCAATTCTCCTAAGCAGCTCGGTGTGATCCTTTTTGAAAAATTGGGGCTGCCGGTTGTGAAGAAAACAAAGACTGGTTACTCCACTTCCGCAGACGTATTGGAAAAACTGCAGTCCAAGCATGAAATCATTGATCATATCCTACACTACCGTCAGTTAGGAAAGCTCCAGTCTACTTATCTCGAAGGATTATTGAAGGTGGTTCATAAAGATTCCAGCAAGATCCATACACGGTTCAACCAGGCCCTCACTCAAACCGGCCGCCTGAGCTCAACGGATCCGAACCTTCAAAACATTCCGATCCGCCTGGAAGAAGGCAGGAAGATCCGTCAGGCGTTCATTCCTTCTGAAAAGGGATGGGTCATGTTCGCTGCCGATTATTCACAAATCGAACTGCGGGTGCTTGCCCATATAGCGGGGGATGAGAAATTGGTGGAAGCCTTCCGTAATGATATGGACATCCATACGAAAACGGCCATGGACGTGTTTGGAGTGGAGAAGGAAGAGGTCACATCCAATATGAGAAGGCATGCGAAAGCCGTTAACTTCGGAATTGTCTATGGAATCAGTGACTACGGACTGTCACAAAGTCTTGATATAACACGAAAAGAAGCAGGGGAATTCATTAAGAAATATTTAGAAAGCTTCCCCGGCGTGAAAGAATATATGGATGATATCGTACAGGATGCGAAACAGAAGGGGTATGTGACGACGCTGATGAACAGACGCCGTTACCTTCCTGAAATTACGAGCCGTAATTTCAATTTGCGGAGCTTTGCGGAACGTACTGCGATGAACACACCAATCCAGGGAAGTGCAGCAGATATCATCAAGAAAGCCATGATCGACATGGCGGCCCGTTTGAAGGAAGAGAAACTTCAAACACGGATGCTCTTGCAGGTGCATGATGAATTGATCTTCGAAGCCCCTGAGGATGAAATCGAAACATTGAAGAAAATAGTTCCTGAAGTGATGGAAAACGCAATGGAGCTCGAGGTTCCATTAAAGGTTGATTACTCGTACGGACAAACATGGTACGACGCGAAGTAGTTTTATTGAGAAGGAGGTGGCACCATGCCCGAGCTGCCTGAAGTAGAAACGGTCAGAAGGACATTGGAGCTCCTTGTATCAGGGAAGAAAATAAAGGATGTCAGTGTCTTTTGGCCAAAAATGATCAAGAACCCACCTGAAACGGATGAATTCATCCATAGCTTGAGAGGCCAGGAAATTCATGAAATGAGAAGAAGAGGGAAGTTCTTGATCTTCTCTTGTGACGATGTTGCCCTCGTTTCTCATTTGAGAATGGAAGGAAAATATAATCTGGCTGATCATGAGGATCCCATTGAAAAACACACCCATGTCATCTTCCACTTTACGGATGGAACGGAACTCAGATACCGTGATGTCCGAAAGTTTGGGACGATGCATCTCTTTAAAAAGGGGGAAGAACTCCTTCACCTGCCCCTCCTCCAGTTGGGGCCGGAGCCGTTTCTGTCGGAGTTTACCCCAGACTATCTGGCTGAAAAGCTAGGCAGGACGGAGAGAATCGTGAAGGCCACCTTATTGGATCAAACGGTGTTGGTGGGCCTTGGAAACATCTATGTGGATGAAGCTCTATTCCGTGCAGGCATTCATCCCGACCGGAAATCAAAGTCCCTGTCACGGGAAGAAATTGAACGGCTCCATCGAGAAATCATCCACACGTTGACAGAAGCAGTGGAAATGGGTGGAAGCACAATCCGGTCTTACGTGAATTCCCAGGGACAGATGGGGATGTTCCAACAGAACCTTTATGTTTACAGCAGAAAAGAAGAGCCGTGCCGGAACTGCGGTACAGCGATCGAGAAGAAAGTGTCGGCTGGGCGGGGGACCCATTACTGCCCCCGCTGCCAGCAGTAAAAAGAACGTTTAACATTTGATAAGCCCTTACCATATAGTATTGTAATGATTTTCGGGAGGGCTATTAGATGAGTGAAACAATCTCCTTATTACTGCTGGCGTTCGCTGTAAGTCTCGATAGTTTTAGCACCGGTTTAACTTATGGATTGCGAAAAGTGAAAATCCCTACAAAATCAATCAGCATCATATCGATCTGTTCAGCGAGCTCTTTATTGCTGGCGATGTTACTCGGTCAAACCATCGGGTCCATCATCACCCCGGTCTGGGCGGGAAGAATCGGCGGAATGATCCTTGTCGTGATTGGCGCAGCCGTTCTCTACCAGTTCTTCAGACCGGAAAAAGAGACGGTACTGTCACATGAAAAAACATTGATCAATTTTGAAATTAAATCCATAGGTTTAGTGATTCAAATATTAAGAAGACCGCTCACGGCGGACTTTGATAAATCAGGTACGATTACCGGAATCGAGGCATTCATGCTTGGGATCGCCTTGTCACTGGATGCCTTCGGTGCCGGGATCGGTGCCGCGTTATTACATTTCTCGCCACTACTACTAACCCTGGCGATTTTTGCGATGAGCTTTGCGTTCTTATTTTCCGGATTGAAGATGGGGGAATTCTTCTCTCACCTGCGCTGGATTCACCGCGTTTCATTCCTTCCGGGCGTTCTGCTCATCCTGATCGGGATCCTGAGGTTCTAGTGCCGCGGCGAGTATTGGAAAGGACACGATCATGGCACGAATTATAGGATTAACAGGTGGAATTGCAAGTGGTAAAAGTACAATCTCAACCATGTTACATGAAAAAGGATATACCATAATCGACGCAGACCTCGCAGCCCGTATGGTGGTCGAGGTGGGTCAGCCTGCCTATCTGGCGATTGTCGAAGAATTTGGTGAAGATATCCTTCACGAAAACGATTCGACCATCAATCGCGAAAAACTCGGTGGAATCATTTTTAACTCTGAAGAAAAAAGAAAAGTGCTGAACAGCATCGTGCACCCTGCTGTCAGGAGCATGATGCTCCAGCATAAAGACGAAGCCATCGCGTCCGGCAAGAACACCATATTCATGGATGTTCCCTTGCTTTTCGAAAGCGACCTCACGTGGATGGTCGAACGCACCCTCGTCATATACGTAAACGAAGAAACACAACTATCACGCTTAATCGAACGCAATCATCTAAACCGTCAAGACGCAGAAGCACGGATCGCATCCCAATTCCCACTCAAGGACAAAGTCAACCTCGCCGACGCAGTCATCGACAACAACGGAACCATAAGCGAGACAAAAGAACAACTTGAGGCTCTCTTAACAGAATGGGACTTACAACCATAACAACACAAACGACCGACAAGAAAACCCTTGTCGGTTTTTTATTTTGTCTAAGAGTAACATTTGGTGGTCTGATCTGACATTTACTATTCGGATAACATAATACCCATGTTGAGTGTAGCGGAAGGTTGCTCGACTCCGACGGGAAAAGCTGGACAGATGAGACCCCACAGGCGAAGCCGAGGAGGCTCATCGCCAGCCCCGCGGAAAGCGAGCAACCTGGAGCGGAACTCAACCAGCACATGCTCCGAGAGAATGTGTGAATAAAACCTTCAAATCAAGTATGATTCCAAACCACAAAAATATACATACAATAAGCCTATTTGTCAGAATAATAAAACATTAAAAATCCGCAAAATACTTATTAACTAATTCTCCAAATATGTTATACTATTTTTAGCAAATAAACATATAAGTATAACATTAATATAGAGGGGAGCCGGATTTATGAAGGCGAAAATTGCAATCAATGGTTTTGGACGTATTGGAAGAATGGTTTTCAGAAAAGCAATATTAGAGGAAAACTTAGAGGTTGTAGCCATTAACGCAAGCTACCCGGCTGAAACGTTAGCTCATTTAATAAAGTATGACACAAATCATGGTACATTCCAGGCAGATGTAGTGGTGGAAGATCATGCACTCATCGTCAACGGAAAACGTGTCCTACTATTAAGCAATCGTGATCCTAAAGCATTACCATGGAATGAGCTGAACATCGATATCGTCATTGAAGCGACGGGAAAATTTAATTCAAAAGACAAAGCGAGCCTTCACTTGGAAGCGGGAGCGAAAAAAGTCATCCTGACGGCCCCGGGTAAAAATGAAGACGTTACCATTGTGATGGGCGTAAATGAAAGCGCATTAAATATAGAAGAACACAGCGTCATCTCCAATGCTTCCTGCACGACGAACTGTCTGGCTCCTGTAGCGAAAGTGCTGGATGAGCAGTTTGGAATTGAAAACGGTCTCATGACGACGGTGCATGCTTACACGAATGATCAAAAGAATATTGATAATCCACATAAAGATCTTAGAAGAGCAAGAGCATGCGGCCAATCGATCATCCCGACGACAACAGGTGCTGCGAAAGCATTATCACTAGTGCTTCCTCAACTAAACGGGAAGCTTCATGGCATGGCGCTGCGAGTTCCGACTCCGAACGTTTCATTAGTGGACCTGGTCGTGGATGTGAAAAGGGACGTAACCGTTGATGAAATCAACGAAGCATTCGTCACGGCATCCCTTGGTTCCCTGCACGGAGTCTTGGAATATACAACAGAACCACTTGTCTCAATCGATTTTAATACAAACCCACATTCTGCGATCATCGATGGCTTGTCCACAATGGTCATGGGCAGTCGTAAAGTGAAAGTCCTTGCCTGGTACGACAACGAATGGGGCTACTCATGCCGCGTCGTCGACCTGGCCAAATTCGTCGCCACCAAAATGAACGCCAAACAAGAAGTCAACGTTTGAAAGAACCAACATAAATCATAAAGCAAAACCCTAGAACGTACCTTTTTCAGGTGCGTTCTTTTCTTTTTATCCTTTTTTTATAAATGGGCAGGGGAAGTTTTCTAGAAGTGAAGGGATGTAGATGCTATCGTGTAAAGTCTGTTTGTAAAAGTTTATTTCCTCTATATGTAAAAACCTTAAGCTAGTGTATACCACAGAGTGGATAGGAGCGGAAGGCACTCGACTCCTTCGGGAATAGCTGGACAGGTGAGACCCCGCAGGCGCAGCCGAGGAGGCTCACCGCCAGCCCCGAGGAAAGCGAGTGCCTGCAGCGGAAAGGAACGGTCAAGGTTTAACGTTATAGCCAAATCAAACGATTACCTACCCATCTAAAAAACTTTATAAAAATTTATTGCAAAAGAGTTTTAAACAAAGTATACTATTTTTCGTGAACTTCTTATTAGCAAATGAATACTGATTTAACTACTTAAAGGGTTAGGACCTCTTCGGACTAACTTTCCCCCGTGGTAGTTAAGATTTTGCCAAAGGATTCGTTCATTTTGACGAAAAAAATCATGTCAAAGGGGGAAATACAAAATGGAAACAATGGGACGTCATGTAATCTCTGAATTATGGGGTTGCGATTTTGAAAAATTAAACGATGTAGTAGGAATTGAGAAAACATTCGTAGATGCTGCGCTTAAGTCAGGTGCAGAAGTGCGTGAGGTGGCTTTTCATAAATTTGCTCCTCAAGGTGTGAGTGGAGTCGTGATCATTTCTGAATCACACTTAACGATCCACAGTTTTCCTGAACATGGTTATGCCAGTATTGATGTATATACTTGCGGTGATTTAGATCCTAATATCGCAGCTGAATATATTGCAGATGCTCTTGGTGCTGACACACGTGAAACGATTGAATTGCCACGTGGAATGGGTCCTGTACAAGTGAAGAAGTCCCAGGCTCAAGCCCTTTAATCGATAATAACTCAGAAGAGATGCGTGATTCATGCATCTCTTTTTTTATGCCCGCGTTCGTACGTGCACTTATGGGTTTTTCAATCGTGCCTTTTCGTGTAAAATAAGGGTAACTAAAGGGAGGAACTTGATATGAGTGGAATACGTACCCTGTTAAAGCGATTTCAATCGGAGTGTGAAACGTCCGATCAGCATGAAGATAAGGAACTGCAATCACGCTATTATAAATCCATGCATCAAGGTGCATTTAATGCCGTGCTGGGATTATTCTCGTCGTCAGAATATGAGGTGATCTCCCAGTCCAAGGACAGAGGGGAAATCACGGTCCGAAAAAACGGAACGCCTCAATTATTTATCGTTGCCACGGTCATCACGGTTCGGCCGCTTGAAACGGCAGTCGATTTTAAGGTCAGTGCGGATAAAGGGAAGATTTTTGGTACATATACCGTTTTAAAAGCGCAAATCAACCATTATTATCACCAGCTTGATGGCGAATTGAAAAAAGTGAAATAACGGTAAATCCTATAGAAGCTTGTGTAAGTTGCAGCTTTTTTATATGATGAAGGTAATAGTATGTAATAACGGAGCTGATATTATGAAATGCCCGTCTTGCCAGCATAATGGTACCAGAGTGGTGGACTCACGACCTGCTGATGAAGGACGCTCTATCAGGAGAAGAAGAGAATGTGAAGAATGTACATTTCGCTTCACGACCTTTGAGAAGGTTGAAGAGCTTCCTTTAATTGTGGTGAAAAAAGAAGGGGTAAGAGAAGAGTTTAGTCGAGAAAAGATTTTGAGGGGATTGATCAAGGCCTGTGAGAAGCGCCCGGTACCTCTTGAAAGATTAGAGAAGATCTCAACAGATATCGAAAAGGACCTGCGGAATCAAGGTGCCTCCGAAGTAGAATCTGTGAAGATCGGTGAGATGGTCATGGATCACCTTGCGAAAGTTGATGAAGTGGCATATGTCCGTTTTGCATCCGTATATCGACAATTTAAGGATATTAATGTATTTATAGACGAATTAAAAGAATTAATAAAAAAAGAGTAGAAGAATGAGCTGAAGATGGAATTCTTTGGCTCTTTTCTCTTTATTTATTGAAAGGTAGAATCCAACTATGATGAAGAAGCATTGGAATGAAATACAGCCAATTGATCACTACACCGTAGGGACACATGGGATGCTTCAGGAATATGACCGGAAAATCATTACGTTTCTGTACCAGCCTCTGATCGGTACCGTTTGCTACAGCCTCTACATGAGTCTATGGGGGGAAGTGGAAGAGAACCGGCTCTGGTCGACGGATTCCACCCATTATCATTTGATGAACGTCCTGTCCGTCAATCTTCAGGACGTCTACGAAGCAAGGATGAAGCTCGAGGGAATCGGTTTGCTGAAGGTGTATGAAAAAAGGGATGATGAAGACCGCCGTTTTCTATATGAACTGCAGCCGCCCCTTTCCCCTCAGGAATTCTTTCATGATGGCATGCTGAATGTGTATTTGTACCGTAAGATCGGCCGGACCCATTATTTGCGTCTGAAGAAATTTTTCACGGATGCGTCAGCTGATAAAAATCAGTACTCAGACATTACCCGATCTTTCCAGGATGTCTTCACGTCTGAACCGATTAATTTCCTTCACCATGATGCGAATGTGGATTCGGAAACCGGGTCAGGTGAACAATATATGAAATACGGCAAGAATGATGGACTTGCCCTGGATGAAATCGATTTTGATTTTCAGCTGCTGCTGGCCGGGTTATCGGAATCCATGGTCCCGCGCAAAGCCTTTACCCCGAAAGTGAAGGAAACAGTATTGAAGCTGAGCTATCTGTACGGAATCGATCCTCTTCAGATGAAGAATATCGTCCTAAGCTCCCTGGATGCGGATGATACGATCGATATCGAAATGCTCCGTAAAACGGCCCGGGACTGGTATGGTATGCAGACGGGTGATCAACTGCCTGATTTGACGACGAGAGTGGAAACGAAGAAAGCTGTAGAGCGGGATCAACCGCTTTCCCAGGAGGAAGAGCTCATCGACTATCTGGAAACCACCTCCCCGAAGGATGTGTTATCGGACATCTCGAACGGCGGGTCTCCTTCCAAGGCTGATCTTCAAGCCGTTGAGGAAGTGCTCATGTCCCAAAAGTTGCCGATTGGCGTGATGAATGTACTGATCCAATATGTGCTGTTAAAAACAGACATGAAGCTGACGAAAGGATATATGGAGAAGATCGCTTCCCATTGGTCCAGGAAAAAGGTGACGTCGGCAAGTGAGGCGATGATACTCGCGAAAAGTGAACATAAGCAGTATCTCGAATGGGCTGAAGGTAAAAAGGAAACGAAATCGAACAGGCGGAGAAAGCCGATCCGCACCGAGAAGCTTCCGGACTGGTTCAAGGAAGATGGAACGGCGGAAGAATCCGATACCACTGCAGAAGGATACGACTTCGAAGCAGAAAAGAAAAAACTTGAAGAAGAGCTTAAAAATTTTCGGAAGTAGGTGAACAAAACGATGGAGAAAATCAATAACACCTTAAAAAGGCTGGCGACTTCCGGGTCATTTCAACAGCGATATGAACAAATGAAAAAAGAGATCTTAGAAAATAATGATGTAAAAGATTTTATCCGCAGGAATGAAGGACGGGTAACAGGCGAAATGGTCAACGAAAGCCTGATGAAGCTGTATGAATACATCTCTCAAAGCAAGGAATGCCGGTACTGTCCTTCTTTGCAGGAATGCAAGAATATGATGGAAGGATATGATCCTCATCTGGTGATCAGAGGGAATACCATCGACATCGATTATCATCGCTGCCCGCGGAAAGTCATCCATGATGAAAGAACGAGTGCTCAGCGACTGATCAAAAGCTTGTATGTCCCGAAGGATATTTTACAAGCTTCCTTCCAAACCCTCGATCTTGATTCGAAGAGCCGTCTCGAAGCGGTGCGCCTTGCGAAGAATTTCGTAGAGACGTATACAGAAGGGACGAAAATGAAAGGCCTCTATTTTTACGGGAAGTTTGGAGTGGGCAAGTCCTATCTGTTAGGCGCCATGGCCAATGAACTTGCTGAGAAAAAGATCGGATCTTTGATTGTATATGTTCCTGAGTTCTTCAGGGAAATCAAGTCTTCACTCGGTGATAATACGGTGAATGAAAAGCTTGAGATGGTAAAATCGGCACCGATCCTCATGCTTGATGATATCGGAGCGGAAACCATGTCCAGTTGGGGTAGGGATGAAATCCTCGGTACGATCCTCCAGTACAGGATGCTTGAAAACCTGCCGACATTCTTCACCTCCAACTTCAATTTCAACGAGCTGACCCATCATTTGACGTACAGTCAGCGCGGGGAAGAAGAAAAACTGAAGGCTGCGCGGATCATGGAGCGGATTAAATATTTATCCAAGCCTGTGTTGATCGACGGGCGGAATCGAAGGGAATAGTTTGTAGGAAAGGGAGTCGCGTATGCGGTTCCCTTTCCTTTTTTTGATCACCCAAAAGAATTTCCCTCATCAACTTCTAATTTATACAAGCCTCCCATATATATAAATCAGGGAATTGGGTTTAAGGAGGCGAGAAAGTTTGATTGAATTTATTTTTAAGCAAAAAAAGGATGCGATAAAGCTTCAAGAATACCTCAATAAAGAGTTCATCCAATCATGGTTTCATGAAACGCTCTTTCAACATACAACTCACTATAATCTGACGATAGAGGTCTCCCCCTTCTTCAAGGAGCGGGAAAAGCTTTTCAACGGGGTTTCCAAATTCGTCATGAATGATAAATGCATGGACTGGTCCGAATCAGCCTTGAGAGAAAATTATTTGTATGAAGATAGTGATGAAATCAATCAAATATTAGAAATCGTGTCAGAGATGAGGATGGGGGAGCGTCCGGAATTGATGGAGCTGATCGGCGAATGGGACGGGGCTGAATATGTCCGGGAGAGCCTGGAGCTACTGATGGAAGGGAAGGCCCCCATCTCATTCGACTCGTTCAGCAAGTTCAGGTTGAAAAAGCTTCAGGAGAGGCTCTTACTGATACTGGATATCGCCATAGACGAATATAAGATGGAGCAGGAATATCAGATGTTCGTTCATATGCTGCGGGAATATCTCTCTTCAAGGGAGCAGAAAATGCGCACGGTCCATCTTTACTCGACGGGATATGGATTTCGTTTCTTTGATGAGGACATGAAAGAAGTGACACGGCAGGAGCTGACGAAGGCGATCGATAAACGGCTGCTTACCAATCACCCCTTATATGTGGATTCATTCACCATTGCCCCTTTATTATCCCTTGCCCCTGAGAAGATACACGTTTATGGAAATGGGGATCATCAATTGATCCGGACGCTGCAGAATATTTTTGAAGAACGGATTGATCTCCTGCCGTTGAGTTATTTTCCCGATACACTTCTTTATCCTTCGTGGGATATTGCGAATGAATAGGCTTGCTTTTCAAAACATAACCGATTATAATACCTACATAATAAGTCAATAAATAAAGGTTATGATGAGGACAACAATATTCCTATTCATTCACAGAGAGGGAAGTCATTTGGCTGCAAGCTTCCTAATTCGGTAGTGATATTTACCACCTCGGAACTTCGATCATGAACGGAACCTGATCCGGTTCACAGTAATGATTGACGGCTAAATGTCGTTATTCGTTTTTCAATGAAGTCATTGTCTTTACACCAGGACAGTGAGAAGTTGGGTGGAACCACGAGTTTATTTATTAACCTCGTCCCTTCAAACGTGAAGGGGCGGGGTTTTTTATGTTTTATAAAGATATTTCAAGGAGTGAAATCACATGTCAGAAGTAGTGAAAATGCAGTTCCCTGATGGAAATGTCAAGGAGTTTCCCAAGGGTACGACAACAGAAGAGATTGCTGCGTCCATCAGTCCGGGACTGAAGAAGAAGGCGCTCGCTGGAAAAATAAATGGTGAAATGATCGACCTGCGTACAGGAATTCAGGAAGATGGAGCCATTGAAATCGTGACGGCTCCTTCAGCGGATGCCCTAGAAGTCCTTCGTCACAGTACGGCCCATTTAATGGCACAGGCCATCAAGCGTTTATATCCTGAAACGAAGCTGGGGATCGGTCCGGTCATCGAAGGCGGATTCTACTACGATATCGATTCGGAGCACACGTTCACTCCGGAAGATCTTCCGTTGATCGAGAAGGAAATGAAGAAGATCACAGGTGAAAACCTGGAAGTCGTACGTAAAGAAGTCAGCCGAGACGAAGCGCAGAAAATGTACGAAGAAATCGGTGACGAGTACAAGCTTGAACTGCTTGAAGCCATTCCTGCAGGCGAGCAGGTTTCCATTTACGAGCAAGGTGAATTCTTCGACCTTTGCCGTGGGGTCCACGTCCCATCAACGAATAAAATCAAGGAATTCAAGCTGTTAAGCATTGCCGGTGCCTACTGGCGTGGAAACAGTGATAATCAAATGCTTCAACGGATTTACGGTACGGCTTTCTTCAAGAAGGAAGACCTTGAAGAGCATCTTCGCCTTTTAGAAGAAGCGAAAGAGCGTGACCACCGTAAGATCGGGAAAGAACTGAACCTGTTCATGAACTCACAAAAAGTGGGACAGGGCTTGCCGATGTGGCTTCCTAAAGGTGCGACGATCCGCCGCATCATCGAGCGTTATATCGTCGATAAAGAAGAGCGTCTGGGTTACGACCACGTTTACACTCCTATCATGGGAAGCGTAGAATTGTACAAAACAAGCGGTCACTGGGATCACTATCAGGAAAACATGTTCCCGGTCATGGAAATGGACAATGAAGATCTTGTCCTTCGCCCGATGAACTGTCCGCATCATATGATGATTTACAAAAACGGCATCCACAGCTACCGTGAGCTTCCCATCCGTATCGCCGAGCTTGGTACGATGCACCGTTATGAATTGTCAGGTGCACTGTCTGGACTTCAGCGTGTCCGCGGGATGACTCTGAATGATGCCCATATCTTCGTTCGTCCTGATCAAATCAAGGAAGAATTCAAGCGCGTCGTACGCCTTGTTCAGGAAGTATACAAGGACTTTGATCTGAAAGACTATTCATTCCGTCTTTCGTATCGTGATCCTGAAGATACAGAGAAGTACTTCGATGACGATGAAATGTGGAACCGTGCGCAAGGCATGATCAAGGAAGCGATGGATGAACTGGATGTCGAATACTTCGAAGCAGAAGGGGAAGCGGCATTCTACGGCCCTAAACTGGACGTTCAGGTGAAAACGGCTCTTGGTAAGGAAGAAACACTTTCCACTGTTCAACTGGACTTCTTACTTCCAGAGCGCTTTGACTTAACATACGTAGGTGAAGACGGCAAACAGCACCGTCCTGTCGTGATCCACCGTGGAGTCGTATCCACTATGGAACGATTCGTTGCCTTCCTGATCGAGGAATACAAAGGTGCATTCCCGACATGGCTTGCTCCAACGCAGGTTCAGGTGATCCCGGTTTCTCCGGATGTCCACTTCGACTACGCGAAAGAAGTGAAAGAAAAGCTTCAGGCTGAAGGGCTTCGTGTAGAGATCGATGACCGTAATGAAAAAATCGGCTATAAGATCCGCGAATCACAGATGAGCAAAGTTCCTTACATGCTCGTCGTGGGAGACAATGAAATCAAGGAAGCGTCCGTCAACGTCCGCAAATACGGAGAGCAGAAATCAGAAACGATTTCCCTTGACGCATTCATCGGTCACATCACAAAAGAAGCGAATCGTTAAAATCTGAAGAGGGACGGACCTCCAAATGGTCATTGTGGTTTACCATAATGTTTCTGTTGGAGGTCCGTCCCTCCCCAATTAATTTCAAAAAACTGTTGCACTCTCCTTAGATGTCTGATATTATGAAATACGTTGTGATATTAAATGATTATTTGACAGCGGTATTGTCATGTGATATAGTATCTAAGGTGAATTGAATACAGTTTGGTACAAGTAGGAGCTACCCGCTTCTCACCTGAATAACGCGTTAAAGCTGTTACCAGGTATGTGATTGACTATTAAAGCCATTTATATATGCTTAATAATCAGGTGCGGGTGTTTCGACACTCGCATCTTTTTTTGTGTCCTGGACATGGAAAAAGGAAGCGGGTGCGTCGGCCAAAGCCGTGTATTCTTTTAATAAACCTTGGAGGTGGCTAATTATTAGCAAAGACATGATCTTAAACGAAACGATTCGTGCCCGTGAAGTACGTCTTATCGATCAAAACGGTGAGCAACTTGGAATCAAATCCAAGAATGAAGCTCTTGAAATTGCTGAACGTGTAAACCTTGATCTTGTTCTTGTTGCTCCAAATGCAAAACCACCCGTTGCTCGTATCATGGACTACGGTAAGTTTAAATTTGAACAACAGAAGAAAGAAAAAGAAGCACGTAAGAATCAGAAGATCATCAATCTTAAAGAGGTGCGTCTAAGCCCGACGATTGATGAGCATGATTTCAACACCAAGCTTCGTAACGCTCGTAAGTTCCTTGAAAAAGGAGACAAAGTTAAAGCGTCAATCCGATTTAAAGGTCGTGCGATTACGCACAAAGAAATTGGTCAACGTGTTCTGGATCGCTTCAGTGATGAGTGTAAAGATGTAGCAACCGTTGAATCAAAACCGAAAATGGATGGTCGCAGTATGTTCTTGGTGCTTGCACCAGTCAACGAAAAATAAAGGACCCGAGGAGGAAAAGCATCATGCCAAAAATGAAAACTCACCGCGGCTCAGCTAAGCGTTTCAAGAAAACAGGTTCTGGTAAACTTAAACGTTCACACGCTTACACAAGCCACTTATTCGCAAACAAATCTACTAAAGCAAAGCGTAAGCTACGTAAAGCGGCTGTTGTCTCTAAAGGAGATTTCAAACGCATTCGTCATATGCTTGACAACCTAAAATAAGAAGTATTAGAAACAGGAGGGAATTATTATGCCACGCGTAAAAGGCGGAACAGTAACACGCAGACGTCGTAAAAAAGTTCTTAAATTAGCCAAAGGTTATTTCGGTTCAAAACATACTTTATATAAAGTAGCAAATCAACAAGTCATGAAATCATACATGTATGCTTATCGTGACCGTCGCCAAAAGAAACGTGATTTCCGTAAACTATGGATCACACGTATCAATGCGGCTGCACGTATGAACGGTCTTTCTTACAGCCGTTTAATGCACGGATTGAAACTTGCTGGTATCGAAGTAAACCGCAAAATGCTTGCTGAGCTTGCGATTTCTGACGAAAAAGCATTCAACCAATTAGCTGACGCTGCTAAAGCTCAACTAAACAAATAATATATTGCTGACTGAGTCAGCAGACAAAAAGGACTGGCCCCTGGCCGGTCCTTTCTTATATCAATCACTATAGAAAGCAGGTAGAAATCATGGATGCATTAACAGCGATCTTATATCTATATGCCGTCATCATCAATATCATCGGCTTTACGGTCATGGGGAGAGATAAACGGAAAGCAGAGCGGCATGAATACCGCATCAGCGAGCGGGTGCTGTGGCAGGTCGCCATTGTGGGAGGCAGTGTCGGAGCGTATATGGGGATGAAGGTGTTCAGGCATAAAACGAAGCACAAAGCGTTTGCCATCGGCTTCCCATTGCTTGTCATCGTCCACTGTGTGCTGTTCATCTGGCTGAACGCGAATCTGTGACGTCAAAGTTTTCATTCTTTAACCCGTCTCTTATACATACTATATAAAGAGGGTTTGTAGAAACAGCTTAGAATAGCAGAAGGAGGTCGCATAAGCCATGGACGAACGGTTGGTTGCTGCATTCGCCCTGATGGAGGCAAGCGGATATATGGCTCCTGTTCTGTTTATCTTATTTCATATCCTGAGGCAGTTTCTGTTCATCCCCGTCGCCCTTGTCTGTATGGCGGGAGGGGTTCTGTTCGGAAGTCTCTTCGGCACTCTGTATTCGTTGATCGGATTAACGCTCTTATCTGTCACTTTTTATTTTGTCATCAAAAGTTTCAAATCGTTTTATGAAAAACTCCTGAGGCTGAAAGAAAAGTGGTTCGGACGGAATGCCACCCTCACCACGGGTCAGATTGCGGTTCTCAGGCTGATTCCCTTTGTCCATTACCAGCTCTTGAATCTTTGCCTGCTCGAGCGGAAGAAGGAGCTCAAGCCCTTCGTACGCGCCTCCGTCCTTTCCAATATTCCCCTGGCGTTTTTCTATACAGTGTTCGGCCAATACATCAAACAATTTTCCCCGCCCATTCTCGTCATGATCTTCATCGCACTCATCGTCCTATTTTACCTCCTGAGAGAAAAAGTCAGAGTCATTCAATGGAGAGAGTTTTTCCCAGGTAAATAAAAATGAAAAACGACCAGCTCTGCTAGTCGTTTTTTTGTTGTGATTTTTGAAGGAATTCGTGGATCGGACTTTTCCAGTCGAGTTTGGCATTCGGGTATCTTTCTTTGATTTCGTTCTGGAGGTATTCGAAATCCTCCCGGGTAAGGCCCTTTAATGAGGAAACATTTTTGGTCCATACGAATATGGAAACTACATCGAATGCCTTCTCGGTTGCACCGAGATATTTTTCCCCTTCAAATCGTACACCCTTGTACGTTATGTGAAAATTCTTCCGGACATTTTCCTGATCATCGAGAAAATAGAAACGTTTCTGCTCCTGGGCAAGCTCCAGTTTTCGCTTTGGGTTGATAATGTATTTCACGCTGCTGTATAAAAGATAAAGAATAAGGATCAAAAGCACTAACCGAATAAGCCAAAGCATAACCATTACCTCCATAGGCATATTTCTTCCACTATTATTTACGGTTAAATCAGAAAAAGGTTTCATATTATTATAAATTTGTTTAAAAATTTGTCATACTAAGAGGGTGTGTAAGAAATAAAGGCATCGAAGGGGAGATACCACAATGAATATTGAAACATTATTGGACATGCAGAAAAAGCTTGATCAGCATATCGAAGAGGAACACGGCCTGGAACAGGAAGATCTGATCGACAAAAAAATCCTGGCCCTCCTGGTTGAGGTGGGGGAACTGGCCAATGAAACGAGAAGCTTCAAGTTCTGGAGTACGAAACCTTCGTCAGCAAAGGATGTAATCCTTGAAGAATTTGTGGACGGGGTCCATTTCATCCTGTCACTGGGAATCGAAATCGGCATTCAACAATTCGATATAGGGGAGACGAATTATGCGAATGAAGATGTGACAACGCAATTCATGGAAGTGTTCAAGTATGCGAACCACTTTGCTGAAGAGCGTTCCGTTGAACATTTCCAGGAGTTATTCAGGCACTACGTGTACCTTGGCGAACTGCTCGGATTCACCCATGAAGAAGTGTTCGATGCATATGTGAAGAAAAATGAAGTGAATTATAATCGTCAAAAAGAAGGATATTAATCCATGATAGTAAAGAAGATTCAGGAAATTTTGATGAATCGCACAGGTTTTAGTATAATGAAAAGGTAAAACAATATTTAGGGGGTCGAAACAATGGCGAAATTAGATGAAACATTGACAATGCTCAAAGATTTAACCGATGCCAAAGGTGTACCGGGTAATGAGAGAGAAGTACGGGAAGTCATGAAAAAATACATAGAGCCATTTGCAGATGAAGTGACGACAGATAACCTCGGTAGCCTGATCGCGAAAAAAGTGGGCGATGAAAACGGTCCTAAGATCATGGTGGCGGGACATCTTGATGAGGTCGGATTCATGATCACCCAGATCGACAGCAAAGGGTTCCTTCGCTTTCAAACCGTAGGAGGCTGGTGGTCTCAAGTCATGCTTGCCCAACGTGTGACGATCGTGACGAGCCAAGGGGAAGTGACGGGTGTGATCGGTTCCAAGCCGCCGCATATCCTGCCTCCGGAAGCACGCAAAAAACCGGTGGACATCAAAGATATGTTCATTGATATCGGTGCCTCAAGCCGTGAAGAAGTACTGGAATGGGGAATGAAACCGGGAGATATGGTAGTCCCTCACTTCGAATTCACGGTAATGAACAACGAGAAGATGCTACTGGCGAAAGCATGGGATAACCGCATCGGATGTGCGATTGCCATCGATGTACTAAGAAATCTGAAGGATGCGAGTCACCCGAACGTCGTATATGGAGTCGGTACTGTACAGGAAGAGGTCGGCCTGCGTGGCGCGAGAACGGCTGCTGCCAAAATTCAGCCTGATATCGGCTTCGGTGTGGATGTTGGAATCGCAGGGGATACACCTGGAGTGTCTGATAAGGAAGCGTCAAGTAAGATGGGTGAAGGTCCACAGATCATTTTATATGATGCGTCCATGGTTTCCCACAAGGGACTGCGCGACTTTGTGACGAATACAGCGGATGAGCATAACATCCCGTATCAATTTGACGCTATCGCAGGTGGAGGAACGGATTCAGGTGCGATCCATTTGACAGCCAATGGAGTTCCTGCCTTATCCATCACCATTGCGACACGTTATATCCACTCACATGCAGCGATGTTGCATCGTGATGATTACGAGAACGCTGTTAAATTGATTACAGAAGTGATCAAGAAGCTCGACAGCGACACTGTGGCGAAGATTACGTTTGATTGATTGCAGTGAAAGAGACCCTGTTGAATCAGGGTCTCTCAGACTGTAGACAAACCCCACCTTCACTTTAACCGAAGGTGGGGTTTTCTGATATTTTAAAAGATTTTTCTCCTGTTTCTAGGCTGGACATGGCCCTCGCCATGTCCAGTTTGCCAACTTCTTAAGATTCATGGCAGCGAATGTAAGCATCGCCTGCATTGAAACTTTTTTAAGACCTCTTAAGGTCGTCCAACGCATGCCATGCTTTTCTTTTGCGTCCGCAAAGACCCGTTCGATCGTTTCTTTGCGTTTCGCATATAGAGTTTTATTAAGTTCTGTATGTCTCAAATGTTCTACTTCATCTATGTAATCCTGCCACACATGTCGATGAATCATCTTGGTGTGATTCTTACTTTGTGTACAACGTTCTAACAGAGGACAGTCTTTACATTCCAAAGGATTTGAAGCGTATTGTTTGTACCCGTCTCTTGTGGTAGTACGGTAAGGTAAAATTTGTCCTTCGGGACAAAGATAGGAGTCAAAATATTCATCGTAAACGTATTCGTATTTCCTAAGATATCCGTCTTTCGTTCTCGGCCGTGTATAAGGCATAACGGGTCTGATTTCTTGGTCCATGAGGAATTTAGCGATGTGGGGTGTTTTATATCCTGCATCAACAGCGACAGAACTGGGCTTACCGACTTTATCCGTGACTTGAGTGACGAGCTTGTCCAACATCCGACTATCGTGAACATTTCCTCCCGTGACAAGAGATCCTAAGATAAAACCCCGGGAGTCGCTTGCCGTATGAAAAGAATACGCAAACAGCTTTTCGCGCTCATCTTTTACGTAATACCCACTTTCAGGGTCTGTCGTGCTGACCTTTATTTCTTTTGACTCTTCTTTATTCTGTGGGGGGAAGGGCTTTTTTCCGTGTTCCTCTCGGTCAATGTTGATCTCTTTATCCAGCTGATCCTGATACGTTCTAGTTTCGACTCGGGCTATTTTCTTTTCGAATTTCTTCTTATTCGCATTCGCTTTTACATGAGTAGAATCTATAAACGCAACGGATGGATCCACCAATCCTTTGGTCATCGCTTCTTTCAAAATGCGGTAGAAAATTTGTTCAAAGAGATCCGTATCGTGGAAGCGCCTAACGTAGTTTTTACCGAAGGTTGAAAAGTGAGGGATTTTCTCTTTGAACGAATACCCAATAAACCATCGATAAGCAACGTTGGTTTCGATTTCTTTGATGGTTTGACGCATGGAGCGTATGCCAAAGAGGTATTGGGTAAAGACCATTTTAATGAGAACAACGGGATCAATACCAGGCCGCCCATTGTCTAAACAATATTTATCTTCTACTAAGTCATAAATAAATTCAAAATCAATCGCTTGTTCAACTTTCCTAACTAGATGATCCTCAGGAACAAGTTCATCTAGCGCAACCATTTCAATTTGATTTCTTCCTTCTTTAGTGTGTTTTGATAACATTTTTATCCCCCACAAAAGCTTTATTCCTTTCTATTATACAAAAAAAGCTTGTAGACTTGGTCTAATTCTTAGACTTTGTCTACAAGCTGAGAGACCCTGTTGAATCAGGGTCTCTTTATTTTGCCTTCATTTAAACGTCATTTCTTTCGAAGAGGTCATATCGGCGTCAATCGTCTTCTTGATGATGCGGATCGCGCTTTCATTGTCCTCCTTGGTTTCGGATGCCATGCAGTCCTTTGGGATCGACATGTCATACTCCCTCATATAGGCGTCATTGGCGGTATACAGCACGCAGATGTCACCTGCGATCCCTGTTAGAATCAGATGCTTCACGTCCAGCTGATGAAGCAGGATATCAAGCTGTGTCCCGAAAAAACACGAGTGCTTCGGTTTGATGATAAAATAATCGTCTGTATCGGGATGGAGTTTTTCGATTACATCTTTGCCTTTCCCTTTTTTGCATTCTTCGATGATATCATTCATATTGTCCTGCCAAAGGCCGTAGTTATCATTCACATAGATGACAGGCAACCCGGCTTCCTTTGCTTTCTTCTTCAAATCCCGGATGTTTCCGACGATGTTCATTGTGTTTTCATGTATTTTTTCTCCCCCTTGGAAGTCAAACGTATTAATCATGTCGATGATCAATAAGGCGCTTTTATCCTGACTCATCCCTTTTTCTCCCCCTTCGTTTTCTTATGTATGTTGTATTACCACTGAAGGAGTGAGGCTAAAACCATCCAAGGGAAAAAACATGGGCAACCCCGATTCAGGATTGCCCATGCCTTTATTGCATTTGTTGCTGCTGCAATGATTCCTCTAATGTTTCAAGGACCATTTTCTGTTCCTCGGGATCGGCGTTTTGCCAGAAGACTTCAAGGAGTACACCGAGACCTGGAAGGGTTTTTTCTTCTCCTCCCTGGATGGCATCGACAATAGTGTCTCTCAATTCGTCCTGGTTGTTTCCAGATACATTGTGTATGATCGCTTTTCGTAAGTTAAGATTCATCACGCATTTCTCCTTTGTGCTAGGATGAGGAATTCATTGTTATCTTGTCTCAAATTGAATTTATTATGTATGGAAGTTAAGGTATAATGAGACCTTGAATAGTAATCAAAAGGAGCGGATACGATTGAAGTATATTCAATCCTCGAAAAATCCTGTTGTGAAGCAGTGGAAGAAATTATTGACGAAAAAAGAACGGGATCTCACCCGCACATATATCATTGAAGGATTTCACCTTGTGGAAGAAGCATTAAAGCAGGAGGATACGGTCCTTGAGTTGATCCTCGTGGAAGGAATCGATCTTCCACAGAAATGGACGGTGGATTCGGTTTCTGTCACCATGGTATCGGATGAAGTCGGGAAAATCCTCGCTGATACCGAGACCTCTCAAGGGATCTTTGCGATTTGCAGGCAGAGAGAAGACGAGCATGACCCTGATCAGGCAGGCACATTCATGCTTCTCGACGGTCTTCAGGATCCTGGCAATATCGGTACGATCATCCGCACAGCCGATGCGGCGGGAATCGATATGGTCGTGTTGGGAAAAGGGACGGTGGATCCTTATAATCCGAAAGTGTTGCGCTCGGCACAAGGAAGTCATTTTCATATTCCCATCGTCAGAAAAGAACTGTCTGAAACCATTACAGCCCTGAAAGAGCGCAGCATCCCCGTGTACGGGACGGCGCTTGAAAACGGAGTGGAGTACACGTCGATCAGCCCGCAATCTTCTTATGCCCTCATCGTAGGGAATGAAGGGAACGGCATGTCGAAGGAGCTTTTAAAGGAAACGGACCGGAACCTCTACATCCCTATTTACGGTAAGAGTGAATCCTTGAATGTGGCCATTGCGGCAGGCATTTTATTGTATCATTTTAAAAATGGGCAGTGAATTTCGTGAAAAGGTTTGAATTATGCCGTGAAATTCACTATAATAATGCACATATAACTTAAAAACGTTGAAAGAGGAAAGTAACACATGACCTTCTTCAAGGGAGAGAATGCCCTGGACTGTAAGCATTCTTAAGAAAACATGATGTGAACATTTCACCTCTCGAGTTGGCATCGGGACCATTCCAATGTGAATGTAAAGATGCTCCGGCATAAGCCGTTATCTGAATGAAGTGAGTAGATCCCCCTGTGGATATGCTTATAAGGGTGGTACCGCGATATAAACCTCGTCCCTTTTTGGGATGGGGTTTTTTTATTTGTTTAAAAACCAATCCAACGAAACATTCGGACGATATACATTAAAGGAGGAAGAACAATGGAGGACAAATTACGATCCCTTCAACAAGAAGCCATCGAAAAAGTGAACGAAGCACAAGATCTGAAAGAATTGAACAACATCCGAGTTGCTTATTTAGGCAAAAAAGGACCTGTCACCGAAGCCTTAAAAGGAATGGGGAAACTTTCAGCAGAAGAGCGTCCTAAAATGGGGGCACTTGCCAATGAAGTCCGTGGGGCGATCACCGAAACCATCGAAGCAAAGCAGGCTGTTCTTGAAAAAGAAGCGGTCGAAAAGAAGCTTCAATCTGAAACGATCGATGTCACGTTACCTGGCCGCCCAGTGAAAAAAGGGAATCACCATCCCCTGACGATGATCGTGGAAGAAATCGAAGACCTCTTCATCGGCATGGGCTATACGGTTGCTGAAGGACCGGAAGTGGAGAAGGACTATTATAACTTCGAAGCCCTGAATCTCCCTAAAGGACATCCGGCACGTGATATGCAGGATTCTTTCTATATTACGGAAGAAACCCTTCTGCGTACCCACACGTCACCGGTTCAGGCAAGAACGATGGAACTGGCCAAAGGAAACGGTCCCATCAAGATCATCTGTCCCGGGAAAGTGTACCGACGTGATACGGATGACGCGACACATTCACATCAATTCACCCAGATCGAGGGTCTTGTCATCGACGAAAACATCCGGATGAGTGATCTGAAAGGAACGCTGAATGTATTTGCCAAGAAAATGTTCGGTGAAGACCGTGAAATCCGCTTGCGCCCGAGCTTCTTCCCATTCACAGAGCCATCTGTCGAGATGGATATTTCATGTAAGATCTGTGGAGGAAAAGGCTGCCGCGTATGTAAAGGAACGGGCTGGATCGAAATCCTTGGAGCAGGGATGGTTCATCCGAATGTCCTTGAAATGGCTGGATTCGATTCGAAGAAATATACAGGTTTCGCGTTTGGTATGGGACCAGAACGTATTGCCATGCTGAAATACGGCATCGATGATATCCGTCATTTCTACACAAACGATACTCGCTTTGTGACACAGTTCGGAACACAAGAGTAAAGAAAACGATAGGGAGGTACTAACACATGTTTGTTTCATATAAATGGTTAGAAAATTATGTAGACCTGTCAGGTGTCACACCTGAAGAGTTGGCAGAGAAGATTACAAGAAGCGGGATCGAAGTCGAAGGTGTCGAACGGATCGGCGAAGAGATCAAAAATGTGGTCGTCGGGCATGTCCTGCAATGTGAGCCGCATCCCGATGCGGATAAGTTAAATAAATGCCTTGTGGACGTAGGGGAAGAAGAGCCTGTCCAAATCATTTGCGGGGCACCGAACGTGGCAAAGGGCCAAAAAGTGGCTGTCGCGAAAGTAGGGGCGGTCCTTCCTGGTAACTTCAAAATCAAAAAAGCCAAACTTCGCGGCGAAGCATCCCACGGGATGATCTGCTCCCTGCAAGAGCTTGGAGTCGAAGGGAAGCTCGTACCGAAAGAGCATGCAGAAGGGATCTATGTATTCAGTGATGAGGCTGAAGTCGGTCGCAATGCGGTTGAATTACTAAATCTTGATGATGCGATCCTCGAATTAGGATTGACACCCAATCGTTCTGATTGCTTAAGCATGCTTGGAGTGGCGTATGAAGTCGCAGCCATCCTGGACCGTGACGTGAAGCTTCCTGTGACGGAGGTATCAGAAGGCAGCGAAAAAGCTTCGGATTATGTATCGGTAAAAGTAGAAGCAAAAGAAGATAATCCTCTTTACGGGGCTAAAATCATCAAAAATGTCAAAATCGGTCCATCTCCACTTTGGATGCAAAATGCACTGATTTCTGCAGGGATCCGTCCCCACAACAATGTAGTCGACATTACGAACTACGTACTGTTGGAATATGGTCAACCGCTCCATGCTTTCGACTACGACCGCCTCGGTTCAAAGGAAATCCTTGTTCGCCGTGCAAATGACGGCGAAACATTCGTGACCCTTGATGATGCGGAAAGAACGCTATCAAAGAGCCAGCTTGTCATTACGAACGGGACTGAACCCGTTGCCCTTGCCGGCGTGATGGGTGGAGCAAATTCAGAAGTCCAGAACGATACGACGACGGTCCTTCTTGAAGCAGCATACTTCACCGGTGCGATTGTCAGAGGTGCATCGAAAGACCACGGACTCAGAAGCGAAGCCAGCACCCGTTATGAAAAGGGTGTGGATCCGAATCGTGTCCTGAAAGCCGGGGAAAGAGCGGCTGAACTGATGGCTGAATATGCCGGAGGGGAAGTTCTCGAAGGCACTGTTTTATTTAATGAATTGGACGTAGAGCCAGTGAAAGTGGAGATTACGCTAGAAAAAATCAATTCTTCACTTGGAACAGCCATTTCCGTTGATACAGTGGAAGATATTTTCCGCCGACTTCAATTTGATGCAGAAGTAAACGGCGAAACATTCGTCGTAACGGCTCCTACAAGAAGAGGGGATATCACCATCCCTGAAGATTTACTGGAAGAAGTGGCCCGCCTTTACGGCTATGACAATCTTCCGATGACACTTCCAGAAGGAGAGGCAACACCTGGTGGCCTTTCGAATCACCAGCTGAAGCGCCGTACGGTCCGCCGATACCTGGAAGGAGCGGGACTCCTGCAGGCGATCACGTATTCATTGACAAACGACAAGAAAGCAAGCCAATACGCGTTGGACGTAAGGGAGCCTGTCCGCTTATTGATGCCGATGAGTGAAGAACGCAGTAACCTTCGTTTAAGCATCATCCCGCAGCTGCTTGAAGTGGTTTCATATAACAAAGCCCGTCAAAATGATTCTCTGGCCTTTTATGAAGTGGGATCCGTATTCTTAACGGAAACAGGCGAAGAACTTCCACAGGAAGAAGAGCATATTGCAGGAGCGCTGACCGGCCTGTGGCACCAGCATCCTTGGCAAGGCGAGAAAAAGCCTGTCGACTTCTATGTGGCCAAAGGGATCCTGGAGGGCATGTTCGAAGAAATCGGTGTATCAGAGGCTATTTCATTCCGTCAGGCAACCATAGACGGCATGCA
This sequence comes from Rossellomorea vietnamensis, assembly GCF_025398035.1. NCBI lineage: Bacteria > Bacillati > Bacillota > Bacilli > Caryophanales > Bacillaceae > Rossellomorea > Rossellomorea vietnamensis. The sequence continues at coordinate 4,183,387 of NZ_CP104558.1, forward strand.
CCCTGGACGTACGGCCGAGATCTTACTTGACAACGAAGTGATCGGTTTCGTCGGAGCGATCCATCCGGAAGCGGAAAAAGAACTGGATCTTAACGAAACGTATGTGTTCGAACTGAAGGCATCACCTGTCTTCCATTATGAAAAACCGGCATTAAGCTACACGCCGATCCCTCGCCATCCATCGATCACAAGGGATATCGCCCTTGTAGTGAACACGGATGTGAAAGCCGGGGACCTGGTAGCCATCATCAAAGAAGCAGGAGGAAAACTTCTGAAAGAAGTGTCCGTCTTCGATCTGTATGAAGGCGAGCATATGGAAGCAGGCAAGAAATCACTTGCATTCTCCCTGAAATACTTCGATCCGGCCAAAACATTGACCGATGAAGAAGTGGTGAAAGTGCATGATGGAGTACTTGCTGCCGTAAAAGAAAAAGCAGGAGCCGAATTGAGAGGATAATTCGACTTTTGGGGAGAGGTGTCAGACATTGGTCTGGCATCTTTTTTTGTGATGGGGGATTGTTTGGATGTTGAGGGGGTTTGCCAGGAGAAATATGACGTTTATTCAGCAGGAGAAAAAACGGGGAAATTCTCCTGCTGAAATATCCCCAACATTCAACAGCTAAAAAAACACCAAACTTCACCTGCTGAAATACAAAGAAAAATCAGCAGCTGAATCCCAACCGAAATTCTCCTGCTGAACACCACCCACCTCCAAAAACACAAACAAAAACCCCACCAACAAAACCAGTGGGGCCATCATCCTCATTTCCTCGCTAACCTCATCGCCTTTTCACTATTGGCGAAATGCCATTTTGTCATGGACTGTAATTCTTCGATCCCTTTTCGTTTGATGATCTTCGCGGCTGCCACATCTACGTGTTTACCGGCGCCTTTCGGTATTTCCACACCTGCTTTGGCACTCAGCTTGTCCATTTCTTTTAAGAAGGCGTACCGGGCGATGATCGATGCCGCTGCGACGGCCAGGTGGATGCTTTCGCCTTTTGTGCTGAAGTATACGCGTTCCCGCTGGATTTTCGTTTGGGCAGCGATGTGTTTGAAATATGTATTCTTTTCGACGAACTGATCGATCAAGATGCCTTCTGGTTGTTCCGGTGCCATCTTTTCCAGCAGGTTCAGTATGGCTTTGTTATGAAGGAGTGCTTTCATCTTCCCCTGGGTCATTCCTTTTGCCTGCATCTCATTGTATTTCGGGTTGTGGAGAATGAGCAGTGAATAGGGAATGGTGGAAATCAGGTCCCTGGCAATACTGATGATTTGAGGGTCGGATAAGTTTTTGGAATCCTTGACCCCGAGCTCTTTCATGAGTGGGATCTGCTCTTTCTTTACGTAAGCGCTCACCACGGTGATCGGGCCGAAGAAGTCTCCTGTCCCCACTTCATCAGAACCGATGACGGACCAATTTGCGAAATTTTCGGGGAGGGTGGCAGTCCCTTTGGAAGGGGATTTCACCTTGGCTGGTGCGCTGCTTCCCCACCGGCTTGCCTCTCCTTCTCCGTTTGCCCCTTGAAACATTACTTTACCCGATTTATAAGCGGTGATCGTACAGCCTGAGGATTTTGCGACAAAGACTGCCCCCGGCGGCAGTTTCTCGATTAATGCATGTTTGTAATGACTTTTCATTTTCTCGATTGTATCTTTTGTTGTTTGTATGACGGTATTGGCCAAGTTTCTCTCTCCTTATGACAAATATCTTGAATTTAATAAAAAATGTGAGTGTATATGACAAATTCCTTCCATAATCAAAAGATTTCATGGTATGATTATGTGTAGGATTCTTATGAATGGGGGGCTTTCAGGTTGTCTGAAGAACAAAAAAATCGCACCACGGTGGACATATATGGTCAACAGTATACGATTGTTGGGACTGAATCAACAAGTCAAATCCGATACGTTTGTTCTAAAGTGGATGACAAAATGAGAGAAATCAACTCCATGAATCCATCTCTCGACACAAGCAGGCTTGCGGTCTTGACGGCTGTCAATGCCGTAAATGATTATCTCAAACTTCAGGAAAAGTTTGAAGAGCTTGAACGGGAAATTAAACGATTAAAGGATTGAATATAGATGTTGGACTTAGCGTTGTTGGTCATCCTGGTGATAGGGTTTTTAATAGGTTTAAAACGTGGATTCATTCTGCAGGTCATCCACATTTTCGGATTTATCGTTTCTTTCATTGTAGCATACATATACTATGATCAGCTTGCACCGAAGCTGACTTTATGGATTCCTTATCCTGTATTGGACGAGCAATCCACGTTGAATATGATTTTTGAATCGACCCATCTGGATCAGGCATATTACCGTGTAATTGCGTTTGCAATGATTTTCTTTGCAGTACGCATCATTCTTCAAATCATCGGATCGATGCTTGACTTTGTCGCCCATCTTCCACTATTGAAGCAGCTGAATGTTCTTGGCGGCGGGATACTCGGTTTTGTTGAATCTTATTTAATGATATTCATACTTTTGTATATTGCGGTATTATTGCCGATCGAGTCGGTTCAAACTTTCATCAATAACTCATTCATTGCACAAGCGATGGTGAAACATACTCCTGTTTTCTCCGATATGGTGAAATCCTGGTGGATTGAATATGTAGCCTGAAAAAGGGCTGACTATAAGTATGCAACTTACATTCGTTAGGAAAGCCATTAACGATTTGTTCATCTTATAAGTCAGTCTTTTTTCTTTTTCTGACAGTTTTGCTACTATATAATTGGAGACGTTCTGGATTTCGAAGTGAACGTGGATAATTCTATGATTGAAGGTGAATCCCTTGAATAAAAAAGATATTATAAAATTATTAGAAACCATTGCGATATATATGGAATTGAAAGGCGAGAATTCGTTTAAGACATCCGCCTACCGAAAAGCGGCAGCGGCCCTTGAGAATGATGACCGGAGCCTGCAGGAAATCAGCGACTTCACGAAGCTCGCCGGAATCGGCAAAGGGACGGCTTCCGTTATTGAAGAGTACATAAAGGAAGGGACATCTTCTGTTCTTGAAGGGCTGAAGGAAGAAGTGCCGAAGGGGTTGATCCCACTTTTGCAATTGCCGGGTCTTGGGGGGAAGAAAATCGCGAAGCTATACAGTGAGCTGGGAGTCGAAAGCATAGAGGACCTGGAAGAAGCGTGTAAAGAGAACAGAGTACAGGCACTTGCAGGCTTCGGAAAAAAGACCGAAGAAAAAATCCTTGCTTCCATTGAACAGGTTGGGAAAAGACCGGACCGACTTCCAATCGGCTTTATGATGAGCATCGCGGAAGAAATAGAAGGCTATCTTTCTGAAATCGACAGCATCGGAACGTATTCGAGAGCCGGCAGCTTAAGAAGGATGAGAGAAACCATTAAAGACCTGGATTTCATCATCTCGACCGAGCACCCGGAAAAAGTGAAGGAAGGGCTTCTGAAGTTGCCGAATATCGTTGAGACGATTGCAGCCGGGGACACGAAGGTGTCACTGACCCTCCAGTACCATTGGGATGTAAGCATCGATTTCCGCATCGTGAAGCCTGAGGAATTTGCCACGACCCTGCATCATTTCACCGGATCGAAGGATCATAACGTCCGTATGCGCCAGCTTGCCAAAGAACGCGGAGAGAAGATCAGTGAATATGGCGTTGAGGATAGTGAAACAGGTGAAGTGAAAACATTCGATTCCGAAGAAGCATTTTATCATCACTTCGACCTTCCGTGGATCCCGCCTGAGCTACGGGAAGATGGAAAAGAAGTGGAGGCGTTCAAGGGGGATTATCCGCTCCTTACCCTGAATGATATAAAGGGCGATCTTCACATGCACTCCACATGGTCCGACGGTGCCTATTCCATAGAAGAGATGGTGGAGGCATGCCGTGCCAAGGGGTATCATTATATGGCGATCACAGACCATTCCCAGTATCTGCGGGTGGCGAACGGCCTTACTCCCGAACGGTTGGTGAAGCAGATCGATGAAATAAAGGAACTGAATAAAAAGTATGATGATATAGAAATCCTCTCAGGGATCGAGATGGATATCCTTCCTGACGGTACCCTTGACTATGATGATGACCTTTTGAAGAGAGTGGATCTCGTCATTGCTTCCATTCATTCAAGCTTTTCGCAGCCCCGTGAAAAAATCATGGAGAGATTGAAGACGGCATTGGAAAGTGCCCATGTGGATATCATCGCCCATCCTACTGGCCGGATCATCGGGAGGCGGGAAGGATATGACGTCGATATGGATCTTCTTATCCAATTGGCGAAGGAAACCGGTACGGCCCTTGAACTGAATGCCAATCCGAATCGTCTGGATCTGTCTGCTGAAAACATCCGGAAAGCACAGGAGCAGGGTGTGAAGCTCGTCATCAACACGGACGCCCACAGTATCGATCACCTGGAGTTTATGGAAGTGGGTGTCGGTACGGCACGTAAAGGTTGGATCAAGAAAGATACGGTCATCAATACATGGGATAAAAATGAGTTCATACAATACATTAACCGAAACTGATAAAAGGTGGAATACATTCCGTGAATTCTAAAGTATTAAAAACGTTAGAGTTTGATAAAATCAAAGAATTATTAAAGCAATTTGCTGCATCTGCCCTTGGTCATGCAAGGGTTTCCTCCCTCATGCCATCGGTCGATTATGAAGAGATCACCGCTCTTCATGAAGAGACGGATGAAGCCATGACGATTCTCAGATTGAAAGGTCATGCCCCGCTTGGCGGTATTTTTGATATACGCCCTCACGTGAAGCGTGCCCAAATCGGCGGTATGCTCTCTCCGTCTGAATTCGTTCAGGTGGCAAGTACGATCCGGGCAAGCCGGAAGCTGACCCTTTTTGTAGAAGAGCTACTGGAGGAAGAGGTGGATATTCCCCTTTTACAAGGCAAGATGGGGACAGTCATCCCGCTTCCTCATTTAGAACAGGATATACGTAAAGTGGTGGATGACAACGGTGAAATATTGGATACGGCGAGTGAAACCCTCCGTACGATCCGGACCCAGCTGCGTGCCAATGAAGGGCGGATACGGGAGAAGCTGGAGCGGATGATCCGTTCATCCAACGCACAGAAGATGCTATCCGATGCGATCATCACCATCCGGAATGACAGGTACGTCATCCCGGTCAAACAGGAATACCGGGGGCAATATGGCGGAATCATCCATGATCAATCGTCTTCCGGGCAGACGTTATTCATCGAGCCTGAAGCGATTGTTCAGCTAAATAACCAGCTGCGTGAGCTTCGTTTGAAAGAGCAGACGGAAATCGAGAAGATTCTTCAGGAACTGTCTGAAAGTGTACAAGAATCGGGAGAAGAACTGCTTCTGATCGTCAACGTCCTGTCAGACGTGGATTTCATGTTTACCAAGGCGAAATTCGGACGATCGATCAAAGGGTCAAAGCCGACGATCAATAATGAACGCCGGGTGAAGCTGAATAAAGCACGTCATCCCCTTTTGCCCATCGATGAGGCAGTGGCGAATGATATTGAACTCGGGAATGAATTTTCTTCCATCGTCATCACCGGGCCGAATACCGGGGGTAAAACCGTTACATTGAAAACACTGGGCTTAACAAGCTTGATGGCACAGGCAGGTCTTCCGATCCCGGCACTTGATGGTTCCGAGGTCGGTGTTTTCCGCACGATTTACGCTGATATAGGGGATGAGCAATCCATTGAACAAAGTTTGAGTACCTTCTCCTCCCATATGGTGAACATTGTCGACATACTGAAAAAGGTCGATCATGAGAGTCTGGTGCTGTTCGATGAGCTTGGTGCCGGTACCGATCCTCAGGAAGGGGCGGCATTGGCGATTTCCATCCTTGATGAAGTTCATGGAACAGGGGCAAGGGTCGTGGCGACGACTCACTATCCAGAGTTGAAGGCGTATGGGTATAATCGTGAAGGAGTCGTGAATGCCAGTGTGGAATTTAATGTAGAGACATTAAGTCCCACGTATAAGCTATTGCTAGGGGTCCCGGGAAGAAGTAATGCCTTTGACATTTCCAAACGTCTTGGATTGTCAGATGGTGTCATTCAACGGGCGAAGTCCCATATCGGTACCGATAGCAAGGAAGTCGAGAATATGATCGCTTCACTTGAAGACAGCAGGCGGCAGGGTGAACGGGAGCTCGAGGAAGCCCATGAGCTGTTGAGACAGGCTGAGAAGATGCATAAAGACATGCAGAAGCAAATGATGGAGTATTACGAGAAGAAGGATACCCTATACGAAAAAGCACAGCAAAAAGCCAGTGAGGTCGTTGAAAAAGCGAAGGCGGAAGCTGAACAGGTCATCAAGGATCTGCGGAAAATGCAACAGGAGAAGTCGGCTCAGATCAAAGAACATGAATTGATCCAGGCGAAAAAGCAGCTTGAAGATGCGACTCCCAAGCTGAAAACGGGTCAAAAGAAGAAAGCGGCTGGATCCAACCATGAATTGAAGGCCGGGGACGAAGTCAAAGTGCTGAGCTTCGATCAAAAGGGTCATTTGATCGAGCGGGTATCAGCGAAGGAATGGCAGGTCCAAATGGGCATCATGAAGATGAAAGTGAAGGAGTCGGATCTTGAATTCATTCAATCCCAGCAAAAGGTCGAAACGAAACCCCTCGCGACGGTGAAAGGGAAAGATTTTCATGTCAGCCTTGAACTTGACTTGCGCGGAGAGCGTTTTGAAAATGCCTTATCGAGGGTTGAAAAGTACATTGATGACGCCCTGCTTGCAGGCTACCCACGCGTTTCCATCATCCACGGAAAAGGGACGGGAGCTTTAAGACAGGGAGTACAGGAGTACTTAAAGAATCACCGGTCGGTCAAGAATATCCGTTTCGGGGATGCAGGTGAAGGTGGAACCGGCGTAACGGTCGTTCAATTTAAATAACACGGTAAAGGGAGCTTTACGATGGAGAACTTTTGGGAAAATGAATTTGTTCAGACGGCGGGGAATTACAGTGTGGTCATCCTTTGTCTGGTGTTGTTCTTAGCGATCTTTGAACTGGTGACGAAATATCGGAACTGGGAAGAAATCAAAAAAGGAAATATGGCCGTGGCCATGGCAACGGGAGGGAAAATATTCGGGATCGCGAATATTTTCCGGCATTCCATCAGTCATAACGATACCATCCTCACGACGATCGGGTGGGGTGTGTTTGGCTTTTTCCTGCTGTTGATCGGGTATTTTATTTATGAATTCCTGACTCCGAAATTCAGGATCGATGAGGAAATTGAAAATGATAACCGGGCGGTAGGCTTTATTTCACTGGTCATTTCAGTCGGATTATCCTATGTCATAGGAGCCGGTATATCGTAAGGAGAGGGAATATGGAAACATTGGCGAAAGTTCTGCTCACCCTGTGCGGCGGCTTTATAGTCGTCGGCATCATCTATATGCTGTTCTTTACTTGACTCAGGACACTCAGGGGGAAAAACACAATCCCAAAATAATAATATTGTACAAACAGACTGTCATATGGTGGAATAGGCAGTCTGTTTTCTTTTGAAAAAAGTTCTGTAAGAAAGGTCAAGCTTCATGGATAGGAAGAAAGTATGGTCAGCGATTTTTTCAAATTGTAACTGAAGTCCCCTTATATTATAATAATGAATAGAATAAATTTTCTAACTATTCAGAAGGAGGGATTACAATGAACCAACCATGGCTTGCTGAATACCCGGCGGAAATACCAAAGGAGCTCAACCTAGTTGAAAAACCTTTGCAGTCCTATTTGACCGAAGCCGCTTCTCTGTATGGAGATAAAGCAGCGATTCATTTCATGGGCAAAGAGATAGGATACAAGGAACTATACGAATCGGCTCTCAAATTCGCCGGCTACCTTAAGACACTTGGGATCAAAAAAGGCGATCGGGTGGCGATCATGCTTCCCAATACCCCCCAATCCGTCATCGCCTATTACGGCATCCTTTATGCAGGCGGAGTGGTGGTACAAACCAATCCATTATATATGGAAAGGGAAATCGAATATCAAATGAAAGACTCCGGAGCCAAGGTGATCCTGACATTGGACATTCTGTATCCAAGAGTATCAAAAGTGATGAAAAACACCGACCTTGAGCACATCATTGTAACCGCTATCAAAGACTACCTTCCATTCCCTAAGAATCTCATTTACCCATTCATCCAGAAGAAACAATATGGTATCGTCGTGAAAGTGGATCATAGAGGTCAGAATCATTTATTCACGGAAATCATGAAAACGGCTGTGGCTGAAGCGGTATCCCAGGAAGAATTCGATTTTGAAAATGATCTGGCCCTGCTTCAATACACAGGAGGTACGACAGGTTTCCCAAAAGGCGTCATGCTGACCCATAAGAATCTGGTGGCCAATGCCTCCATGTGCGATGCCTGGCTGTATAAGTGTACAAAAGGGGAAGAAAGAATGCTCGGGATCCTGCCATTCTTTCATGTGTATGGCATGACTGCCGTACTGATTCTCTCTGTCATGCAGGGATATAAGATGATCCTGCTTCCTAAGTTTGATGCAGAAACAACATTGAAGACGATCCAGAAACTAAAGCCTACCCTGTTCCCAGGAGCACCGACGATCTATATCGGACTCTTGAATCACCCGGATTTAAAGAAATATGACTTATCATCCATCGATTCATGTCTCAGTGGAAGTGCACCATTACCGGTTGAGGTGCAGCAGCAATTCGAGGAAGTCACGGGTGGGAAGCTCGTCGAAGGATACGGATTGACCGAATCATCCCCCGTCACTCATTCCAATTTCCTTTGGGATAAAGCGAGGATAAAGGGGAGCATCGGTGTTCCATGGCCGGGTACGGACAGTGCCGTGTTCTCAATGGAAACGGGAGAACCCCTGCCGCCGAATGAGATGGGTGAAATCGTCGTCAAGGGCCCACAGGTCATGAAAGGATACTGGAACCGGCCTGAGGAAACGGAACAAACGTTAAAGGACGGATGGCTGTTGACGGGAGATATAGGCTATATGGATGAAAAGGGCTATTTTTACGTAGTGGATCGTAAGAAGGATATGATCATTGCCGGCGGCTTTAATATCTATCCCCGGGAAATCGAAGAAGTCCTCTACGAACATCCAGCGATTCAGGAAGTTGTCGCAGCAGGGGTTCCCGATCCGTATAGAGGGGAAACCGTCAAGGCATACGTTGTCCTGAAGGAAGGAGAGTCCCTGACGGAAGAGGAACTGAATGAATATTCCCGTAAATACCTGGCTGCCTATAAAGTGCCGAGGATTTATGAATTCAGGAAGGAACTGCCTAAAACAGCTGTCGGGAAAATTCTGAGAAGGGCCCTCGTGGATGAGGAACGGCAAAAGATAGAGGATGAGCAGAAAACAAGTTAGGCTGTCACCCACTTGAGCTTTTTCTTTTTGATTGGATGTGGGACAAGGATCCCTTCTTGACAATCATTGAGAAACCTTTTATTATTGAAATATGAATGAATGGTCATTCATATTTTGTTAAGGCAGGTCAAAACTTATGAAACGAAATAAACCAAAATACATGCAAATTATCGATGCTGCTGTTATTGTAATAGCAGAAAATGGGTACCATCAGGCACAGGTGTCAAAGATTGCAAAGCAGGCAGGGGTGGCTGACGGAACCATCTATCTTTATTTTAAAAACAAAGAAGATATCCTGATTTCGTTGTTTAAAGAAAAAATGGTTCTCTTTGTCGAAAAAATTGAAGAAGTTATTGCAGGAAAACAGACAGTTTCAGAGAAATTATTAGTGATGATTGAAAATCATTGTAGGATACTGTCGGATGATCATCATCTCGCCATCGTCACACAATTGGAGATTAGGCAATCGAATAAAGATATCCGATTGAAAATCAATGATGTGTTAAAGGGCTATCTGGAATTAGTCGATAAGATCCTGATCAGCGGGATCGAATCTGGCGAGTTCTCAAGTGATCTGAATGTTCGACTCGCCCGCCAAATGATCTTTGGTACTCTGGATGAAATGGCGACAACATGGGTGATGAACGATCAGAAATACGACTTAGTCGAACAAGTCCCTGCTATTCATAAGCTATTGCTTCATGGATGCAGAGGCAGGAACTAAACTAGTTTAGGGGGATTAGAGATGGAAAGTTTATCATGGGTCTTAGAGGGACAGGTCGCAACCGTCCTGATTCAAAGACCTCCCGCAAATGCACTAGCAAGTGGACTCATCAAGGAAATCGACGCGGTTCTTGATGAACTTGAAACCAATTCGGATGTCCGGGTGATCTTACTGAAAGGTGAGGGACGCTTCTTCTCGGCTGGTGCCGATATCAAGGAATTCACGACGATCGAAAGTGGTGAAGAATTCTCCAAGCTTGCGAAAAAAGGCCAGGACGTCTTTGAACGGATGGAGAACTTCCCGAAACCGATCATTGCAGCCATTCATGGTGCCGCATTAGGTGGCGGACTGGAACTCGCCATGGGCTGTCATATCCGATTGGTGAGTGAAAATGCCAAACTCGGCTTACCGGAGCTTCAACTCGGGCTGGTTCCAGGATTTGCAGGATCACAGCGCCTTCCAAAACTGGTTGGACGGGCGAAAGCGGCAGAAATGCTGTTGACGAGTGACCCGATCAGCGGAACAGAAGCGGTTCAGTGGGGGCTTGCCAATAAGGCATATCCGGAGGACGAGCTTTTCGATAAGGCGAAGGAAATGGCCGATAAGATTGCGAAGAAGAGCCCGGGAGCCATGAAGGCTGCCATCGAACTACTTAGTTATACAAAAGATGACCGGTTCTATGAAGGTGTGATGAGAGAATCGGATCTGTTTGGTGAAGTATTTGTGTCCGCGGATGCCAAAGAGGGTATTTCAGCCTTCGTTGAAAAGAGAGAACCACACTTTAAAGGCTAGAATACATTCTAGTAATATAGTAAACTCTTATTGAGGGGCAGTGTTGCATGTCAATGCTGCCCATTCAAAGGGGTTAAATTGTCGAAATCTTTTTAAGGGAAAGAATGTTTACATTATTAGGAGGGACTTACGAATGAACATCTATGTACTTTTGAAAAGAACGTTTGATACTGAGGAGAAAATTTCGATCCAAAACGGTCAAATTGCCGAAGACGGAGCTGAATTTATCATAAATCCTTACGATGAATATGCAGTCGAAGAAGCCATTCAAGTCCGTGATGCACATGGCGGCGAAGTGACAGTCGTAACGGTCGGTGGGGAAGAAAGTGAAAAGCAATTGAGAACAGCTCTGGCAATGGGTGCTGATAAAGCAGTCCTGATCAATACAGAGGATGATCTTGATCATGGAGATCAATTCACAACGGCCAAGATCCTTGCTCACTATTTAAAAGAGCAGGAAGTAGATTTGATCCTTGCAGGTAACGTAGCCATTGACGGTGGATCTGGACAAGTCGGTCCGCGTGTGGCAGAACAGCTTGATATTCCTTACGTAACGACGATCACGAAACTGGAAATCGATGGTGAAACCGTAACGGTCACGCGTGACGTAGAAGGGGATTCAGAAGTCATCGAAACGTCTCTTCCATTATTAGTGACTGCTCAACAAGGATTGAACGAACCTCGTTATCCATCCCTTCCAGGAATCATGAAGGCAAAGAAGAAGCCTTTGTATGAAGTGGAATTGGACGATATCGATTTAGACGAAGATGATGTAGAAGCGAAGACCAAGACAATTGAAATCTACCTTCCACCGAAGAAGGAAGCCGGTAAAGTATTAGAAGGCGAATTGGACGCTCAAGTATCAGAGCTTGTTTCCCTTCTTCGCAATGAAGCGAAAGTTATATAAGCGAGAGTCACAGGAATAACTAACATTCAGGGGGTATTTTAACATGGCGAGAAAAGTATTAGTACTTGGAGAAGTTCGGGACGGATCATTACGTAATGTTTCCTTTGAAGCGATTGCGGCAGGTAAGACGGTATCTGAAGGCGGAGAAGTTGTCGGAGTTTTGATCGGCAAGAGTGTAAGCGCTTTAGGTAATGAAATGATCCAGTACGGTGCCGATAAAGTAGTGGTTGTGGAAGATGATAAACTGGAACAGTATACGTCAGATGGCTATTCACAGGCCATCCTGTCAGTCATCAAAGAAGAGAAGCCTGAAGGGATCATCTTCGGTCATACGGCACTTGGAAAGGATCTGTCCCCTAAAGTGGCAAGCAAGCTCAGCACAGGATTGATTTCCGATGCGACAGATCTTGAGGAAGCAGGCGGTAACCTCGTCTTCACAAGACCGATCTATTCAGGGAAAGCATTTGAAAAGAAAATCGTAACTGACGGTGTGATCTTTGCGACGATCCGTCCAAACAACATCGAGCCTTTGGCGAAGGATGAGTCACGTAGTGGTGAGGTTACATCCCTTTCTGTCGATATTAAAGATCTGCGTACCATCATTAAAGAAGTCGTTCGGAAAGCGAGCGAAGGGGTGGATCTTTCTGAAGCGAAAGTCATCATCGCCGGCGGACGCGGAGTGAAGAGTGAAGATGGATTCAATCCTCTTAAGGAACTTGCCGACGTGCTTGGTGGAGCCGTGGGAGCTTCCCGTGGAGCGTGTGACGCTGACTACTGCGACTACTCATTGCAAATTGGTCAAACAGGTAAAGTCGTAACGCCTGATCTGTATATTGCATGTGGTATTTCAGGAGCTATCCAGCATTTAGCGGGTATGTCCAACTCCAAGGTCATCGTTGCGATCAATAAAGATCCTGAAGCGAATATCTTTAACGTAGCGGACTACGGAATCGTTGGAGACCTGTTCGAAGTGGTGCCGATGCTTACGGAAGAATTCAAGAAATTAAAAGTATCTTCTTCTTAAACCGTTTACAGGAACGAATAAGGGGTATGAGAATACTATGAATACAAATAAGGACGTAGCTGAATCATGGGCTGCGCCTTATTTTTTCTACCGTGGTATATTCCCTATTCAAACGGGAATATTACCTACGAGCAGAAAGATAGCATCCAAAAAAAAACGGTGATATACTTACGTTACATTAAAAGATTTTAGGAGGCGCATATATATGGCTATTACACATGCTACTGATCAATCATTCACAACTGATACAAACTCTGGACTGGTACTTGCAGATTTCTGGGCTCCTTGGTGTGGACCTTGTAAAATGATCGCACCAGTTCTTGAAGAACTTGATAGCGAAATGGGCGACAAAGTGAAAATCGTCAAAGTCGACGTTGATGAAAACCAGGAAACAGCAGGTAAATACGGAGTGATGAGTATCCCGACTTTAGTTGTCCTTAAAGACGGCGAAGTGGTAGACAAAGTAATCGGTTTCCAACCTAAGGAAGCACTTGCTGAATTATTAAACAAACACGTATAAGAAATGTTGATGAGAAACCGGGGCTGAACTTCAGCTCCGGTTTTTTGTTGTGTCTAGTGTTCCCCGCCACAAATTTTCAAAAACTCGTTGACTATGAGAATCATTCTCGATATAATTTAAATGGAATTGAAAATCATTATCATTTAAACAGTCGGAGGTCTATACATATGAGAAAGAGAGATTTAACGAAGATTTTTGCAGCATTCTTATTAACAGGTTCTGTTTTAGCGGGTTGTGGAACAGATGAGAAGAGCAGTGAAGACAAAACATCTGCTTCAAATGATTCAAAACAGGTTGAAAAAGAAGATGAAGCTGAACAAGCGGACATTGATTTCTCTGCCTCATTTGAAGAAGCGAAAGCTGAACTTTCAAAAGCCAAAGAAGACAAAGAAGTCGATTATGATAAAGTGACGTCCATTTATAAGGATGACTTACAGGAACTTGTGCAAAAACGTGACCAGGAAACAGAGGGTAAAGTGGATGAACATATTTCCACAGCTCTTGAAGCAGGTAAGGATGGTTCCCTCGATCAAGTGGTGGTAGCACAGATTTTTGATAAATTAATGCAAAAAGTTTTCTATACTTCGATGAAGCATGAATTTACGGAAGTAGCAGAAAACTGGGGAAATAAAGAAGAAGTCAATGAAGAAATAGAAGAAGCAAAAGAGTTCTATGCCATTTTAGAGCCAACTGTTCAAAAGCGAGACCAGGCGTATGACACGAAAATGATAGATGCGATTAATGGTGGATTCAGTGAAATGGAGAAGGCGGTTGAAGAGGATAATGAGCTCGGCTTCCAATTGGGGAAACAAGTCGTGGATAAGACGCTCATGAAGACATTCTATCTTGCTGCAGGTGCCCTTCCGAACGGTTATGCCATGAAGGCGTCTGAAGAAGCGAAGGAAAATGCCGAAGCTGCAAAAGCCGAGCAGGCAGAAGGTTGGGCATTCTATCAATCTCTTGATAGTTATCTATCAGGGAATGCTCCGGAAGAAGCAGAAATGATCAACACACAATTTGATCTGCAAACGGATGTGACATCCATCGATCCTGAAGCGGTGAATCATGCATTTGTCCGCGGTTTCTCTAAAATCGCCATACATGAATATGAGGAAAGTGGAGAGAACTGGGGCGAAGATAAGGCGGCAATCACAGCCTTGGAAGGTGCACTGTTCATTGATCTTATCTCATCAGATCTAAAGAGTCTTATCGGTGAAGAAGAATATCAATCTCTATCAAGCGATGCTCAAAGCTACTTAGAAGCTGTTAAGTCACAGGATAAAGAGAAAGCAGAAACGCTCAGAACGAACATTCAAAACGTATTGAATGATGTGGTGGCGAAAGCGAATCTATAGTTTATTGGGTTGACCCGTGCGTAAAGTCCATCCTTCAAGTGCTGCTTGGGGGATGGTGCTTTTTTGCACATGGGGGTCAACCCTTTTTCACTTTCTCACTCAGGTGAGGTACAATATAGAAATGATTAAATCGTAATGTACGAGGTGTAAGGAATTGAAGATTATTGTTACAGGAGGGGCCGGGTTCATTGGATCCCATCTATCCAGGAAGCTCATTGAAGAGAATCACGAGCTGTTGATCGTAGACAGCTTTCACCCCTATTATTCACCTGAAAGAAAAAAGAGACAGTTGTCCTTTGTGAGGGAAATGGGTTCATTCCGCTTCGTCCAAAAGGATTTACTAGTAGATGAACGGGAATTACAAGAAGTATTCCATGATTTTCAAGCTGATTGCGTCGTCCACTTGGCGGCGATTCCAGGCGTTTCCCATTCCTTGCGTGTGCCGAATGAATATGTTGATTATGACATCAAAGCGACGATTAACACGCTCCGGATGGCGGGGGAAAGCGGAATAAAGAAATTTGTCTTTGCTTCTTCGTCATCCGTTTATGGAAATACCGATCACAAGCCATCGAAAGAAGATGACGCGACGGGTGAGGTAGTGTCTCCATATGCCGCTGCCAAGTACAGTGCCGAATCGTTTTGTAAAGCCTATGCGTCCATTTATGGAATGGACTTGACGATCCTTCGTTTCTTTACAGTCTATGGGCCATGGGGCAGACCCGACATGGCAATCTATTCATTCATCAAAAAGCTTATGAATGGTGGGGAAATCCCGATTTATGGACTTGAGAATAAGAGGGATTATACGTACATAGATGATATCGTGGATGGTACATATAAGGCGATCAGAAGTGAAGAGTCGGGAACGTTTAATCTCGGGAATGGTTCGCCGATTTCAATGGAGGGACTGATAAGTGAACTGAGAACACATTTCCCTTCCCTCAAGCTCCACGTTACGGATAGAAGAGCAGGGGATGTGACATCTACCTATGCAGATAGTAGGAAGGCAAAAGAGACTTTCGGCTATTCTCCTTCCGTCTCCTTTGAAGAAGGAATAAAAAGAACGGTTCAATGGATGAAGAAACATGAACAAAACGGTCTATAAGTTCGCAAAGAATGCTGTTAGATTCGGATTATTAAGTCTGTTCTTCATTTTGGTGAGCTTCTATTTTGACAAAGAGATTATGAAGGAAGCCATCGGGCAGATGCTAAAGCATCCTTTTATCTTATTCAGTGTGTTAGGAATCTATTTTTTATCCTTTTTACTAAAAGGGATGGCGTGGAAAATCTATCTGAATGAACATGTGAGATTATCAAGCTGTTTAATCGGTTTGTTTTACAGTTTGTTGTTTAATCATCTGTTTCCATTGAAGGCAGGAGACGGGCTGCGGGTCATGGTGATGAATCAGTGTGAAAAGCAAATCAGTGTTGCACGCTCGTTTCATTCTGTATTCGTCTTGAGAGTGATGGACATTTTATTTCTCATGATCCTGACAGGAATCGGCCTGCTATTTATTCCGCTGCCACTAAAGCTGCCAGGTTTATACTCGATTGGATTGGTCGGATGTGCCGTATTGATAGGGTTACTCCTACTCAGGTACGTCGCTTACGACTTTCTCTCAGGGCAGCTCAGACTGCTGAGAACTTCCTTATCAGGCGGCAGGGGGCTCATCGTCATCGCCCTCGTATTCTTAAGCTGGATATTGGAAGGGGCCATTCTTTACGGTGTTTCGATGATCATGCTCGAGCCCCTATCCATGGGGGAAGCGGTTTGGGTCAACAGTGTGACGATCATCGGCCAGTTATTTCAATTTGCCCCTGGAGGAATTGGTACGTATGAATCGGTCATGAGCTATACATTGTTTTCTGCCGGTATCCCACTTGGCATTGGTCTTTCCATGGCGATCGTGAGTCATGGGTTGAAGTTTATATTCTCCTTTATAGCAGGAGGAATCGTAATCGCTGTGTGCCCCGTTTCCATTAAAAATGTGAAACGGTGGAGCAGGATGAAAGGATGAATGAAATTGAAGAGCGCATCAAAATTTGAAAAAACGGCGGCCAGATGCTGGAACCTGCTGAATGAAGGGAAACCATTCACCCCTATTTTCGTCATAGGGACCATGACACTCTTTCATTTACAGGGGTTGATACAAGGGGAATGGTTTCCGTTCCTCATAAGCTTGCTGTTTACCCTACCACTATTTATTTTGTATTTCTATTATGATTTTCCGTTGTTCCTGAGAAACTATTTGTGGATCCCGGTCATCGGTTATCTGTTATTCTTTGAATCACCCAATTTAGCTCTCTGGGGCTTCGGGATTGGTCTTTATTTCTTTTTCACCGTCTTTTTCTGGGGAACATTTTATTACCATCTCCGAATCGGTACGGATTGGCTGAATTTCACCCGGTTTTGGAAACTGGTGTTGAAGAACAGTGACTCAACGAGCGGTAATGCCCAGGAGCAGCTGCCGAAATTCCTGCTGCTGTTAGCGGTATGGGATGGAATGATGACGAATCTTGCCACCGGAGAGCTGCTTCCAGCCACTCATTATTTCGTATTTTGCGGTGCTGTATTTGCTTTAGCGTTCATTCTGCACCATTTCCTTTTTGACTGGAAGCCGAAGCAGTATGACTCCTTTACAACGGGTGAAGCGATGGATGAGGAGATGACGAATGATAAAGTGGTGGTCATCGTGATCGACGGGATGAGAAAAGAACGCTTCTATGAAGCAAATACGCCATATCTTGATTCTTTGATGGAACAGGGGACCGAGTATTTGAATATGGAAACCGTCTATCCTGCAAGAACGGTTGTCTGCTTTTCGTCCATGTTCACAGGCACGTATCCGAAGGAACACGGCATGAAATCCAATATGGTCTGGAAGCTCGGGATCAAGGTGGAAAGCATCTTTGATTCCCTGCGGAAAGTAGGGAAAAAAGGGAAGATGCTGGGGATTGCCCACCTGGTGGATTCCTTCGGTAAAGATGTCGAAACCGTGACGGCCGTGATGCATAAAGACAAAGCAGATCGAAATATTATCAATAAAGCGAAAGTCATCATGGAAGAACAGGACCCTGATTTATTCATTGTCCAATTGATCGGTACTGATCAAATCGGGCACAGCAGGGGAGTCTTATATGATGAATACATTGAAAAGATTGAAGAGGCAGATCATCTGATACAAGAATACGTCGAGTGGCTGGAAGCAGAAGGAAAGATGGAGAACACGACCCTTATGATATGTGCGGATCATGGACAGGCAGATGGAATCGGCGGTCATGGTCATCTCGATGAAGGGGAAAGATACGTTCCATTCTTTATGGTCGGCCCTGGGGTCAAGCAGGGAGAGAAAGTCCAGGAGAAACACAGTCTCGTTTCCATGGCCCCAACCATCGCCCATTTATTAGGGGCGCCATTTCCAAGTCACAGCAGGGGACCTGTCCTCAACGAGGCGTTAAAGGAGCGTTGGAAGCAACATGAATAAGCAGAAAGTCATCGTATTTATGCCGGCCCATAATGAAGAAGAGTCGATCGGGGAGGTCATTAAGCGGGTGCCCCGTTCCTTCCACCCATCCGTAGATGTGGAAGTATTGGTCATCAATGATGGTTCAACAGATCGAACGGTTGAAGTGGCTGAAAGGGCAGGTGCCGATCATATCATTACATTTGAGAAAAATCGTGGACTGGGTGCTGCGGTACGAGAAGGACTGCGGGCATCCTTTGACCTCCATGCTCATATCGGGGTCATGATTGATGCGGATGGAGAGTACCCGCCAGAACAAATACCGGAGCTATTGGAGCCGATTTTCAAAGGGGAAGCGGATTATACCATGGGGTCGAGATTCTTGGGCACCATCAATGGCATGAAGCTTCACCGCCGATTGGGGAACTATTGTTTCACCCTCCTTCAATGCGTCCTCCTAAGAAAGTGGATCTACGACGGACAGTCCGGTATGAGGGCGTTCTCGAGACAGGCAATGGAACATGCCGAAATCATACATGACTACAACTACGCTCAAGTGCTGACCTTGAATCTTGTCCGTAAAGGCTTTCGGGTGAAGGAAATCCCGATATTGTATTATGTGAGGACGACGGGCCGGTCCTTCATCAAGTTCAAGTCCTATATGTCATCTGTTCTTCCCGCCATTATCCAGGAGATGAAGAAACCGGTGGAGAAAGTATATGTGGAAGAGCAGGCCCATTACATCCCTTCAGATGAAGGAACGAATCATTTTGCAAAATGACAACATAAAACCATATCTTTAACAAAAAATAAGTACTCCGGCTTCTATGCTTGAGTACTTATTTTATATTGACAATACGAATGATAATCATTATCATTGAAAACAGGAGGGAATCATACATGAAAAAATCGTTCATAACCACGGTACTATTGTTTTTATTAGGTAATATCCTGCTGTCTTCACAGGCATCCGCCTATTCATACGGTGATCCGAGTGAGGAGAAAATAGCAGAAGCGTATAAAGAAATCATGATCAAGCTTGATGAAGACCCTCCGAATTATTCAGAGTCCAAAAAGATTTATGAAACGGTTCAAGAAGAAGTCGATCAGCATATGGGTGAAGAACCTTCCAAGATCATCCTTCAGAACCTTGATAAAAAAGAAAAGCAAGAGGCAATTGAAAATCTGGATGAACTTCTTGTCCTCAATATTGCCAGAAGACTTGAAAGCATTGATAAAAACTTCTCGGAATATGATACGAGTAAGCGATTACTCGCAAAAGGATTTGCTACATATAAAACGTTATCCCCGAAAGTAGAAGGGGAAAACCCTGAATTGGATCAAAAGATCAGGACTGAATTCGATCAAGCGCTGGAATCCCTCGGGAACCCGGGACTGTTCGGAGTCGGAACAAAGGAATCCGATCAGGACACGTTTAAAGAAAGTAAAACGTTCATAGTGGATTCGCTGCAAAAAGAATTCGACATTAAGAGCCTTGAAGTCGGACACTTTTCTGAAAGTGCCACTGAGGAATCAAGCGGGAAACAGGAGTGGACGGATGTTTCCAACCTGAAGAACTGGATACCCATCATCATTATCGTAGGGGTTCTGGCTGCAGCGATTGTCTATGCCGTCAGAAAACGTAAATAAGGTCACCATAGAAATAGTCTTTAAGCAAGTAAGGGGGAACTATTGTGGAATTACAAGCTTTACTGATCACCTTTCGTGAAGTACTGGAAGCGTTACTGATCATCGGGATCATCACTACCTATCTGAAGAAAACGAATCACGGCAAGTTTACAAAGTTTGTCTGGCTGGGTGCCGGATTAGCGGTAATCGCCAGTGTCGGCGTAGCGATGCTCTTTCAGGTCGTCTTTACAGGATTTGCCGCCATGGGAAGCGAGATGTATCTGAAGATCGGCATCATGCTGGTCTCCTCCGTCCTTCTTACCCAGATGGTCTTCTGGATGGCGAAACACAGCCGTGACCTTAAAGGAAACATGGAAGGGAAAATGAAGCATTTTATTTCCACAGGTAATATTGTCGGAATGGTGATCCACTCGTTCCTCGTTGTTCTTCGCGAAGGTGTGGAGACCGTATTTTTCTTCGCCGCCATTACAGGCGGGGATATCGGAGCGGCCATGCAGGGCTGGGGAGCGATTACGGGAGTCGTCATCGGTTGTGTCGTAGCTTACTTCTTCTTTAAAGGCACAATGAGAATTTCATTGAAAAGCTTCTTTAAAGTGACCGGCGCATTCATTATCCTCATCTCTGCAGGACTTCTTGTACAGGCGATTTCCATGATGCAGG
Source organism: Rossellomorea vietnamensis (assembly GCF_025398035.1). Taxonomy (NCBI): domain Bacteria; kingdom Bacillati; phylum Bacillota; class Bacilli; order Caryophanales; family Bacillaceae; genus Rossellomorea; species Rossellomorea vietnamensis. Next base: position 4,203,826 of record NZ_CP104558.1, read on the forward strand.
ATATAGGATTGATCGGCAGTGTGATTCCACACCTTTACGACCTGACCTGGCTACTGCCTGAGCATCCGATCGATTACGCCCATTTCCTCCGTGATACGGGAACTGCCCCGTTGTTATCCGGTGATGTAGGCATCTTCCTTAAAGCGTTGTTCGGTTATTCCTCCATGCCGTCCATCGAAGAAGTGATTTCGTATATCGGTTATTTCGTAGCGATTTACTTCCTGACTGCACCGAAGCGGGAGTCGGTGAAAGCAAAGGAAGAGGTCAAAGGCGGAGTGAAGGATTTGAGCCCACAAGCTAAATAAATTGTATCAGTACCAAACCTCATTGCCCTTAAAGATTGAACACCCTTTTCGAAAGGTGTACACTCTTTAAAGGAATGTATGTTTGGTACTTTTTTAATGATTGAGAGTCTAACAAAGTATGAGGGTGACGTCGTTGAGAATGAAGAGTGGGAAGTATATGAGTCGGCTGAACGTGGCGGGTGCATTTGCTGTGGCGGCTGTTTTGGTTCTTCAGCTGATTTGGATCCCTAGCTATGCGGCTACTTGGGATATGGTTGATTTTGCACTGGGTGTCCTGCATTTTGATATGTATCAGATGCAGCCCCACTTTCCCGGTTATCCTTATTTCATCCTGGGAGGGAAAGTCCTTCATCTGATGGTGGGGGACCCCGTCCAAGCCCTGACTCTTTTTAATATACTTCTGTATGGAAGTGCCATCATCCCTCTTTTTCTGTTAATGAACCGAATCGTGCGTCCGACATATGCAGGGATAGCAACAGCCATCGTTTATACGAGCAGCTTTACGGTCCTGATGGTGAATCAGCCGATGTCCGAGGGAGCAGCAGTCGGGATGATGTGGTGGTATGTATGGAGTTTGGTTTTGGCCTATGAGAGACATCATAAAGGATTCCTCATTCTCCCACTGTTCCTATTCAGCCTGCTTCTTGGAATCAGGTTATCTTATCTGGTCCTTGGGATCGGGATCCTGATGCTCCTGTACAGAAAGTGGAAGGATGGCGTGGTAACACTTCTGGATACCTTCGTTTACCTGCTCATTGCCGTCCTGTTCCAGCTCCTCTGGGTATCGGGGATCAGCATGTCGGAAGGGGGATATGAAAGCTTTCTCCGACTGGCCCTTTCCTTCACGAACGGACATTTTCAAGAATGGGGGGGAACGATCGGTGCCTCAGATCTCAGTCTCTGGGACAGAGTCGTGAAGCTGATTTTTGTGAACACGATATGGGTGGGGGGTGTCGCTGAGTTCCTCCCCCTCCTCGTTCTATTGGTTGTCGGTATGGCTGCAGCAAGGAAGGATTCACACGGGAATTGTTATATGACACGCTTGATGCTGGTGCTTTTGGGCAGTTATTTCCTCTGGGCTCTCTTCGCCCAGAATGTGATGAAGCCCCGTCATGCTTTGCCTTTGATCGGCATCGCCTTGTTCCTTGGAGCGGAAAGACTGCTTTCACAACGACTGTCACGGACAGGTTCCATTCTTGTCCTTTCGTTCCTCCTGCTTCAGGTTTACCATACAAGTGCGTTATTATATAAACATGCATCGGACATTCCGGCCGTTTACCAAATGGCCGATTATTTAGAGAGCGAAGGTGAAAAACAGCCTCTCGTCGTATATACCTGGGAAGAGTCCAGGGTACTCGAGTATCTTGATGTCCCTTTTATTCATAAGAAAGTACAAACGTATGAAGTGTTTACCACTGACACACGATATTACCCTGAGCGGGATATTTATCTGACGGATAAAGTGGTCGAAGGGTTTAAGAAGCAAGGGATTCAGATGGATGAGTTCATTAAGGTGGAGAAGCATTTCCATTCCAGTGAGCTCATCGACCCGATCTATCACGACCTGACATTATATAAATGGAAGAAACAGAGGGGGGAGGAAAAAGGATGAATCAGAATATCACGAATAAATTAGCGCTGCTTCCCGACCAACCGGGCTGTTATTTAATGAAGGACAGGCAGGGGACGATCATCTATGTGGGAAAGGCCAAAGTATTGAAGAACCGGGTGCGTTCCTATTTCACAGGCTCCCATGATGCAAAAACCCAGCGGCTGGTAGGGGAGATCGAGGACTTCGAATACATCATGACCTCCTCTGACCTGGAAGCCCTTGTCCTCGAAATGAATTTGATCAAAAAGTATGACCCTAAATACAATGTCATGCTAAAGGATGATAAAAGCTATCCGTTCATCAAGTTAACGAATGAACGGCACCCGAGACTCATTACCACACGAAAGGTCCAGCGGGGAAAGGGAAAGTATTTCGGTCCTTATCCAAATGTCGGAGCGGCAAATGAAACGAAAAAACTTCTCGACCGCCTGTATCCTCTACGGAAGTGCAATACGCTTCCTGACAGGGCCTGCCTTTACTATCATATGGGCCAATGTCTCGCTCCCTGTATTAAAGAAGTGAGCAAAGACACGTACCGAGACATGACAGATGAAATAGCCAGATTCCTCAATGGGGGATACAAGGAAATCAAGAAACAGCTCACGGTGAAAATGAATGAAGCCTCGGAAAATCTGGAATTTGAAAGAGCGAAGGAATTCCGCGATCAGATTCTCCATATCGAAGCGACCATGGAAAAACAGAAGATGACAATGACCGATTTCACCGACCGTGATGTATTCGGATATTCCGTTGATAAAGGCTGGATGTGTGTTCAGGTATTCTTCGTCCGGCAAGGGAAGCTCATTGAGCGGGATGTGTCTTTATTCCCTCTCTATAATGAACCCGAGGATGAGTTCCTGACGTTCCTGGGTCAGTTCTACTCCAAATCCAACCACTTTAAGCCGAAGGAGATCTTTTTGCCTGAAGAGATCGATATCGAACTCGCGGAGAAGCTTCTTGAGGTGAAAATGACCCAGCCTAAACGGGGGAAAAAGAAAGAGCTTGTGAAGCTTGCCGAAAAAAATGCCCAGCAGGCACTGGGGGAGAAGTTCGCCCTTATTGAAAGAGATGAAGAACGAACGATCAAAGCCATTGAAAGGCTTGGGGAGCATATGGGGATTTACACCCCTTTCCGGATTGAAGCCTTTGATAACTCCAATATTCAAGGTAGTGATCCTGTTTCGGCCATGATCGTCTTCTTAGACGGGAAACCGGAAAAGAAAGAATACCGTAAATACAAGATCAAAACCGTAAAGGGGCCCGATGATTATGATTCCATGAGGGAGGTAGTCCGGAGAAGGTATACGAGAGTGCTAAAAGACGGACTTCCTTTACCGGACCTTATCATCATAGACGGAGGAAAAGGTCAGATTGAAGCGGCAAGGGACGTGATCGAGAATGAATTGGGTCTCGACATCCCGATCGGGGGTCTTGCGAAAGACGATAAGCATCAGACATCGGAACTGCTGTACGGCAACCCGCTCCAAATCGTCCCCCTTGAAAAGCGCAGCCAGGAATTCTATCTCCTCCAGCGCATCCAGGATGAAGTCCACCGGTTCGCCATCACCTTCCACCGTCAGCTGAGAGGCAAAAGCGCCTTCCAATCCACCCTCGACGACATCGACGGCATCGGACCAAAACGAAAGAAACAACTTCTTAAACACTTTGGATCCATGAAGAAAATGAAAGAAGCGACTGTGGAGGAGTTTATAGAGATAGGAATACCCGAAGCCGTGGCGAAGGTATTGGTGGAGAAATTGAAGTAGCGGCTGTAATGAATTCGATTTATTTAAAAATTGTGCATTGAATCACAATTTTTTATGTGCTATAATAAACAGAAATTTATAACATTATCACTTTTTAAGTGGTGATAGAGGTGCGAACTTCAAGAGTACAGGTAGAGAGGGGTATGAGCCCCGCCGACATGCCTGGAAAGGGGAGAATCGCCGAAGTGGTTATAGTCTCATACTATATCCGCTGGTCCTGCGTTTAAGAAATGCAGGATTGTCAAGATGATTCAATCTTGGAGAGCTATCTCACAATGCCGATGAACCTATTTGTATGTTCTGCTGTATGTTCATAAAGCAATGAGATATTATTCTCATTGCTTTTTTTATTATCAGCGCAGGATTTGGCACCAACAATCCTGTCCTATGGACGTGTAGGATAATTGTGATTGTACTCTTCATCATCAACAAGAGCGGAGACGCTCAGAAAGAGGGAGAAGTCGTGAGTATTATTGTTCAAAAATTCGGTGGGACTTCAGTAGGGTCTGTGGAAAGAATTCAAAATGTTGCGTCAAGGATCATTGAAGAAAAAGAAAGAGGGAATGATGTGGTGGTGGTCGTATCTGCCATGGGGAAAACGACGGATACACTCGTTGGTCTTGCAAGGGAAATCACGTCTCAACCGAGCAAAAGAGAAATGGATATGCTGCTCTCAACCGGGGAGCAGGTGACCATTTCACTCCTGACCATGGCCCTGATCCAATCGGGGCATGATGCCATTTCATTCACGGGCTGGCAGGCCGGCATCGAGACGGAATCCGTCCATAGTAATGCAAGGATCACCAATATTCATACCGATAAAATGGCGGCTCACCTTCAGGAAGGAAGAGTGGTCATCGTCGCAGGATTCCAGGGCATGACAGAAACCGGGGAAATCACCACACTCGGCAGGGGCGGGTCGGATACGACAGCCGTTGCGATCGCGGCAGCCCTGAAGGCGGAGCGCTGTGACATCTATACGGACGTAGACGGGGTTTACACGACAGATCCCCGCTATATAGAAGGAGCAAGGAAGTTACCGTCGATTTCATATGATGAAATGCTCGAACTTGCAAACCTCGGGGCAGGGGTCCTCCATCCGAGGGCGGTGGAATTTGCCAAGAATTATCAAATCCCGTTGGAAGTCAGATCGAGCATCGAAAGAGTGGAAGGAACGTATATTGAGGAGGAAGCAAGCATGGAACAGAACTTGATTGTAAGAGGAGTAGCATTTGAGAATGAAATTACGAGGGTCACGGTATTCGGACTGGGAAATGCATTAACAGGACTATCATCCGTGTTCACTACGTTGGCTGAAAATCATTTGAACGTAGACATCATCATCCAGACCCAGACGGATCAGAATACGACCAATCTATCTTTCTCCATCAAGGAGCACGATCTCGAGGAAACCCTTGCTGTTCTTGAACGAAATAAAGAGCAGTTGAATTTCACACACGTCGAGCACGAAAGTGGGCTGGCGAAAGTCTCCATTGTCGGTTCGGGGATGATTTCAAACCCGGGTGTGGCCGCGGAAATGTTTGAAGTGCTTGCTCAAAATGACATCGTCGTGAAAATGGTCAGCACTTCTGAAATTAAAGTGTCTACAGTAGTGGATGGCGAGAATATGCAGAAGGCGGCAGGCGTCTTACATACGGCCTTTCATCTCGATGCCGTGAAGATGGAAGAAATCACGCTGTAGGATCAACATGGAAAAGGGTTGCCTGGATGATTCCAGGCAACCCTTTATTGAGAGCTTGACTACTCGATCCGGTCTTTGTCGTCCCATCTTACCATGACTTTGACCGATTGGCTCCGTTTATATAATTCGTCAGCAGCTTCTGCCACACATTTTCTTTGAAGCTGAATCTGTTCGGCAATAAAGCCCGTTTCCAGTTTGAAGTTCACATCCGTTTTCAGTGACAGACGCCGTTCGATCACAGGTCCGCTCAATTCAAATGTCATTTCATTTCTTTTCTGTTCCAGAAGTGTAAGGGTGCCCCATCCAGCTTCATTGAAAAAGGAAGATATTTCTTCCGTTGACTGAAGGGGGAACTTCCTAGAGAGCTGCTTTCCTCCCCAGTATAGGATATCGGGTGTGTGTTTTCCCAGTATGTCTGGAATCAAGATGTCGCGTAACATTTCATATCCGAAGATTGGAACGGACGGCTGATGTACTTCTTCTTTTTTCTGTTCCAAGTAAATCCCCTCTTTCTATAAAACTATTATATACATGAAAGAGGTAATTATCATCCCATACCTTGAAAAAATGACCTTGGGATATTTTGGTGCTATAATATTTATTGTACATTTATTAGAATTTTCGAACATTTAGTTGTGTAAAACCTCATGTTTTCCGTTGTGGATCTACTGAAAATATTTTTGCGGTATTGTCGAATTTATGTATACGTTTTCTTGACGCTTCCACTCCTTGGGAGTAAAATGAACATGTCACATTATTGTTACAATATAAAATATGTATCGTCGTCTAATAGGTAAAGAAAGGCATTAGAAAACGAATTCATATTTTATCATTAAGGGGGGTAAATCATGGCTGGAAATCGAGAATTTAATTATCGCAGGCTTCATTCATTGCTAGGTGTTATTCCAGTTGGATTATTTTTAACACAACATTTAGTCGTGAACCATTTTGCCACTGGTGGGGAAGAATCATTTAACCAGGCGGCGCATTTTATGGAAAGTCTTCCTTTCCGTTATTTCCTTGAAATCTTTATCATCTTCCTTCCATTGTACTTCCATGCGATTTACGGAATTTACATTGCATTCACTTCCAAGAATAATGCAAGCAAGTTTGGTTATTTCCGTAACTGGATGTTTTTACTTCAACGTGTTTCTGGAGTGATCACATTCATTTTCGTCACATGGCATATCTGGGAAACAAGGGTCGCTGCGGCGTTTGGAGCTGAAGTGAACTTTCAGATGATGGAAAACATTCTATCCAATCCGTTGATGTTAGGATTCTATGTGCTTGGTGTATTATCAACGATTTTCCACTTTGCTAATGGATTATGGTCATTCTGCGTAAGCTGGGGACTAACGGTTACACCTCGTTCTCAATTAATAGCTACATATGTTACGATCGGGATTTTTGTCGCGTTATCGATTGTCGGTATGCGTGCAATCTTTGCCTTCGTATAAGCAGAAAAATATACGAGTCTGATAGATAAGCAAGTGCTCTCGAAGTATGGTAGGAAAAGGAGTGAGTCACGATGAGTAAAGGTAAAATCATCGTTGTCGGTGGCGGTTTAGCCGGCCTGATGGCCACAATTAAAGCAGCAGAAAAAGGAACGCAAGTCGATTTATTCTCACTGGTACCCGTTAAGCGTTCTCACTCTGTATGTGCACAGGGTGGAATTAACGGAGCCGTTAATACAAAGGGAGAAGGGGATTCTCCTTGGGAACATTTTGATGATACGGTTTATGGTGGGGATTTCTTAGCGAATCAACCGCCTGTTAAAGCAATGACAGAAGCAGCACCTGGGATCATTCACTTACTCGATCGTATGGGTGTTATGTTTAACCGTACGCCTGAAGGGTTACTGGATTTCCGTCGCTTCGGTGGGACCCAGCATCACAGAACCGCTTTCGCTGGTGCTACGACTGGTCAGCAGCTATTATACGCTTTGGACGAGCAGGTTCGCCGTCATGAAGTGGCTGGATTAGTCAGCAAGTTCGAAGGCTGGGAATTCCTTGGAGTCGTCATTGATGA